>NZ_JAPRGK010000011.1:0-96577 GCF_035726465.1 Enterococcus sp. E4-150 | reverse complement strand
TCAGTGTAAAATGTACTTGGGTCATGTAACGTCCTCCTGGGTATGTTTTTGTGGTTAAAAACATTGTACCGTAAAAGGGCTGTTACATGGCCTTTTATCTTTTACACAATTATATGGACTTTATCGATATAATTATAAGTTATCAGTATTTTCAATAATAAGCTTAGCAGAATTAATTTTCTCTTTGACAACTCCAGGGAATGCATTACGTGCTGCACATGAAATTAATAAATGGTTTCCTGAATATAAAAATTTCAACTTTCTTAATAAGTTAGATTTAGGTATTTCATCATTTGGAAAGCCGTTTTTTTTAGACATGAATATCTTATTTTTATTGCTATTTTTCTTAATTTTCCTTCTAACATATAGGAAATGTCAAAACTATTATGTGCGTATATTGACTGCATTACCGTTTTTCTTAAACCTGATTATTTATTTTGGTAATACAATGGGTCAAAGCTTTACTTACGTCAATGGTAATAAAAGGGCAATGATTTGGAGTAGTAGTAACCTGAATAATCTCTTTACAGAGTTAGGAACGAAACTGTCACTTTTTTATCCAGGTACTTGGATAGCTACTTTAGTAGTCTTGGCATTATTACTATGTTTAATTGTTGGAATTTATTTAAGTTTTGACAATAAGAAAACTTCTATTTTTTTAGTTATTTTGATGATAATGGGGTTTTGTTCAAGGTTAATTATGGGATTTTCTCCCACAGTATGGGCTTCCGGAATGCGGACGTACTATATACTTTATGTTGTTATCGCCATCTTAGTACTAATGGCAGTTAAAGAGCTAATGAAAAGCATGAGTGTACAAAAAAATGAATTTATGCAATTTGGATTAACCGTGCTTGGTATTTGTACCTTTATAATAACGGTGATAAACAGATAATATACAAAAAATCCCTCGCTTTAGTATTAGGTGAGGGATTTTACTCGTTTTTCGATTAATTGTTTTAACACTTGCAAGTTTCTACGAGTAGCTTGTTTACGACCTTCATATACTCACCTCAGGCTGTTTACATGATTGTACGTTCTTTTTGTAAAGGATACAGTGATATGTATATAATGGCATAAAGAAACGTTCAAACAAAAAAACTCGTGAAGCAAAATTAACTTCACGAGTTGTAGTGCAGATGATGGGACTCGAACCCACACGAGCTAACGCTCACATGACCCTCAATCATGCTTGTCTGCCAATTCCAACACATCTGCTCGATATAAAACCACAGATTTACTAATAGAAAGTGGCGTGTCTGCCATTCCATCACGTCTGCGTAATAATAACACAGTAATGATAGCGAGGTTTTACATAGTTGTCAAGCTCAAAAATGGGAGGACTTATTAAGATGGAGAAATATGACGGAGAATTTTCAGGACTGGGAATGATCTTAGGTGTATTGATTGGACTTGCATTCGGACGTTTTTTGCTTGGTTTTATGCTAGGAATCATTTGTGGAATTGCAATGGATTGGGCAGCGAATCTATGGAATGACTATCATGAAAATTAAGTTCTTAACGCTTGTTTGTGTTTTTTTAATACTTACGTTTTTCCTAAATAAGTGGCAAAATTTTCTAGGATGGAGTATGATATTGAAATAGTAAATAACAAAAAATTTGGAAAGTTCTAACTTTTTGAAATGAGGGATTGGCTAAGTGATGAGAGAATTTGAAAAATCCAACAAATTAGAAGGTGTCAGTTACGATGTTCGCGGTCCCGTTCTAGAAGAAGCGGAGCGGATGCAAGAAGAGGGCATTAGTATTTTAAAATTGAACACGGGAAATCCCGCACCTTTTGGATTTGAAGCACCAAACGAAGTCATTCGTGATTTGATCATGAATGCCCGTGACTCAGAAGGCTACTCAGATTCCAAGGGGATCTTTTCTGCTAGAAAAGCAATTGAGCAATATTGCCAACTGAAACATTTTCCGAATGTGACGATCAATGATATCTACACCGGCAACGGAGTGAGCGAATTGATCACGATGTGTATGCAGGGGTTGCTGGACAATGGAGATGAAGTACTGGTTCCAATGCCGGACTATCCGTTGTGGACGGCTTCTATTGCATTAGCTGGAGGCACACCTGTTCATTATATTTGCGATGAAGAGGCAGAATGGTATCCTGATATTGATGATATCAAATCAAAAATAACGAGTCGGACAAAAGCTATTGTTATCATTAATCCTAATAATCCTACTGGGGCACTTTATCCAAAAGAATTATTAGAAGAAATCGTTGAAGTTGCTCGACAAAACAACCTGATTATTTATTCCGACGAAATCTATGATCGCTTAGTGATGGATGGTCTAGAACATATTCCGATTGCTACATTAGCGCCTGATTTGTTCGTTGTTACGCTGAATGGTCTATCCAAATCTCATCGTGTAGCAGGATTTCGAGTAGGCTGGATGGTCCTAAGTGGAGATAAGTCACACGTCAAAGGCTATATAGAAGGGCTGAATATGTTGTCCTCCATGCGTTTGTGTTCCAATGTATTGTCTCAGCAAATTATCCAAACCGCGCTAGGCGGTTATCAAAGTGTCGATGAGCTGCTCCTGCCAGGCGGAAGGATCTATGAACAAAGAGAATATATCTATAATGCAATCAATGATATTCCTGGTCTTTCAGCCGTAAAACCAAAAGCTGCTTTTTATATATTCCCAAAAATTGATACAAAGCGATTCAATATTTTGGATGATGAAAAATTCGTTTTGGACTTTTTACATGAACATCATATTCTACTTGTACATGGTGGTGGATTTAATTGGAACCAGCCAGATCATTTTCGAATCGTTTATCTTCCTAAAATGGATGATTTGAAACAAACAGCTAAGAAAATGAGAGAATTCCTAGCAACCTATCGCCAAAAATGATTTTAAAAACCAAATTTTTCAGTAGGAGGGCCACAGACAAACACACTGAGGCTCTCTTTCTAGTGGAGTTTTCTTAAATAACTAAAGTACATTATTTAGTTGCAAGTCTTTTCTTGAAGTTTGCGACTTCCTAAAGTAAAATACGAATAGAATGCGAATACGCATATTTTGGGGAGGAAACTTATGGAAACGTTAATCGAGTCCTTTGGAACGATCATTAAAGAGATTCGAAAAGAACAAAAAATGACGCAAAAAATGCTTTCGCAAGATATTTGTTCACAAAGTGTATTAAGTCGGATCGAAAATAATGAGGAACTGCCGAATGTATTGGTGATGATGCAGATTTGTCAACGGCTAGGGGTAACGATTGATCATGTGATGAATCTCTCTCGAAAAACTACTCGGACAAACGATAAATTGTTTGAACTGTTGGATAGTTGTTTCCAAAAACGTGATTATCGGAAGTTAGAACAAGTACTAAAATCTTCTGATATTTCTGAAAATCTGTATCAAGCAACTGACTTTCAACGCTATTATTATTATCTCGGTGTTTGCGAATTCACGTTGCGCCAAAATATCTCTCAGTCCCTTTATTATTTGAAAGAAGCATTGAGTTACTCTAGCCAAAAAGAAAGAATCCATGTTTCTGACACAGAAATACAACTGATTAGTTGTATCGGAAAAATATATGGTGTGGCAGGAAAAACTGCTGAAGCCCGCTACTATTTGAGTCGAAGCATCCAACTGCTGCATCAATCAGCTGATGAACGATCAAAAAGTGAATTTTCGCAAATTTTTTATAATTATGGAAATTTCTTATTCCATCAAAATGAAATTGACGAAGCGTTAGACCAGGTGAATCAAGGAATCTATTGGGCTCAAGAGAAGAATAGCTACTATTACCTCAATGATTTATTTGTGCTTAAAAGCTTAATATACAAGCGTAAAGAAGAACCAGAAAGAGCAGCATTCTATGAAGGCTTAGCACAAGCTGTGAAACAAATTTCAAAAAATTTGTAAATGGTGTAGACCATTCTTGACTTCTTCTCTAAATAAGAGTACTTTAGAGGTAGAAAAACAAAGGGAGAGAATAGAATGAGAACTTTTATCTATGCTGACAAATTCTTTTTAGCGTCAGGTGTCAAACATGCAGGCTATCTTGAAATTACCGATGGACTTTTTGGTGAATACACGAAAGAACTACCTGAGGGAGAAGTCAACATTATTGACCAAAGCGGCAAATGGATTGCTCCTGGTTTGGTAGATACACATATTCACGGCTATATGAATCATGATGTAATGGATAATGATGCAGAAGGCATCAAAGTGATGTCTGAAGGTCTGTTATCTTGTGGAGTGACTTCATTTTTACCAACAACATTGACGTCAAGCAAAGAACGTTTAAAAGATGTAGCTGAGACAATCGGCAAAATGTATCAGGAAGCACCAGGAGCTAAAATCAAAGGGATCTATTTTGAAGGTCCTTTCTTCACAGAAGAACACAAAGGGGCACAAAACCCAAGTTATTTCGGGGATCCTGATTTGGATACTTTCCATGAATGGCAAGAAGCTTCAGGCGGTTTGATCAAAAAGATTGCTTTAGCACCAGAACGTCAAGGTGTGGAAGAGTTTGTCAAACAAGTGACTGAAGAAGGAGTAGTTGTTTCTCTAGGACACAGTAATGCTACACTAGAAGAAGCGCAAAAAGCTGTTGAAGCAGGCGCAAGTGTATTTGTCCATGCTTTCAATGGTATGCGTGGATTGAATCATCGCGAACCAGGTATGGTGGGTGCGTTATTATCTTTAGAACATGTCTTTTCTGAATTGATTTGTGATGGCCATCATGTACATCCAAATGCTGCGGGAATCCTAATGGAAAAAGCAGGACATGATCATGTCGCATTAATTACAGACTGTATGATGGCCGGTGGGATGCCTGATGGAAATTACAATTTAGGCGAATTTCCAGTAGTAGTAAAAGAAGGAACAGCACGTCTAGAATCTGGCAACTTAGCTGGAAGTATATTGAAATTGAAAGAAGCAATTAAAAATGTTGTAGACTGGGGATTAGCAACACCAGAACAAGCAGTCATGATGGCTAGTCTGATTCCAGCAATCAGCTGTAAAATCGATGATACATGTGGAAAAATCGCTCAAGGACGCGATGCAGACTTTATCGTATTGAACCCTGATATGACATTGGAAGCAACTTATCTAGATGGCGTGGAACGTTTCCACGCATAATATAATTTAAGTTAACCTTAAAACTAAACTTCTTAAGTTTGGTTTTAAGGTTTTTTTTGTGTTCTAGTAAAAATCACTTTACATAAGTTTCAAAAGTTTCTTTAATTTCCTATTGTTCAATAAGTAACAATGTAAAGATAAAATTAAAAATGTTAATACGTATTAGCAAAATAAAAGCGTTTTTTATTGTGAATAAATGAACATAATTAGGAGGAGAAAGATGAACTTATTTGACATTTTTCGATCGACTTTGACAGATATGTCGATTGTCAGTGCAATCACTTCAACAGTTTTTATTATATTATTAGGGTTTGTTTGTAGAAAAAAGGGGATTTTTTCTGAATCTGTTGGAAAAATTCTATCGAAAGTCGTCTTAACAGTGGCTTTGCCAGCACTGGCATTTCGAGCTTTCATGCAAGATATCAATACAGAATTACTGATGCAAGGAATCAATGTCTTGATTTGGGGATTAGTTATTTATATTATTCTTATTCTAGTTTCAAAACCTTTTTTCTTAAGCTATAAAGGGGATAAGCAAACAACGTTGCGTGTCCTGACGATCTTTGGTTCTACGACCTTTTTCGGAACGCCTATCGTCAGTGCGATTTATGGTCCTGTCGGCGTGATGTATTCCTCAATTTTCAACATTGGCTACCGAATCTTTTTGTATTCTTATGGATACATAAAAATGAGTGGCTTGAAGATGGAAGCTAAAAATATCAAAGCGATGTTCGTCAATCCAATCATTATCGCTACTTTTGCCGGCCTTTTCATTTGGCTGTTCCAAGGGTATCTGCCACAAGTGTCAGTTACAGGTGCAGAAGGAGAGATAAGTCAAGTAGCGTTTTTGCGAATTGACCAGACTGCACCGTGGCTATTTCAGCCGATGGATTATTTAGCTGGTTTAAGTTCACCATTGGCGTGGCTAGCAATCGGCGCAACATTAGGTGAAGTAAGCTTCAAAAAAGCTGCATCTGAAAAAACTTCATGGTATTACAGTCTAGTCAAAGTGGTATTTGTACCTGCATTGAATATCGTGATTCTAGCAGTTTTGACGGCAACGAATATTCTACCAGTCAATTTTGAAGCACTGGCAACAATCGTTATCATGATGGCTACACCAGCTGCAACAGTGGCAGCTGCCTATGCTATCAGTTTTGATAGGGAGGCACTTTTAGCCTCCAATGCATCCTTACTGTCAACTATTTTTGCTGTGGTACTGACACCTGTATGGATCGTTGTATTACAAATGATTCATGGCATAGGTTTGTTTTCATAAGAAATGGAGGAAGAAAGTATGAGAATCGCATGTTACGGTGTTCGTCCGAACGAGATAGATTTTTTTGAAAAATTGAATATTTACCATTATGATCTCAGTCTTTATGAAGAACTGTTGACACATGACAATATCGTGTCAGCAAAGGACCATGATGCTGTATTGTTGAGGGGAAATTGTATAGCAGATGAGACCAATCTTGCAAAAATGCAGGAATATGGGATTCGTTATGTTTTTACACGGACTGTGGGAGTCAATCATATCGATCTACAAGCGGCAGCTGATTTTGGTATGACAGTAGCCCGTGTACCATCGTATTCGCCAAATGCGATAGCAGAGTTATCTTTGACTTTTGCCATGATGCTTTTGAGAAATACTGCGTATACGACGATCCGAACATCTTTCAAAGATTTTCGAGTGGATGAGCAAATGTTTAGTCGTGAAATCAGAAATTGCACAGTAGGGATCATAGGAACAGGCAGGATAGGGTTGACGGAAGCTGTTTTGTTTAAGGGACTAGGAGCCAAAGTGATCGGCTACGATATTCATCAGACAGAAGCTGCTAAAAAAGTATTGACGTTCCACTCACTTGAAGAGTTATTAGCCAAAAGCGATATCGTCAGTATTCATGTACCTCATATCCCAGGTGAAAACGATCAAATGATCAATGAAGGATTTTTAGCTCAAATGAAAAAAGGCAGCATCTTGATCAATACAGCCCGTGGAGAGCTTCAAGATAATGAAGCTATTTTAAGAGCTTTGAAAAGCAATCATTTAGCTGGTTTTGCAACCGATGTTTTTGCAAATGAAACAGAGGTTTTTTTTCGATCCTTCAAGCCATGGGAGACGATTCCAGACCCTGCTATCCAGCAATTAGTAGAAATGTACCCTAGAGTTCTTGTAACCCCGCATGTAGGTTCAAATACAGATGAGGCATTATCAAATATGATTTCGACAAGTTTCGAGAACTTTCGTGAAATAATAGAAACTGGAAAAACTAAAAATGAGGTATCTCTTCCTAAAGCCCGTCAATTAAGATAAGAAAACATGGATATTCGTCAATAAAATGTTTAAAAATAGTCCAAGTAAACAGTTGTTACTTCTGTATACTTGGACTATTTTGTATGGGATAATTCGATGACTCAACAGTAATCTGTGAGCTTTTTCCGCCCATTCTTTGTCAATTCATAACAGGTTAGCGGCCGGCCGATTTCCAAATATTTGATTCTTTCGTTCAATATATCTTGTTCTACCAAAAAATTCAAATATTTCTTGACGGAGATACGTGACAGTGAGCTTTTTTGAGCCAGTTCTTTTGTTGAAAAAATAGTATCTTCTTTTAGAATAAATGCACTTATTTTTTTTAAAGTCAGTTTTGACAGACCTTTAGGCAAATCGATGAATGATGGTATTTCGTGAATGGGAGTGGTGTGGTTGAATACTTGATCGATCAATTTCTGATCGGCTTTTTCAGTCGTTTGGATTGTCTGAGAGAAAGCAAGATACTTTTCGATCGCCAGCTGAAAACGTTGCAAAGTGAACGGTTTGATCAAATAATCTAAGGCACCGTAGCGGATCACATTCTTTATGGTTTCGATATCATCTGCAGCAGTGATCAAAATCACTGGGATATCATTTCCTTGCTGTCTAAGCCAAGATAAAAAATGGATACCACTTTCGCCAGGCATGTATACATCAAGCAGCAGCAGATCTGCGTTTTTTTGTCTGAAATATTTTTTTCCTTCTTCTACATTTCTGAAACTTTCGATTACGTTCATATTAGGGATGCTTTCCACAAAAGTACGATTCAATTCTGCAACCATTGGATCATCTTCGATTATCAGGACATTTGTCATCATTTTGATCTTCCTTTTTTGGTAATTCTAGATAGACGATTGTACCGCCATTTGTTTGTTTGGAAAATTCTAAAAATCCACCGTGGCGTTTGACGATTGAATGGATGAGATTCAACCCAAACCCACGATTGATTCCCTTCGTCGAAAAACCTAGCGTAAATATTTTTTCTGAGATTTCTTCTGATATCCCGACACCGTCATCGCAGACGGTCACGATGAATACTTCAGCTTCTGTGTCATAGTTTAAATGAATCCGGACCTGTCCGTTTCTTTCATGTTTTTGTAGCACGGCTTCTTTTGCATTATCAAGTAAGTTCCCTAACACTTGCAAAAGTGAATGGATGGAGTCATCCATCTCCATTTTAGGGATAAAAGAATCGCTTTCTAACAGCATTTCAACAGATTGTTCTTTGGCTTCGTTTATTTTGCCTAATAAAAAACCGGCAATTGCAGGAACTTTGATCAGACTTGAGACTTGGCCAATCTCTTTTTTATAATTTTGATTTAGCTGCTGGATAAAATGGGTGACTTCTTCATACTTCTTCAAATCAATCAAACCAGAAATGACATGAAGTTTATTCATGAATTCATGGGTTTGAGCTCTCATGGAGTTTATATATTGTTTCGTCCCCCCAAGCTCCTCCATTAATTTCATTACTTCTGATCGATTTCGTAAAGTTGCGACTGCTCCTAAAAAACGGTCATTGCTAAAAAGAGGTGTAACGCTAGAAATAGTTTCTATCCCATTTAAATACATGGATTGAGTCCGAACGGTCGTTTGATGCTCAATCGTCTCTTTAAACAAAACGTCATATAGATTATCACTGATTTTTTTTCCTACTTCGAAATCCAATAGCTGCTCTGTTTGGTAGAAAATGTTTTTTGCAGGTGTATTGATCAAGAGGATAGTTTTATCAGAAGAGATGGCTAAGATTCCTTCATCTACTTCATTTTCGATAATCGTTTTTTCACTTAACTGTTCTGCTATTTCTTGTGGTTCAAGTCCAAGCAGTACTTTTTTCATTTTTTGGGCAAGAAAAACGGCGCCTATGATGCCTACGCTAAGTCCGATAATCAATGAAAAAACAATCATTTTTTGTCCATCTTTGACTTGATTGTCAATCGTGTTGTTTGTTAAGCCAACACAAACTGCACCAATAATCTCTTGATTGTAATAAATAGGAACGAAATAGCGGAAGCCGAACCCTAACATTCCTTCTTTTTCAGAGAAAAATTCTTGTCCTCCAATCACTTTTTTCACATCTTCATGACTTGAGAAAGGAAGACCGATGTAACTTGGGTCTGCGTGAGAATATCGAATGCCTTCAGGGTCCATGACAACGATAAAATCTAAATTCGATGCAATCATGATTTCATTTGTTATTCCTTGAATCGCATGTGTCGGGTCACCAGTCTGCAGCTTTTTTTGGATGAGTTTATCATTGGCAACGATTTTAGCAATGCTAGAGATTTTATCTGACACACTAGATCGGTTCATCGAAAGAATAAAATTCCTGATCAATATGGCAGAAACAATCAAAGAAACGAATGTGGAGAAACAAACGACAAGGATGATCGTGTTCTGGAGCTTTAATGGTTTTTTCTTAAAAAAAGGAAACATAGGCTACCTCGAAAGAATTTATTGTGAAAATTTTAACATGAAAACAAAAATTTAACAAATTGTCAACGATAAACACAACCTTCCTATAAAAAACACCACTGAGTCGGTAAAAGAAGCTATACAGAATTTTCAAACATTGGTATGATAGACGTAGAAATGGAAGGAGGCGTGTATATGATAGGGGGAATTGCACTTGAGACGATTTATTGGTATACATTGCTGATTTGTGCAGGATTGGCAGTCCTATTGATTATTTTTGGAGATGTATTCGATTTTGATGGCCCGCTTGATCCGATGCTTATTATCCCTTGGTTAACTTTCACAAGCTTATTTGGTTTTCTAGGTGAGCGTTTAACAGATCAATCATCTTTATTTTTATTTATTGCTAGTGGAGGCATATCGATAGTGTTGGTATTTTTGCTTAATTTCTATATATTGATGCCGATGAAACATGCCGAATCAACGATGTCGTCTTCTGAAAAAACTCTGGAAGGACAAGTAGCTGTTGTGATCACACCGATCCCTGTACGAGGTATGGGAGAAATTCAGTTGAAAAGTGTTACCGGTTCCATTAGTCGTCCAGCTTGTTTTTACAGCCCCCAAGAACAGACAGCTGAGCGGGGAACGAAAGTATTGATCATTGAGATCAAGGAAAGAATCTGTTATGTCATGCCTTATGAAAGCATGATAAAAGCTTAAAGGAGCGTGTGTTAAATGGAAATACCAGTTGTTTTTATCGCGATCGCAATTGCAGCTTTGATTTTACTGATGTTGCTGATCGTCTTTGTAGCGAAGTACCAGACAGCAAAACCGGATGAAGCGTTGATCATCAGTGGAAGTTATTTAGGAAGCAAAAATGTGCACATTGATGAAAGCAATAACAAAATCAAAATTGTGCGTGGAGGTGGCGCATTCGTCTTGCCGGTTTTTCAACGTTCGAATCGGATCAGTCTATTATCGAGTAAATTGGACGTCTCCACCCCTGAAGTGTATACGGAACAAGGCGTACCGGTGATGTGTGATGGTACTTCGATCATCAAAATCGGTTCATCTGTAGAAGAGATTGCTACAGCAGCAGAACAGTTTTTAGGCAAGACAAGAGAAGAACTGGAAAATGAAGCAAGAGAAGTATTAGAAGGACACTTGCGCTCGATTCTTGGTTCTATGACTGTAGAAGAAATCTATCAAAATCGCGATAAGTTCAGTCAAAGCGTACAAGAAGTCGCTTCTGTAGACCTTGCAAAAATGGGGTTGATCATCGTTTCTTTCACTATCAAAGAGGTCAGAGACAAAAACGGTTATCTTGACTCTTTAGGGAAACCAAGAATCGCCCAAGTCAAAAGAGATGCAGATATAGCAGAAGCGGAAGCTCTAAAAGAAACGCGTATCAAAAAAGCTCAAGCAGAAAAAGAATCACAAGCAGCTGAATTACAGCGACAAACAGAAATCGCAGAATCATTAAAAGAAAAAGAACTGAAATTAGCAACCTACAAACAAGAACAAGATGTTGCTAAAGCAAAAGCAGACCAAGCCTACAATTTAGAAAGTGCCCGAGCACAACAACAAGTAATCGAACAGGAAATGCAGATTAAAATCGTAGAACGTCAAAAACAAATCGAACTGGAAGAAAAAGAAATCACACGTCGTGAAAAGCAATATGATTCGGAAGTGAAGAAAAAAGCAGATGCCGATCGGTACGCTAAAGAACAAGAAGCACAAGCTCAAAAAGTCAAAGAAGTGACTGAAGCCGAAGCAGAACGATTCCGTGTGGAAGCACTGGCAGAAGCGGAAGCCAATAAGACACGTTTAGCTGGACAAGCAGAAGCCGAAGCAGCACTAGCAAAAGGAAAAGCCGAAGCCGAAGCAAAACAAAAGATCGCCAATGCCTTCAAGGAATATGGCGAAGCAGCTGTCTTGAGCATGGTTATTGATATGTTACCGCAATTGATGCGCGAAGCAGCACAGCCGCTAGGAAATATCGAAAAAATCTCTGTTGTCGATACAGGAAGCAGCTCAGGAGAAACCAGTGGAGCGAACCGAGTGACAAATTATGCTACAAACTTGCTTTCTACTACTCAAGAAACATTAAAAGCGACAACAGGACTTGACTTGAAGGAAATCGTAGAGAATTTGTCGACACGTGGGACTACTAGCCAAGTAAATATGTATGAAGCACCAAAAGAGGCAGAACAAAACTCGATGAAGGAAGAATAAAGTAGTACACTTCACCGTTCAATCAAAAATGGAGGAAGACTTTTTAAAGTTCTTCTCTCCCTTTTTTTATTTTATTGCAAAAGAAAATTAGTCCTCGCTATTTTTCTTTTGTTTTTGGATCTTAGCTTCTATCTCTTGTAAATTTGTTCTTAGCAATCGTTCTTTCTTTTGGAGTTCGACCAAATCTTCTGATAGTTCTTCCTTCTTTTCTGTTTCAGGAGGACGAAGAAAGAAATTGATACCGATTGCAATGAATGTCCCTATAAAAGTATCTAGTACACGTTGGATCGCATACAAAGCGGATTCGCCTTGAGGGATGCTCAACGCAATCAGCAACAACGTAGCGATTGCGGAAATGATACCGGAATTATTGTTAATACCATCTGACACGACGATCACAATAATAACTAGAATAGGAAGCAAGATCAATTCTACCAAAAAATCATTGTGAAAATAGCTTTTGACAAAAAAATAAATGATAGCTAATGTACCACCTAATGTATTGCCGATGATCCTAGACTTTCCAAAAGAAACGGTTGTAGTCAAGTCCTGACGCAAAGAAAAAACAGCAGATAATGCAGCAATCATCGGGATTCCTCGTTGAGTTAAATGAAAAAATAAGATACATAAAAAAACAGCTAAGGCACTTTTGATCGTACGCATACCTAGTCGAAAACGGCCAAATTGCATAGAGATTCTCCTTTTTGGTCTTTTTACTATCATACCTAAACTTTTGTCTGATAGCTAGTTTTTCATTATTCAAGTATAATTAAAATAAAAAAAGGGGGAAGTAAATGCGTATAGGAATGCGAACAGTCAAAACAGTGATCAGTGTCTTCTTTTCGATGGTCACAGCGGGTAGCTTATCGCTGTTGTATTGGCCAGCTGCAGGGATCATTGCATTATTAAGTGTAGGAAATACCAAGCGCTCTACATTGCGTACGGGCATGAATCGAATCGCAGCCTTTATATTAGCTACGGCAACAGCACTGTTCAGTTTTTTTGCTGTTGGGTATACTATTTTTGGCTTCAGTCTTTTTTTATTCCTGTTCATCCCGCTTGCCTCTCGCTTCAAATTAACCGAAGGGATCGTAGTAAATTCGGTTTTGGTCACTCATTATTTAGTGGAGGAAAACATGTCTTGGCAGCTGATCGGCAATGAAGCGGGATTAATGGCGATTGGATTAGTATTTGCTTTGCTTGCAAATGTTTACATGCCAGATCGTACGAAGCAGCTGAAGGAAAACCAAATACAGATCGAAAAAGAATTTCGAAATATTTTGAGACAAATGGCAGAATTTCTTTTATCAGAAAATAAAGAAGATGTGCAGATCAAATGCGAACATTTACTGACATTCATTCGCGAAAGCCAAGAAGATGCCAGAGAACATCAAGAAAACTACTGGCTCAGACAGCCGCTATACTACGAAACTTACTTCTCTATGAGAAGAGCACAGGTCAATGTGATTAAAGACATGCTGGAAAATCTAGAGAGAATCCAGCAACCAGCTTATTATGGAAAACATATCTATGGTTTATTGATTTATACTGCAGAAACATTTTCAGAGTCAAATGATGGCAGACAAATTTTAGCACGTATTGAAGAAGTTTATGTATTGTATCGGCAAATGCCTCTGCCGACTAGTCGCCCTGAATTCGAGGATCGAGCAGAATTGTTCCAGTTTTTGCAGTCTTTTAAAAGTTTTATTGAAATCAAGGCAGAATTCTCCCAACAAAAAATCCAAAAATAGAGGTTGTGAATTCAGCTAATATTCAGGTCAAAAAGCTGATTTCACAACCTCTTCCTTAAACGGTGTTCTCCTGTCAACTCCTCGGTCACAAGTCACAATATTCAACAAACATGAGAAGCTGTTTTTTGAAATTGCTCCTTGTGACTCGGAGCTGAACGGCAGGCTCACGACCTCTTTCTTAAACGGTGTTCTCCTGTCAACTCCTCGGTCACAAGTCACAATATTCAACAAACATGAGAAGCTGTTTTTTGAAATTGCTCCTTGTGACTCGGAGCTGAACGGCAGGCTCACAACCTCTTTCTTAAACGGTGTTCAAAAGCTTGCATCTGCGGTAATAAGTCCAGCCAAACGAAAAATAGGAGGAGCTATTTTTGTTTGGCTGTTCTTATTACTTGATGCAGAACAGCTTTTTCACAACCTTTTAAAATTACATATTTTTCCATAGAACTTGCATTTGATCCAAGATTTCGATGACATCTTTTGTCAAGAAGAGAGAGCGATTGGGCAAGTCACCTTCAATCATGTGTACCATATTCTTTATTTCGTAATTCATTGCTTCAGATGTATTCCCGCTTTCGATGAATTCCTTTGTACCATCTGTAAATAAGATCTCCGCACGATCAGCACGCGGGTAATCAGCAATCGTCACATAACCGTTCTCAAAGGCAACGATACCGACTTTTGGCATTTTTGCCTGAAAAGTCAAGCTGACAGCAGCAAGTTCATTTTCTTTGTTACGCAAGATAGTGACGGATTGTTCGTCCACGCCTGTTTCAAAAGGAACCATTGTAGAGGCAACTACTTCAGGTTGAGAGCTCAAAAAGAAACGAGCGAAAGATACAGCATACGTTCCGATATCCAACAGAGCTCCTCCAGCTAATTCTGGATTGAAGAACCGGTTTTTAGGGTCTGGTTCTTTGTAACTGCCGAAAGGTGCTTGGATCATTTTTAAAGCCCCCAGTTTTCCTGTATCCATTATTGAGCGTAACTGCTGATAAAGTGGCATGTTGAAGATTGTCATCGCTTCTGCTAAGATCAAATTCTTTTCTTCTGCTAAGCGCATAGCGTCAGCCAGTTCTTTTTTATTCATCGTGATGGCTTTTTCACATAGAACGTGTTTGCCTGCTTCCAATGCTGCCAAGATATGGTCGATATGCTGTCTATTTGGTACAGCAATGTACACGATGTCGATTTCAGCATCGTCTAACATTTCTTGATAGCTTCCGTAAGCTTTTGGAATATTGTAACGGTGAGCGAAGTTTTCCGCTTTTTCTGAAGTTCTGGAAGCAACTGCTGTTAGTTCGCTCGTCTCTTGATTGAAGCTTTCGGCAAACTCATGTGCGATGGTACCGAGACCCACGATTCCCCATTGATATTTTTTCATCTGAAAACGCTCCTTCATAGTTGGATTGAGTTTCTTGTCTGTCTATTATTATAACAAAAATCACGAAGAATAAAGGGGAGAGGACTTGAAACATTAAAAAAAATGAAAGCAGCGATTTAAGAGGTGCTTTTTGATCAAAACTTAAGTAGAATAGTTAAAAGGAGGGGATAAACGTGCATCAAGTATATATTGATCTTATTATGAGTGTATTATTAGAACAGTTTGAAACTGAAAAAAATTTTTTAGATGAATACTTGCTGATCAGTCCAGAACAATGGAAAAAATGGAAAGATGGCGAGAAAAACCTGCCATCTGAAGCGATGCAGAAAGTAAAAAATCTTTTCACTGATTATGAATGGATGCTAACGCAAAAGATTTTGCGTCAAACGATTATTTTTCCCGAAAAACGAAACGTTGCCGTTGCAGAGTACAAGCAAATCAAAACACGCATCGCGCAAAAATG
This sequence comes from Enterococcus sp. E4-150, assembly GCF_035726465.1. Taxonomy (NCBI): domain Bacteria; kingdom Bacillati; phylum Bacillota; class Bacilli; order Lactobacillales; family Enterococcaceae; genus Enterococcus; species Enterococcus sp. E4-150. Next base: position 80,888 of record NZ_JAPRGK010000011.1, on the reverse strand, counting down.
GCTTAGCAGCAAAGCAGCAAAAGTCGAGCTGATCCCTTTGAAAAATAATCAGCAGGCTGGTAGATACCTTGACTTGAAAGTAAGTATTCAATATGATGAATGGGGCTATGATGATATTTTGAATTTTCGTCTGCCAGCAGATGTTCAAAAACAGATCGAAGGAGAAAAAATCGAACTTCTCGATTGGGTGAATGAAAATCTGGAAGAAACTTACGTTCATGAGGCGAATGGGGAACGTGAAGAACAACGAAAGGATTTTTCAAGTGAATAAATTTTTAGGATTTGGAGCAGTTGTGATTATGATCGCAGCAATGGGCTATGTTATTTTTAGCGATGATGATTCGCATGTTCAAGCCGGCAATCAAGCAGTCGAACGAACAAGCACCAAAACAACTGCTAGTAAAGAAAAGAACAGTCAAACAACCAGCAGCAAGGTAAAGGACAAAGAAACAAAAGATCATACGTCCAAACAATTGCCAAATGTTAAAACAGACGATTGGAAGCTAGTTTTGGTTGGTCCAGATCACAAATTAGAAAAAGAAATCGATGAGTCTACTCAATTGGCATCATTAAGTAACGGATACTTGATCGACAAACGCATTGCTCCAGAATATGAAGCATTTGCCAAGGCTGCTGAAGCAGCTGGATTTCCATTAGTGATGGTCTCAGCTTACCGGTCTGTATCATCCCAACAACAAGTTTTCGAACAAAATGTCCAAGATGTGATGAGTCGTCAAGGTGTATCAGAAGAGGAGGCGACAAAGATTACTAAAGAAACGATTACGGAGCCAGGATACAGCGAACACCACACAGGTCTGGCAGTCGATGTCGTCGATCAAAACTGGTACAACAGTTATCCTTCTACTGTATTGGATGCAAGTTACGGAGATCAGCCTGGAGCTAAATGGATCGCAGATAATGCTGCGCAGTATGGATTTATCGTTCGTTATCCAAAAGGACACGAAGATATAACTAAGATCACATATGAACCTTGGCACTTACGTTATGTCGGTAAAGAAAATGCTGAGTATATCACCAAACACCAATTGACGCTAGAAGAATATCTGAATGAATTAAATGAAAAGTAGGAATTGATCATGGCGAAAAAAAAGTGGAAAAAGCAAAAGCGCAAGAATATCCGTTGGCCAGCAGTGGTTGCCGGTGTAGCAGTGATACTCTTAGCCTTTGTTTTTTCCTTGAAGAATCTGTCTTCTCCTTTTACTGATAATCAGCAAGAAAATGAAGCGCAATCCCATCAGCAATTTATTGAACGGCTTGTTCCGCATGCCCAAGAACTACAAGATGGTTATGGAGTACTTCCTAGTATCATTTTAGGACAAGCTATATTAGAATCAAATTGGGGAAAAAGTACCTTGGCTAGCAAATACAATAATCTTTTCGGGATCAAGGCTTATGGGGATCAGAAGAAAGTAAGCCTGGAAACAAAGGAATTTGTTAACGAAGAATGGATAACTATCCAAGGAGACTTCAAAGTGTATGATTCATGGGAACAGTCCATGGATGACCATACACAACTGTTCGTCCAAGGAGTAGATTGGAATCCTGCGCTGTATGAAAAAGTGATTACGGCCACCAACTATCAGGAAGCCGCACAAGCATTGCAAGATGCAGGTTATGCGACAGACCCCGGTTATGCGCAAAAAATCATCCAGGTCATCGAGACGTATCAATTGAATCAGTATGACCGGAGATAGCAAAGGAGAAGTGGCTGATGGCAGAACAATTTACGCCAGAAATCATGACGGAATTGAGAAAAGATATCGTAAGAGTACCGGAAATCATTTTAGAAGCAAGTGGGATCAAGATATTTGGAAAATTGATCCGTTCGATCATCTTTACTACGGATATTGCGATCATACGTAATACAAATGCGAATGCAGTAATTGCTGTGTATCCTTTTACACCTCATCCAGCGATTACTAAAAGCATTATTGAAGCAGCTGACATTCCAGTTTTCTCCGGTGTAGGTGGTGGTTTGACACAAGGTGCTCGTTCTTCCTACATGAGCATGTTCGCAGAAGCGCAAGGTTCGTTAGGGGTCGTTTTGAACGGTCCTACGCCTTTAGAGACAGTAAAAGAAGTTTGTCGAGTAGTTGATATTCCAGTTATCAGTACGGTAACGTCGAAATATACAGAAATAGATGAAAAGTTAGCAGCTGGTATTTCGATTATCAATATCAGTGCAGGTAAAGAAACTGCAGAAGCAGTACGCCATTTTCGTAAAAAATATCCTGAACTTCCTATCATTGCGACAGGTGGTCCAACGGAAGAAAGTATTGCTGAGACCATTCAAGCAGGAGCAAATGCCATCACATATACGCCACCAAGTAGCGGAGAGCTTTTTAGTCGTAAAATGGAAAAATATCGGGAAACTGAGAAAAAGAATCATGAATAACAGGTGAGAATCAAAAGACGAGGAAGAGCAGATAGTGGCTCTTCCTCGTCTTTTGTACTCCAGTACTATTTGTTCAGAATTCAAAAAAAAGAGAAATTTTTTTGTTTTTTTATCTGTAATGTACATAAGAAGAGTTAAAACCTTTTGTTATTATTAGCATTCTAACAAAAAATGTCTTGATTTATTGAAGCGCTTTCTATAGAATGGAAAACGAATAAAAACTAAAAAAGGCACCCGACAATTTAGTAGCAGCTAAATTGTCGGGGCTTGAAAAGTCAGCGGGAACTGACCAATCAAGTTGCCATAGTCAATGCTTGTGCATCGACGTGTATATTGTACCTAATTTCATACAGAATTACTAGTTATTTTTCTGTTTTTTAGGGAAGAGCGTACACGAAGAAGCATGCTTATTTAGCTATGTCAAGGATATTGGACAGTTGTCTGATATCCTTTTTTCTTTGCGTAATTATCCTCCCATCATTGAAGCAAGAAGTGTTTTTAGCGATGAAAGAAGAATCAGCACTATCTAATTTTCCTTGAAAGTATTGAGTTGTTCATCCTAGGCAGAACGATAAGGCAAGTCTTGGTTTTTATTCCCCTTGAAAAAGATCGTTTAATAAATATGTTCTGTATAAAAATACAGTATGTTGAAAAATAACAATGGAAGTAGAGGTGCAGAGAATGAAGAAAAGAATGAGAATCATCTTAGCTTTAAGTGTTATGTTATTCTTCTTGACGGCTTGTGGGCAAGAAGATGACAAAAAAATCACGCTGAACATGGCTTGGTGGGGTTCGCAAGTCCGACACGATGCAACAGTAAAAGTAATCGAGCTTTATGAAGAAAAAAATCCCCATGTGACGATCGATTATGAATTTTATGATTATGAAGGATATTACACAAAATTAGGTACACTAGCAGCATCAGATGATATCTGGGACATTTTCCAACTGAACAATCAATTTCCTCAATACATCAATCAGATTGAACCATTAGATGAATATGTGGAGCAAGGGATAATTGATATTTCTAATGCAGATGAATCCTATTTAGCAACGACGACTTACGACGGGCAATTAGTTGGACTGTCTAACGGGGTGAATTCGTTTGCGATTGCTTACAATAAAAATATATTTGAACAATTAAATATCCCTGAACCTGCTTCAAATTGGACATGGGATGAATTTGAACAAATCAGCTATCAAATCACTGAAGAATTAGGAATCTATGCTATTTCAAGATTCGAAGATTTTATAGCTGGCTGTATTATTCAAATACCACAAGTTGAGAAAGGATTGAATTTTTATAATCGGGAAGATCTATCTAACAGCTTGGGATTTGAAAATCCAGACTATCTAACAGATTTTTTCCAGTTGCGTAAAAATCTGGTAGACAAAGGTGCCCATCCGGAACCAGGTGGTGGAGCTGCAAGTACGACGGATCTGTCTTTTCAGGCGGTTAGGGATAGAGAAGCGGCAATGGTGTTTCTATCAAGTAACCAGTTGACAGAAATATTGTCAGGAGCGCCTGAAGATATGGAGATTCAGTTGATTAATCCACCTCGCAGAAAAGCAGATGGAGAATCTGGTATCCCTTTACGTTCTTCGCAAATGCTGAGTATGGCAAAAAGCTCAGCCCATAAAGAAGAAGCTGCTAAGTTTATTGATTTCTTTCAAAACAGTGAAGAAGCCAATGAAATTTTAAAAGGAGAACGTGGTGTGCCAATCATGTCGAATATTCGAGAACAGCTCGCTCGTGCAGATGATGCAACTTTGCAAGCGACATTTGACTATTTAGAAATGATTTCCGATATGGACAACGGCGAAGTGAATGTCTTTGATAGTGCTTTGAATCCGGAAATTCAAGACCAATACAATCTTTTAGTTGAAAAAGTCATTTATGAAGAAGTAACAGCAGAAGAAGCAGCAGAGAGTCTTTATGAGTTTGCGTCAAACATTCTAGGATAGCAGCAGGAGGAAGGCATGAAAAAAGAAAAACTAAAACGGTTCTTGGATCAAGACAATGTGGTCGGTTACGTATTTGCTTCTCCATTCATCCTAGGATTTCTATTGATAACGGTGATACCGATGATCTTGTCACTTTATTATTCGTTCACCGATTATCGTTTGGAAAATCCAGTCTCATGGATCGGCTTGGATAATTATATAAAGATGCTGAGTGATGCCCGTTTTTTGAACTCCATCCGAGTCACTTTTCTCTATGTATGTGCATCTGTACCTGTGAAACTGATCTTTGGTCTATTGATTGCTTATCTTTTAACGAGGAATATCAAAGGAACGACTTTCTTTCGTTCTTTGTATTATGTGCCTAGTTTGATCGGTGGCAGTATTTCTATCGCTCTAGTTTGGCGGGAGTTGTTTTCTAAAAACGGGTTAGTGAATATTTTTCTGGAACGATTAGGCGCACCTGCGCTTTCCTGGTTTAGCGATCAAAAACTGGTCATGATCCCTCTTGTTTTGATGTCTGCTTGGCAATTCGGTTCGGCAATGATCATCTTTGCTGCAGGTATCAAAGAGATCCCAGGCTCGTATTATGAAGCGGCAGAGATCGATGGAGCGAACAAATGGCAGACGTTTTACAAGATTACGTTACCTCTTCTTTCGCCGATCATTTTGTATAACTTGGTTATGCAGACAATCGCGGCGTTTATGACTTTTACGCAGGCATTTATCATTACCCAAGGTGGTCCGAATGATGCCACGAACTTTTATGCTCTTTATGTGTATAACCAAGCTTTTTCTTTTAATTCTATGGGGTATGCTAGTGCTATTTCGTGGATCATGCTGTTGATTATGGGAGCTGTCACCTTTCTGATTTTCAAATCATCAAAAAAATGGGTCGTTGTGTGAATGAGAGGAGGAAGAAATGAATAAAACAGTAACGAAATGGTTTCAATACGGTTTTATTTTGCTATTAGGTCTAGTCATGATTTATCCGGTCTTATGGATGATCGCAGGTTCTTTTAAAACGGATCAAGAGATTCTGAGTGGTTCGCTGAATTTGATTCCAGAGACTTTTCAATGGGAAAATTACGCAAAAGGATGGGCGGGGTTTGCTGGAATTTCATTTTTTACTTTCTTTAGGAATTCGTTTGTCATCTCTGCAGTTTCGACGATAGGGACAGTTCTGAGCTCGACTTGTATTGCTTACGCATTATCGAGAATCGATTTCAAAGGAAAAAGATTCTGGTTCGTCGTCATGTTAGTAACGATGATGATTCCTGCACAAGTGATTTTGATTCCGCAGTTTATTATTTACAATAGGCTGAATTTGGTTGGGACGTATGTGCCGCTGATTTTACCACATTTTTTTGGACAAGCATTTTTCATTTACCAGATCATGCAATTCATGGTCAGCATCCCCAAAGAGTTAGATGAATCAGCGATTATTGACGGATGCAGCAAGTATAGTGTCTTTACCAAAATTATTTTTCCTTTGCTGAAACCTTCGATCATCACGACGATCATCATCCAGTTTTATTGGAAATGGGACGACTTCATGGGACCATTGATTTATTTAAACAAGCCGAGATCTTACACGGTATCGATTGCCATCAAATTATTTGCAGACGCTGGATCTAGTACGACTTACGCGAGTATGTTTGCGATGTCTACGTTGTCGCTGCTACCGGTTTTTCTGATTTTCTTATTCTTCAATAAATATCTTGTCCAGGGGATCAGTACAAGCGGTCTGAAGGGCTGAATATGAAAAAGCCAATAGAAGAGATGTTTCTTTACAAGCTCAACTACTATTTCTGTCGGATTTTTTTAACCAGTCTTATCAGTAATGCTCTTTTCGCTTTAGTTCTAGGATGTTTGTTCACTTTAGGATTAGTGCTGTCTGCTCGTGTTGTCTATCTGATTTATTTTTTGATGATGTATCCTTCTTATTATCTATCTGTCCATTACTTGGCAGAAAAAAAGGTATGTTGGAGGAAAGAAAAAATCAAACGGATGTGTTTCATCATTACGTTGTTTCAGCTGTTTGTCATTATTTTTGCAGTTGATTGGTATTTATTAGTGGGAAAGATTGGAGCTTGGTATCTGATTCCTTTTCTATTGTGTCTGTTGCTTTTTGTATCCCATAGTTTTTTTAGTACGCTAATTGATATCTGCAAAGAAGAGAAAGCAGATAGTCTTGTTTATTTGATCAAAAGGAATATCTGGCTGTTGTCAAAAAACGTCAAAGGGTTTCTGTGGTATTTATGCCTTTTGTATGGACTGTTCTGGTGTATACAGCATGATTTTTTACTCACTGCATTACTGTATCCAGGGCTGCCATTTGTCACAGTATTTTGCTTAAAAGAAAAGGAGAATGACTTTAAATGAAGAAAAAATATGTACAAGTCGGACTTGGTGGGAGAGCGCGTTTTTTTTATGAGGCAATTGCCTCTACGTATCATCAAACTTGTGAACTAGTCGGTTTTTGTGATGTATCTCAAACAAGGATGGATTATGCAAATCGGATACTTGTGAACAAGTATGGACAGAAAAAAGTAAAGACATGTATGCCATCACAATTTGAGCAACTACTGGATGACGTACGGCCGGCTGAAGTCATTATTACGTCAGTAGATCGAACGCATCATGATTATATCATTCGTGCAATGAAAAAAGGATATGATGTTATTTGCGAAAAACCTCTGACTATCGATGAGGAAAAAGCTCAAGAAATAATAACGGTCCAAAAACAGACGGGAAGAAGCCTGCGAGTCACTTTTAATTATCGTTATGCACCGTATCACACGAAGATAAAGGAGCTGATAGAAAGTGATGTGATTGGTGATGTGTTTTCTATCCACTTCGAATGGCTGTTAAATACGCAACACGGGGCAGATTATTTCAGAAGATGGCATCGAAATAAGCACAATAGCGGCGGGCTTCTTGTTCATAAATCTACCCATCATTTTGATCTAGTGAATTTTTGGTTGAACAGCCGTCCCCAAAAGGTATTTGCATTCGGTGGATTAAACTTTTATGGGATGCATAATGCGGAGAAACGCGGAGTAGAAACATTTTACAGTCGATGCTATGGAAGCGAACTAGCTAAAGCTGATCCATTTGCTATAGACCTGTCAGCCAATGAGGAATTGCGAGAAATGTATTTAGAAGCAGAAAAAGACAGTGGATATATTCGTGACCGCAGTGTATTTTCCGATGATATCTCTATTGAAGATACACTAGGCGTAACGGTCAAATATGAAACTGGTGCGATTTTGACGTATTCGCTAAACGCGTATATGCCGTGGGAAGGATTCAATGTTTCTTTCAATGGCAGCAAAGGACGGATCGAAATGAAAGTGATCGAAAAGTCTTACATCAATGCAGGTGGAGATAAAAAGGATGAAGGAGCAGCCGTTCTTCAGTCCATCCATGTCTATCCGATGTTCGGTGAGCCATATGAGGTAATCGTCGAACAAGAAGCGGGCGGACATGGCGGAGGAGATCCGCGTTTATTAGATGATCTATTTGGTGAAGAAAAAGAAGAAGATCCGTGGAATCGGGCAGCAACTCACGTAGATGGTATTTTGTCGATTTTGACAGGAATCGCAGCAAATCATTCTATTGCTTCAGGAAAAGCAGTAGTGATTGACGAGCTTGTCAGCTTAAAAGAATAAGAATAGATTTACGGAAATTACTTCCCGTAGTTTATAAAATCTTGCCTTATTGCCGATAGGCTGTCTTTTGAACACTATTTATTCGGAAAAAGGGGCTATGACATGCTTTTTGTCATGCCTTCTTTTTATGTGGGCTGCTTTTTTAGATAGGAGAAAATAAAAATAACTATTTAAACCCGAACAAAAAGGAATAATGCATTAAAAATCATTAGATTTTACAAAAAAATAAGTAAACCACGTTGTCAGTTTCAGAAAGTAGTGTTAGACTGTTTTCAATATTTGAAACAACATTTTTTATTCAAATATGGCAAACTGCCTTCACGTGCAAAACAGTTGCAAGAAAATGAATTTACACTATTATTAGTTTTACATACCTACTTATATATCGTCATAATATGGATGACAGTTTCTAGCCAGTACCGTAAATGCTGGACTATAAGTAAAAGATTGGCTATTTCACCCTTCTTTTCTTATGATAAAGTGGAGGGTGTTTTTCTTTAACAGAAACATAGTAGGTTTTTGCACAAAAGCGGTTATTTTGGTATTAATAAATGATAAAGGAGCAAATAAAGTGAAAGAATTAGTTGAACGTATTCAAAAAGACGGACGTATATTAGGCGAGGGCGTATTAAAAGTCGACAGCTTCGTCACTCACCAAGTAGACCCTGTATTGATGGAACAAATGGGAAAACGGTTTGCAGAAGTATTTAAAGAACAAGGAATCACGAAAGTTGTGACCATTGAAGCTTCTGGGATCGCACCAGCTTTATTTGCTGCAAAAGAATTAGATGTTCCAATGATCTTCGCTAGAAAAGCAAAAAGTTTGACGATGGATGAAGAATTATTGACAGCTTCTGTTTATTCTTTTACGAAACAAGTGACAAGTACGATTTCTATTTCTCGTAAATTTTTATCTTCAGAAGACAAAGTATTGATTATCGACGATTTCTTGGCAAACGGACAAGCGGCAAAAGGATTGATCGAATTATGCCAGCAAGCTGGAGCTCAAGTAGAAGGAATCGGGATCGTCATCGAAAAGTCTTTCCAAGATGGACGTCAGTTACTTGAAGAAATGGGATTGAGAGTCGTTTCTCTTGCGCGTATTGCTTCCTTGACGAATGGACAAGTTGAGTTTCTTGAGGAGGACGCATAATCGTGGAAAAAGAAACACAAAATGGAAAAGCTGCGGTTTTAGGGCTGCAGCATCTGCTAGCGATGTATGCAGGAGCAGTAGCGGTGCCTCTTTTGATCGGTACAGGACTAGGCTTTAATCAAGAACAGATGACTTATTTGATTTCAATTGATATCTTTATGTGTGGATTAGCGACATTATTGCAATTGACAGTTAACCGATTTTTCGGAATTGGCTTGCCTGTCGTTTTAGGATGTGCGATACAAGCAGTAGCTCCACTGATCTTGATCGGAACCAATGAAGGAGTAGGAGCTATCTACGGATCTATTATCGCTTCTGGGATCTTTGTTGTGTTAGTTTCTGGTGTCTTTTCTAAAATTAAAAAACTATTCCCTCCTATAGTAACAGGAACGGTTATCACCGTTATTGGTTTGACTTTGATTCCTGTAGCAATCGAGAAAATGGGTGGAGGTAATGCAACAGCAGCTGATTTTGGTGACAAAACAAATCTGCTACTTGCATTTGTGACGATTCTCCTAATTGTAGGCGTGCAAATGCTGGCAAAAGGGTTCATTCGTTCAATCGCGGTACTGATTGGTTTAGTCGGAGGAAGCATCTTAGCTGCTTTCATGGGAATGATTGATCTGAGCGCGATTGGAGATGCGCCGTTGTTCCATGTTCCACAACCCTTTTATTTTGGTAAACCAACTTTCGACGTATGGTCGATTTTACTAATGATCATCATTTCCATGGTCAGCATGGTAGAATCAACAGGTGTATATTTTGCACTTGGTGACATTACTGGGAAAAATGTTGGAGAAGAAGAATTGAAAAAGGGATATCGTGCAGAAGGACTTGCCGTTATCTTAGGCGGTATTTTCAATACATTCCCTTATACTGGCTTTTCTCAAAATGTCGGATTGGTTCAACTTTCGGGAATCAAAACAAGAAAACCCATCTATTTCTCTGCATTCTTCTTGATTGTTTTAGGATTATTCCCTAAAATCGGTGCGTTAGCACAAATCATCCCTGAGCCGGTACTTGGTGGAGGAATGTTAGTCATGTTCGGGATGGTGGCAGTCCAAGGAATCCGTATGCTGTTGGAAGTTGATTTCAGCAATGATAAAAATCTATTGATTGTTGCTGTTTCTGTTGGATTTGGGCTGGGTTTCAATGTTACGCCGACATTATTCAGTCAAATGCCGCAAACATTGCAAATGTTCACTGGAAATGGCATCGTAATGAGTAGCATTACGGCTATCATATTGAATTTGATCTTTAATGGATTGAAAAAAGATGAAGAAATATTGGAAGAAGCCTTCAAGAAGTAATAGAGCAAAAGAAAGGTTGTGAAATCAGCGTTTTGACCTGATTTTTAGAGAAACAAACGGAAAAATAGTTCCTCGTATTTTGCCGTTTGTTTGAGCTAATACCGAGGGTCAGCTGATTGAACACCGTTGAAGGAAGAGGTCGTGAGCCTGCCGTTCATCTCCGAGTCACAAGGAACAATTTCAAAAAACAGCTTCTCATGTTTGTTGAATATTGTTCCTTGTGACCGAGGAGTTGGCAGGAGAACACCGTTTATCCATAAAAAGGAATGTGACCTAACTTTTGTCACATTCCTTTTTTTCATCTTTAATAAACACGAACAATAAGATGTTTTTCTTTGTTAACATTCGAAATTTCTTTGACATCAAAAAATGTGATTGTTAGAATATGAATGTAGAAAAACTGGGAGGAAAAACAATGACAGCAAAAATCTCTGTGATTATGGGGAGTACTTCAGATTGGGAAACAATGAAAGAAGCATGTCAAATATTGGATGAATTCGGTGTGTCTTATGAAAAAAAGGTCGTTTCTGCTCATCGAACCCCAGATTTGATGTTTGAATATGCACAAAACGCTCGAAAAAAAGGAATCAAAATCATTATTGCAGGAGCAGGGGGAGCCGCGCATCTGCCGGGTATGGTCGCATCAAAAACAACTTTGCCGGTTATCGGTGTACCGGTCCAATCACGAACATTAAATGGTTTGGATTCGCTTCTTTCGATTGTCCAAATGCCTGGAGGAGTACCTGTAGCTACTACAGCAATCGGAAAAGCGGGAGCAATTAATGCTGGACTACTTGCGATACAGATGCTTTCCATGTATGATTTAGAATTGGAGGCTAAATTGGCTGAAAGACGTTCAATGTTGGCTAAAACTGTTATAGAAAGTAGTGATCAACTTGGTTAAACCTTTGTTGCCTGGTTCAACGATCGGGATCGTCGGTGGCGGTCAATTAGGTCGTATGATGGCGATTAGTGCAAAAGAAATGGGCTTTAAAGTAGGTGTGCTGGATCCTGTGAGCGATTGTCCAGCCGCACAAGTTGCAGATTGGCACATTGAAAGTGTCTATGATGACACCTTTGCGCTGAAAGAGCTTGCCAGAAGAACAGATGTCATTACCTATGAATTCGAAAATGTCAGTGTAGAGGCGTTAAATGCGATTTTACCCATGTCATTTATTCCTCAAGGGACAGACTTGCTTGCGATTACGCAAGACCGCCTGTTAGAAAAATCTTTTTTGGAAACGAACAACATCGTGATTGCTCCTTATGCAACGATCGTCAGTCCGACGGATATCCAAGATGCGATTGACGGGATCGGCTATCCTTGTGTTTTGAAAACCACTCGAGGCGGCTATGATGGCAAGGGGCAGTATGTTTTGAAAAGTCGGGCGGATCTAGCTCCTGCCATGGACCTTTTAAGAGAAGGAACCTGTGTTTTAGAAGCATGGATCCCGTTTGAAAAAGAGATTTCGATCATGGTGGCAGGAAATGGTCAAGGAGATTTCACGACTTTTCCGGTCGTGGAAAACATCCACCACAACAATATTCTTCATGAAACGATTGCTCCAGCCGCGATTGATCAGGATGTGATTGAAGAGGCTGAGCGTATTGCCCGTGTGATTGCAGAAGCAGTGAGCCTTTCAGGTGTTTTAGGAGTAGAAATGTTTTTAACAAAAACAGGCGGGCTGTATGTGAATGAATTAGCTCCTCGTCCTCACAATTCTGGACATTATTCTATCGAAGCTTGTTCTATGAGTCAGTTCGATGCCCATATTCGAGGTATTTGCGGATGGCCATTAGGAGAAAAAGTGCGTCTGACAAGCAATGCAGTGATGGTCAATGTTTTGGGAGAACAACTGCTGGAAAGCTATCGCTTGATTGAGAATAAGCCAGACTGGCAATTCCATTTCTATGGAAAAAAACAAGCGAAAAAAGGTCGCAAGATGGGACATATCGCTATCTTGACAGAAGACATCCAGCAAACGCTGGAAGAAATCAAACAAACGAATATTTGGGATTAGAGGAGAAAAAACATGTTAGAACGTTATACACGCCCTGAAATGGGGAATATCTGGACGGAAGAGAACAAATACCGTGCGTGGCTCGAAGTCGAGATTTTAGCAGATGAAGCTTGGGCAGAACTTGGTGAAATCCCGCAAGAAGATGTGAAAAAAATCCGTGAGCATGCATCATTTGATATCGATCGGATCTTGGAAATCGAAAAATCAACACGCCATGATGTTGTTGCTTTTACACGAGCAGTTTCTGAAACATTGGGAGAAGAAAGAAAATGGGTCCATTATGGTCTAACAAGTACGGATGTCGTAGATACTGCTTATGGCTATCTCATCAAGCAAGCAAATGATATTTTACGGGAAGACTTGAAACGTTTTACGGAAATCATTGGCGAAAAAGCAAAAGAACACAAATATACAGTGATGATGGGTCGGACACACGGTGTCCATGCTGAACCAACTACTTTTGGATTGAAACTTGCCACATGGTATTCAGAAATGAAACGGAACATCGAACGATTTGAACATGCGGCAAAAGGAGTAGAAGCAGGAAAAATCTCTGGAGCAGTGGGGACGTTCGCAAATATCCCGCCATTTATTGAAGAGTATGTATGTAAACAATTGGGGATCCGTCCACAAGAAATCTCTACTCAAGTTCTCCCTCGGGATCTACATGCTGAATATTTCTCAGCGATGGCGCTTATTGCTACAAGTATTGAACGTTTTGCAACAGAGATACGCGGATTGCAAAAATCCGAAACACGTGAAGTAGAAGAATTTTTTGCGAAAGGTCAAAAAGGTTCTTCTGCTATGCCGCACAAAAGGAATCCGATCGGTTCAGAAAATATGGCTGGTCTAGCCAGAGTGGTGCGCGGACACATGGTCACTGCCTATGAAAATGTCACATTATGGCATGAAAGAGATATTTCTCATTCTTCAGCAGAACGAATCATCTTGCCTGATACCACGATTTTATTGAATTACATGTTAAATCGTTTTGGCAATATCGTTAAAAATCTAACGGTCTTTCCTGAAAACATGAAGCAGAATATGTCTGCAACATTTGGCTTGATTTATAGCCAGCGCGTTATGCTGAAATTGATCGATAAGGGAATGACAAGAGAAGAAGCTTATGATCTTGTTCAGCCAAAAACTGCGTACGCTTGGGACAACCAAGTGCAGTTCCGCCCGCTGTTAGAAGAAGATCCAACCATCACATCGGTATTATCTAAAGAAGAAATAGACGATGCCTTTGATTATCATCATCATTTGAAAAACGTTGACGTGATATTCAAACGAGTAGGTTTGGAATAAAGAAGAGTGAGTTGCAAAATTCAATTAAAATAGAATAGCAAAAATAACCAAAAAAGAAGCAGAGCCGTTAGCGGTTCTGCTTCTTTTAGTTTATTATGTTTTCTTATCAATGATAGGAACCTGACTTTAAAAGCGACATACTACTGCTTTATCGTACCTTTATCTATACAAAATGTAGGAGTCAAGCATAAATGGCGTGACTATTATAACTAAAATGCTCGTTATGGAGATGTTGCAGCAAGTTTTCGAGAAAAGCGTATTCCATCTCTTGTCCATTGAATAAGATCTGGATACGATAATGATTTTTGAAACGCTTCTGTTCGTGAATCTGACTGATTGAAAGTTCGCCTTTGTGTTCTGTCTGATAAAGAAAAGTCCTTTTACGGCATTCAGCACAGCGCTTGGTTGCTCGGCGGATTTTTCGGAATGTATAAAAACTAGTATCTTTATTGCATAAATAAACGTCTTTGATCGACAGCAAATCATTATATAGACAGGAACGTTCTTCAGCTGTTAATTCTGATAAAAAAAGCTGACCTTGTTTTATTGCATCTTCCATCGGCAAGTGCCTCCTTGAACCCATTATCCAAATTTTTAGTTAATTCTAATATACCATCATTAAGTATAAATGTAAACGCTTGTTGATGGTATAAGATTTTCGTTTTTGATAAAACACGAACATTAAAAGAATCTAATGCCTTGAATGTACATATTTTTGTTGATTTATAAAAAGATGATTGCTAAAATTTAAAGTGAAAACACGAACAAAAAACGATGTATTTGCTTTTAATGTAAACAAAAAGGAGAGACGTACATGGAGAAGAAAGAACTTCTGTATGAAGGGAAAGCCAAAAAAATATATCTTACTTCTGATGAGAACTTGATTTTGATAGAATATTTAGATCAAGCAACTGCGTTGAATGGCGCGAGGAAAGACCAGATAAGTGGAAAAGGAGAATTGAATAATCAAATCACAAGTGCAATTTTCCGTTATCTGACTCAAAGAGGAATAAAAAATCATTTTATTGAACAATTGTCTAAAACCGAACAATTAGCAAAAAAAGTACAAATTATCCCTCTGGAAGTGGTTATCCGAAATATTGCAGCAGGAAGTTTCTCAAAACGTCTAGGTGTTCCCGAAGGTAAAGAATTCATCAAACCAATCATTGAATTCTACTATAAGGATGACCAGTTGGATGATCCATTTATCAATGAAGAGCATATCTATTTCTTACAACTTGCAAAACCGGAAGAAATCAGTGAGCTGAAAGCCCAAGCGTTGGCTATTAATGAAATTTTGACCGAATTATTTGCTAAGGTCGGTTTGGTTTTAGTAGATTTCAAGCTAGAGTTTGGCCGGTCGAATGGACAAATTTTGCTTGCGGATGAAGTAACACCGGATACTTGCCGATTATGGGATGAACGTACGAATGAACATATGGACAAAGACGTTTACCGCAGAGATCTAGGTGATTTGATCCCAGTCTATCAAGAAGTATATAACCGTCTATCGGAACTAACTGAAGAAAAGGAGCGAGTATGATGTATTTCGTAAAAGTATATGTAACCTATAAAGATTCAGTGTTAGATCCTCAAGGGGAGGCAGTAAAAAAAGCAGTCCATCGTATGGGATATGAAACAATCGAAGATATCCGAATAGGAAAATACTTTGAGATACAACTTGCTGATGCAGAAGAACCAATCGATACAGTGATTGAAACGATTTGTGACAAGCTGCTTGCAAATGTAAATATGGAAACATACCGATATGAAATCAAAAAAATGGAGGAAGTATAACATGAAATTTGCGGTCATCGTTTTTCCAGGTTCAAATTGTGACGCAGATATGTTATGGGCAGTTCGCGAGATCATGGGTGCTGATGCCGAATTCGTTCGGCATGATGAGTCCTCTTTAGAAGGATTTGATGGTGTTTTACTGCCAGGAGGATTCTCATATGGAGACTATTTAAGATGTGGTGCGATTGCCCGGTTTTCTACAATCATGGAAGAAGTGATTCGTTTTGCTGAAGAAGGGAAACCAGTATTCGGTACATGCAATGGATTCCAGATATTGACAGAAGCAGGACTTTTGCCAGGTGTACTGAGACGAAATGAGTCTTTGCATTTTATTTGCAAAACTGTACCATTGGAAGTCAACCCCAAGACGGCCTTTACTTCAGAGTATGAAGCCGACGAAATAATCTATCTTCCAGTTGCTCATGGGGAAGGAAATTATTTCTGTGACGAAGAAACACTTCAAGAACTAAAAAAAAATAATCAGATTGCCTTTACTTATAATGACAACATCAACGGCAGCGTGGAAAACATTGCAGGGATTACGAACAAAGCAGGGAATGTGTTAGGAATGATGCCTCATCCAGAACGTGCAGTAGAAGACTTGCTAGGATCAGAAGATGGGAAACGGTTCTTTGCTTCCATTTTAAAAAACTTCGGAAAGGTGACCGTATAGATGAAAACATTGAAAGAACCGACAGCTGAAGAGATCAAGAAAAAAAGAATCTATGCCGAATGGGGATTGACTGATGAAGAATATCGAATGATCGAAGAAGATATCTTAGGAAGAATGCCTAATTATACGGAAACTGGACTGTTCTCTGTTATGTGGAGCGAACATTGTTCCTATAAAAATTCTAAACCGGTTCTACGCAAATTTCCTACTAGTGGACCTCATGTGTTGCAAGGCCCTGGAGAAGGCGCAGGCATCGTCGACATCGGTGATGGACTAGCAGTTGTCTTCAAAGCAGAAAGTCACAATCATCCTTCAGCCGTGGAGCCTTATGAAGGAGCTGCGACAGGAGTTGGCGGAATCATCAGAGATATTTTCAGCATGGGGGCTCGTCCAATTGCGTTGCTAGATTCATTGAGGTTCGGCGAATTAGATAATCCAAGAACGAAATATTTACTAGAAGAAGTAGTTGCAGGTATCGGCGGATACGGCAATTGTATCGGCATACCGACTGTAGGCGGCGAAATTGCATTTGATCCTTGTTATGAAGGAAACCCATTAGTCAATGCAATGTGCGTAGGTTTGATTGAACACAAACATATCCAGAAAGGGCAAGCCGCTGGCGTCGGTAATTCGATCATGTATGTAGGTGCAAAAACAGGTCGCGACGGTATCCACGGAGCAACTTTTGCCTCAGAAGAATTTAATCAAGAAGAAGAACAGCAACGTTCTGCTGTACAAGTAGGCGATCCTTTTATGGAAAAGCTGCTGCTTGAAGCGTGTTTGGAATTAATCTTGCATCATTCGGATTCTCTAATAGGTATACAGGATATGGGAGCAGCAGGACTTGTTTCATCTAGTGCGGAAATGGCTTCAAAAGCTGGTTCAGGACTTATATTGACATTAGATGAAGTCCCACAAAGAGAAACTGGAATGACGCCTTATGAAATGATGCTATCGGAATCACAAGAACGGATGTTGATTTGTGTCAAATCAGGAGAGGAAGAAAAAATCCAAGAACTATTTCAGAAGTATGATCTAGATGCAGTCACTATCGGGAAAGTAACAGACGACGGGCAGTATCGGCTATATCATCAAGGAGAAGAAGTAGCAAATCTGCCAGTCGATGCATTAGCTGAAGATGCACCAGTTTATCATAAAGAAATGAAAGAACCAGCTCGAATCGCAGAATTTCAGCAGTTAGCTCCTTATCAGCCAGTTATCGAAGAACCTGGACAAGTATTGCTTGATCTGCTGCAGCAACCGACGATTGCTTCGAAACGTTCAATCTATGAAACTTATGATTCACAAGTACAAACCAATACAGTTGTCCGTCCAGGAAGCGATGCTGCTGTGATGAGGGTTAGAGGGACGAATAAAGCGTTAGCTATGACCACAGACTGCAACGCGCGCTATCTGTATTTGGATCCAAAAATCGGAGGACAAATAGCAGTGGCAGAAGCTGCTAGAAATATTATTGCTAGCGGTGGCAAGCCCTTGGCGATCACCGACTGCCTGAACTATGGTTCTCCTGATAAACCAGAAGTTTTTTGGGAATTATCGACTTCAGCTGACGGAATTGCTGCTGCGTGTGAAACGTTAGGAACTCCTGTTATTTCAGGAAATGTTTCTTTATATAATGAAACGGATGGTCAAGCAATCTATCCAACACCAATGATTGGTATGGTCGGATTGATTGAGGATCATAAACATATCACTACTCAGGAATTCAAAAAATCAGGGGATCTAATCTATATATTAGGTAAGACGTTTGCAGATTTTGATGGCAGTGAATTACAAAAGATGCAGCTTGGAAGAATCGAAGGTGTGATCCGAAACTTTGATATATCCATTGAAAAGAGAAACCAAGAGTTAGTATTGACAGCCATCCAAAACGGATTGATTGAAAGTGCTCATGACTGTTCAGAAGGTGGCTTGGCAATTGCACTGGCAGAATCAGCTTTCAAACATCAGCTAGGGATATCTGTACAGTTTGAATTGTCCTCTGCTCAATTATTTGCAGAAACTCAATCAAGATTTGTGTTGACAGTCGCACCGGAAAATAAGACACGATTCGAAGAAATGATGGGTGATTCTGCTGTTTTAGCAGGTAAGGTGACGGATGAAGCGATAATCGAAATTTCAGCAACTGACGGTCAGATCAAAATAGAAACTGCAGTAGCAAGAAAGTGCTGGGAGGATGCAATCGTATGTCTTATGAAGTGAAGAGTTTAAATGAAGAATGCGGGATCTTCGGCGTTTGGGGTCATCCGGATGCCGCTAGTGTGGCATACTTCGGGCTCCATAGTCTTCAGCATCGAGGACAAGAAGGTGCGGGCATCGTGTCCAATGATCGAGGAAAGCTTATGGGTCATCGAGATCTGGGGCTGCTTTCTGAGGTATTCAAAGATCAAAGAAAATTGCAGCAGTTAACAGGAGAAGCTGCAATCGGACATGTACGTTATGCAACAGCAGGCAATGGAAGTGTGGACAATATTCAGCCTTTTCTATTCAAATTTCATGATCAGTCGATCGGCTTAGCGCATAACGGCAACTTGATCAATGCTCGTTCACTTAGAAAAGAGTTAGAGGAAAATGGGGCGATCTTCCATTCTAACTCCGATACGGAGATATTGATGCATTTGATCCGACGAAGTGAAGAAACAGATTTTTTAAATAAATTGAAAAGTGCTTTAAATGAAGTCAAAGGTGGATTTGCCTATTTATTAATGACAGAAACGGCAATGATTGCCGCTTTGGACCCAAATGGTTTTCGTCCATTAGCAATCGGACAAATGAAAAACGGAGCATACGTGATTGCCTCGGAAACTTGTGCATTAGAAGTTATCGGGGCACGTTTTATAAGAGATGTCCAGCCTGGAGAGATAGTGATCATCAATGACGAAGGAATCCAGATTGATTGCTTTACGAAGGACACGCAGCTTTCTATTTGTTCGATGGAATATATCTATTTTGCCAGACCAGATTCAAACATCGCAGGGATCAATGTGCATACTGCACGGAAAAATATGGGACGGAATTTAGCGAAAGAATCGCCAGTAAAAGCAGATATGGTCGTCGGCGTACCTAATTCTTCTTTGTCAGCCGCAAGCGGTTATGCGGAAGCTAGTGGAATCCCTTATGAAATCGGATTAGTAAAAAATCAATACATTGCCCGAACATTTATCCAGCCAACGCCTGAGCTAAGAGAGCAAGGTGTTCGAATGAAATTATCTGCTGTACGAGGAGTGGTGGAAGGTAAAAAGGTGATTATGGTCGATGATTCAATTGTTCGGGGTACGACAAGCAGACGGATCGTCCATCTTTTGAAAGAAGCAGGAGCAAAAGAAGTCCATGTGAGGATTGCTTCTCCTCCTTTGAAATATCCATGTTTTTACGGGATTGATATTCAAACGCGTAAAGAACTCATTGCGGCAAATCACACGATTGATGAAATCAAAGAATGTATCGGTGCAGATTCTTTAGGATTTTTAAGTGAAGAGGGTCTGATCGAATCGATTGGACTGAAAAAGGATGGCCCGTATTCAGGATTGTGTATGGCTTATTTCAACGGAGATTATCCAACGCCGTTATATGACTATGAAGAAAAGTATCAGGAATCGCTAAAAGAAAAAGTATCGTTCTTTTAAAAGCAGACCAAGAAGG
Organism: Enterococcus sp. E4-150; assembly: GCF_035726465.1. NCBI lineage: Bacteria > Bacillati > Bacillota > Bacilli > Lactobacillales > Enterococcaceae > Enterococcus > Enterococcus sp. E4-150. The sequence continues at coordinate 60,911 of NZ_JAPRGK010000011.1, read as the reverse complement.
GAGTATATGAATTCAATGGCAAATGCATACGCAAAAGCTGGCGTAGATGTCGAAGCTGGATATGAAGTAGTAGAACGGATCAAGAAGCATGTCAAAAAAACGGAACGTTTAGGTATGATGGGCGCTATAGGAGGATTCGGCGGTTGTTTTGATTTATCGGTCTTTCAATTAAAAGAGCCAGTCCTTGTCTCGGGGACCGATGGTGTGGGGACGAAATTAGCAGTGGCAATCGAAGCAGACAAACACGATACAATCGGGATCGACTGCGTAGCGATGTGTGTCAATGATATCTTAGCACAAGGCGCAGAGCCGTTATATTTCTTAGACTACTTAGCAACGGGGAAAAATGATCCGATACGTTTGGAAAATGTAGTAAAAGGTGTAGCAGATGGATGTGTTCAAGGAAATATGGCGCTGATTGGCGGAGAAACAGCTGAAATGCCTGGTATGTACTCAGGTAATGATTATGATCTAGCCGGATTTGCTGTAGGGATAGCTGAAAAATCTCAATTATTGACAGGAGAAACGATCAACCCAGGAGATGTGTTGCTTGGAATAGCATCTAGCGGGATCCATTCAAATGGGTACTCTCTTGTTCGCAAAATTTTCTTTGAGCAGCAGCAGTTTTCTTTATCATCAAAACTGCCAGAATTGAAAAAAGCACTTGGCGAAGAATTGCTTGAGCCAACGAAAATCTATGTTTCTTCCTTGCTTCCGCTGATCAAAGAAAAGAAAATAAAAGGAGCTGCACATATCACTGGTGGAGGGTTTGTAGAAAATATCCCGCGAATGTTACCAGAATCTATGGCTGCACAAATCAAACTTGGCTCATGGCCGATTCTTCCAATATTCGGCTGTTTACAAAAATATGGTGAAATTCCTGAGATGGAGATGTATGAAATCTTCAATATGGGCATCGGTATGGTCCTGGCAGTCGAAGAATCGAAAGTAAAAGAAATAGTACACGAAATTGAGCAAGCTGGCGAAAAAGTTTATGAAATCGGGAAAGTGATCGCCAAAGAAAAACATCGTGTGGTGTTTACAGGAGAAGAACGATGAGAATCGCTGTTTTTGCTTCTGGAAACGGAAGCAACTTTCAAGCGCTAGCCGATTATCTATCGAAAAAAGGATTGGAAGCTTCGATTGACTGGTTGTTTTGTGATCAGCCTGAAGCATATGTTTTGAAACGTGCAACTGCGTTGAGTGTACCGGCAGATTGTTTTTCACCTAAAGAATTTGATTCAAAAAAAGAGTATGAAGAAGCAATTTTGCATAAATTGAAAGAAAAAAAGATCGATTTGATTGTATTAGCTGGATACATGCGAATCATTGGACCAGTATTGCTGGAAAATTATGATAAAAGAATCATCAATATCCATCCATCTCTTTTACCTGCATTCCCTGGTTTGCATGGCATTCGTGATGCATTTGAAGCTGGAGTAAAAGAAACGGGTGTCACAATTCATTATATCGACCAAGGTATAGATACCGGACCAATCATCCGGCAGGAAAAAGTGAGAATTGAACAGGAGGACACGTTCGATTCTTTAGAAGAAAAAATCCATAGAGTAGAGCATCGAATCTATCCAGAAGTGATTAGTGAAATTATTGAAAATGGAGGCTATCTGAAATGACAAGAGCATTGATCAGTGTATCAGATAAAACTGGGATTGTAGCATTTGCCCAAGGTTTGATTGAACAAGGAGTAGAAATCATTTCAACAGGAGGAACAAAGCATGCGTTGGATAAAGCTGGGATCAAAACGCTTTCGATCGAAGAAGTGACAGGGTTTCCTGAAATGATGGATGGCCGTGTCAAAACACTTCATCCTAAAATCCATGGTGGTCTTTTAGGAAGACGCGATCTCCCTAGCCATATGGAGGCAATGGAAACGGAAAATATCCAACCAATCGACTTTGTTTGTGTTAATTTATATCCTTTCAAAGAAACGATTATGAAACCAGATGTCGAAATAGCAGAAGCTATTGAAAACATTGATATCGGTGGACCTAGTATGCTCCGTAGTGCAGCAAAAAACCATGAATTTGTCACCGCTGTTGTTGATCCATCTGACTATGAAGAAGTACTTTCAGAATTACGTCAGTATGGGCATACTTCACTTTCTTTCAGACAAAAACTAGCGGCAAAAGTCTTTCGTCATACTGCGGCATATGATGCACTGATCGCTCAATACTTAACGGATTGGGTGGAAGAAAAAGAACCGGAAAAATTGACACTTACGTATGAACGAAAACAAACGCTTCGTTACGGTGAAAACAGCCATCAAGCCGCTGCCTTTTATCAGTCCGCTCTTCTGGAAAAATATTCGATCGCAGCAGCAAAACAACTCCATGGGAAAGAACTTTCTTATAATAATATCCGAGATGCAGATGCTGCGCTACGGATCATGAAGGAATATGACGAGCCAACGGTAGTCGCCTTGAAACACATGAATCCTTGTGGTATTGGGACAGCATCTACGATTTTAGAAGCGTGGGAAGCAGCGTATGAAGCAGATCCTGTTTCAATCTTTGGTGGGATCATCGTTTTGAATCGAGAAGTAGATCTGCCAACAGCAGAACAGATGCATAAGCTGTTTCTAGAAATCATCATTGCCCCTTCTTATACACAAGAAGCTTTGGAATTACTGCAAAAAAAGAAAAACATCCGATTACTGACAGTAGACTTTGCGCAGGAAGTAAATCAAAATCGAGAAGAAACGGTCTCAGTCTTAGGTGGACTTCTTGTACAAGATCAAGATCTGGCAATAGAAAATGAAGAAGAGTGGAAAGTCGTGACAAAACGTAAGCCGACTCCAGCAGAAGCAAAAGCATTGGCGTTTGCTTGGAAAGCTGTCAAACATGTGAAATCTAATGCGATCGTGCTGGCAAATGAACATCAGACAGTAGGAATTGGAGCCGGACAGATGAATCGCGTCGGTTCAGTAAAAATCGCGATTGAACAAGCGCAAGAGAAAATGGAAGGTGCAGTTTTAGCTAGCGATGCTTATTTTCCAATGGATGATTCGGTTGAATATGCAGCCAAACATGGTATAAAAGCAATCATTCAGCCAGGAGGAAGCATCAAAGACCAAGATTCTATCGATATGGCGAATAAATATGATCTAGCAATGGTCTTTACTGATGTTCGGCATTTTAGACATTAGAGAGGAGTCGGATAAATGAACATTTTGGTGATCGGTGCAGGTGGTCGTGAACATGCAATAAGTAAAAAACTTTTAGCCAGTCCGAAGGTGGATACGGTGTATTGTGCGCCAGGAAATCCTGGAATGGCAAAGGATGGCATCAATTGTGTCGCTATCAGTGAACAAGATCATTCAGCGTTAATCCATTTTGTTAAGAAAGAGGCTATTGATTGGAGTATCGTTGGTCCTGAAGTTCCTTTGTTAAATGGGATCGTCGATGATTTTATGGCGGAAGGATTGAAAATCTTCGGTCCGACAAAAGCAGCAGCTCTGATCGAAGGTTCGAAAAGTTTTGCTAAACAATTAATGGATACTTATCAAATCCCGACAGCTAAATCCAGAAGTTTTGAATGTTACGAAAAAGCAGCAGCGTATATCAAAGAAAATGGTGCGCCAATCGTAGTGAAAGCGGACGGTTTAGCAGCTGGGAAAGGTGTAGTCGTGGCTACCACAGTGAAGGAAGCGCTGGATGCGGCAGAACAAATGTTGAACCAGCATCGATTTGGGGATAGCAGCAAAAAAATCGTCGTAGAAGAGTTTTTGGCAGGAGAAGAATTCTCCCTTTTGGCGTTTGTCCGTGATACCAAGGTGTATCCGATGGTCATTTCGCAAGATCATAAGCGGGCATTTGATAACGATAAAGGGCCAAATACAGGCGGAATGGGTGCTTATTCACCAGTACCGCAAATTCCAAAAAAGATGATTGAAAAAGCTGTGGAAGAAGTTTTAAAACCAGCGGCTTTGGGAATGAAAGAACTAGGACGCTCTTTCACGGGTGTTTTATATGCGGGTTTGATTGCTACGAAGGAAGGACCAAAAGTGATCGAATTCAATGCGCGTTTCGGTGATCCTGAAACGCAAGTCGTTCTTTCTCGGTTGAAGAGTGACTTTGCGCAAGTAATCGATGATTTATTAGAGAATCGTGCAGTAGAGTTAAAGTGGCAGCAAGAAGGATACAATGTAGGCGTTGTGGTTGCAGCTGCCGGTTACCCCGAAGAATATGAGACAGGAATGGTTCTACCAGATTTTCCGGAAGAAGAGCTTTCTGTTTACTATGCTGGAGTTTCCTCAAATAACGGCAAATTAGTTGGAGCAGGAGGACGTCTTTATTTAGTAGAAGCATACGGTGAGACGATCAAAGAAGCACAGGAAAAAATCTACACCGCGTTAATGGATAAAACGACAGATGGAACATTTTATCGTACAGATATTGGAGAAAAAGCTGCCAATAGCGAACTGGTCGTGAAGTAAATCAGCTGCTTCCATTTATAAAAAAATACAACAAATATAGTCGGAAGCGCCGATTTTAGTGAAGCCTTTTCATAAAGAGTGTGGTACACTTTTGTTGTGTATATAAATAAGGAGGAGTTCAGATGAAAAAAATTCAATTAGGTACTTCTGATCAGAAAGTAGCTGCAGTGATCTTAGGCTGTATGCGTATCAACAATGCGGAAGATCCAGTAAAAGTGATTGAGACAGCTTATGAAAACGGCATTGATTTTTTTGACCATGCAGATATTTATGGAAACGATGAATGTGAAGAAATCTTTGCAGATGCTCTAGCAAAAACATCAATCAAACGAGAAGATCTTTTTATTCAAACAAAATGTGGAATCGTTCCAGGTGTGATGTTTGATTTTTCTAAAAAACATATCATTGAATCTGTGGAAAAAAGTTTGACCCGTCTGAAAATGGATTATGTGGATGCTTTACTTCTTCATCGTCCAGATACATTGGTAGAACCAGAGGAAGTAGCTGAAGCGTTTGATGAATTGGAACGGTCAGGAAAAGTTCGTTATTTTGGCGTCAGCAATCAAAAACCAATGCAAATCGAATTGCTGAAAAAATATGTTCGTCAACCATTAGTAGCTAATCAGCTGCAATTTGGCTTGAAACATACTGGAATGATCGATCAAGGGATTCATGTCAATATGACAGATGAAGCAAGTATCGATCATGACGGTAGTGTACTTGATTATTCCCGATTGTATGATATGACGATCCAAGCATGGTCACCATACCAGTATGGATTTTTTGAAGGTGTATTTATCGGGAACGAAAAATTCCCTGAATTAAACCAAACATTAGAAGAACTAGCAGCTAAATATCAAACGACACCAACTGGCTTGGCTTCTGCTTGGATTTTACGCCATCCAGCCAATATGCAAGTGATCGCCGGTACGATGAACGTAGGGCGAATCAAGGAAATCGCTCAAGCTTCAGAAATTAATATGTCTCGGGAAGATTGGTACGAATTGTACCGTGCTGCTGGAAACATTTTACCTTAAAGATTGTCATAAGCAGGTCAAAAGGGCTATAAATTAAAAAGACAGAATAACTTGAAAGCTGTTTTCAGCTTCGAGATATTCTGTCTTTTTTAATTGCAAATGGAAAGAGTATCATTGTACGGATTTCGTTTATTAGTTATTTTTGTTTTTAAGGAAAAGCTGTGTCCGATATTCTTTTGGAGAAATCCCTTGTTTTTTCTTAAATAAATAACTGAAATAGTTAGGGTCATTATAACCAATTTCAAAAGCAATATCTGAGATACGATAGTCTGATTGCTGCAATAATTTTTTTGCTAATTCGATTCTTTGTTCTGTCAGATAATCGATGAATGTTTGGTTAAACGATTGAGAAAAAATCGTACTGAAATGAGAGGGACTTAATGCAACTTGTTGAGCGACCCAAGTTAAGGACATATCTGGATCGGTAAAATTTTCTTTGATAAAATCCAATGCATGGTTCAAAATTGGCTGATATTTGTTCCTTGAAGGCTGTGAGGGCAGAGCAGTTAAGAAAGAAATGAACATATAAACTGTCGAACGGTAAAGCGAGTCGTCGGCGCTGATTGCTAAGCGTTGACTGGTGGATGTGCAGTGAACCATTTCTTGCGGGATTTCCTTTTCTTTCAGGCAGACATGCTGGAGTAGCTTAGTCAAGACAAATAAACGATATAATCGTGTTCGAGTTGGTGTGCCTTGTGGTTTCGTCAAGTGTTCGATGTACTTGGATACTTCGTTTTTCGATAATGAAGACAAATCAAGTGAGAGATCAAAGTAAAAGACAGAATCAACTGGAAGTTTCGCTTCTTGAATCAAATCCTCATAGCTGATAATTTGATCTTTAATGGAACTGGCGGTTTCAAGTATCATCTGCGTGATCTCAAAAGATGCAGGTAATTCGCTGATTCTTTCTGCGACAGGACCAATGGCGACAGAAAAATTATTTTTTTGTCCCTTTTCTAATTCATGGACCAACGTTTGGGCTACCTGATAACTGGTCTCGATCACATTTTCTTCAAGAGAATCAACTATTAAATATTTGATGAATCGAGAGGAAACAGCAGAGAAGATCACTTGTTGATTCTCCCTAAATAAAAACTTCAAATAATCACTGAGATGAGCGTAATCTTCAAAGTCTGTACTGACTTGGTTTGCTGCTAATAATACGGTCATTTTTTTCCCTGCTAAAGAGCGATTGAAAGATTCAGCAAGTTTCAATGTTTCACTGATCGTAAGTGAGCCTTTGAACAAACCGTTCAAGAAATGATTTTTTTTCAATTCGAAAACAAGATCAGAAGAAGTGTGCGTTTCTTTTTGCTGCAAATCTAAAGCAGTTACTGCTTTTTCTATTGCTTGTTTCAATTCGTTACTTTTAATCGGTTTAAGCAGATAATCATCTGCCTGTACCTGGATTGCTCCTTTCATATAATCGAAATCGTCGAATCCGCTAATAAATATGAGGCGAGTCCAAGGAAGCAGTTTCCTTGCTTCTTTTGAAAAAGTCAAACCGTCCATGAATGGCATTTGGATATCAGTCAGAATGATATCGGGCTGTAAGTCGATAATCGAAGACAGTGCCATCTCACCATCTCCAGCTTCCCCGACATAAGTGATTGGATAATAAGAACCAAGGACAGTTATTTGTTCCCGCAAGTTATTGCGAATGAGGTATTCGTCTTCGATGATAAAAACTTTATACATGTTTGTTTCCTCCAATTGTTTTGGGAGATAGAGGGATCATCAGTGTGACAGTTGTTCCTTCTCGGTATTTGCTGTCAATCGTGATAGGTTTTTGATCATTTCCGTAATAAAGAAGGAGACGCTTGTTTACGTTGTAAAGTCCGTAGCCGATACTGAAATCTGAATCGATCCCTTTGGCTAACTCTTTACGTATTTCTGCCAGTTTTTCTGCAGGGATGCCAATCCCGTTGTCTATAACTTTGAATTGGATCATCTCATCAATTTTGCATGCGGTAATACGAATAAATCCTTTGTGACGGACGTACTTCGTTCCATGGTATACAGCATTTTCAATCAATGGCTGCAAGATCATTTTTAAAATAGAAACAGGAAAAAGTGTTTCTGGTATATCGATCTTATAGTCAAGCATATGGCCGTATCTTATTTTTAAGATGACTAGATAATCATTGATATGGCTAATTTCTTTTTCAAGAGGAATCCAGTCTTGTCCTTTGCTTAAAGACGTACGAAAAAAGCCGGAAAGTGCATGGGTCATAGTCAGAGCTTCTTCAAAGCAGTCTTGTTCGATCAAAGAAATAATGGCATCCAAACTGTTATAAATAAAATGGGGAGTAATCTGAGCTTGCAATACACGAACTTCACTTTGTGCTAAATGGTATTGTTTCAAAGCGTTCTCCCGTAAAGACTGGTTTAGATCTTCCGCCATTTTATTCATGCTAGCGGTAAGTGTTTGTAATTCCAGTGTTTCCGGCAGGGTTAAACGAAAGCCAAGGTTCCCTGAAGAAAGTTGTTCTGACATCTCGATCAGCTGATTGATCGGTTCTTGGACCTTTCTCTCTAAAAAGCGACGATTCTTTTTCGCATAGAAAAAAATGGTACTAAGAACTCCAAGTTCCACTATTGTTAATAGAATGAGCGAGCGGACAAGTGTCGTATTTTTTTTGCTTGCTAAGTCGATCTCCACACGAACAAAATCTTGTAAGATATCTGACAGCAGTTGAGTGACAGAATCTACCTGATTGATGATCTCTTCATTGGTATCCATAAAATCTTTTGCCAAGATATTATTGATCAGCTCGTTTTGATAATCTTCCAGTGTATCGATCGTACGCAAAGACACATCTAACGTACTGATTTCTTTAAGCGTATTCGTATTACTTTTGATCTGTCGAATATCATTTCTAAGTTCTTCTAGGATATTTTCTTTTTTAAACTCATCCACGCTTACTTGGCCAGAAATCAGGTCCCACATACTTTCCAAAACTCTCTGGTCAACCTTTAAAGCAATTGCATCCGCTTTTTGAATATTTGCGATCGTCTGTTGATAAATCAAAAGCTGTTGCGAATATAACAATATGCTCAGTAGCAAAGGGATAACAGCAAATAGAAGCATGGCTTTGTTTGCTTGGGCAAAAATCTGTTTTATGCTTAAACTTTTCGTCATGATACTTCTCCAGTCAATAATTTCTGGTTGGAATATTAGTCATATTCTGTTGGGAAAAGACAGTCTCGGAAATAAAAATATCTTTAGGTAATGTTTTTCCTGTTTGAAGATTTCCAAAATAACGAGTAACGGTATTGGCTACATACCAGCCGACATCAGGTTTACACTCGACTACGCAATTGACGATTCCTGAGCGTAGCTTCTCGATCATATCTTCTTGTCCATCAATCGTTACAATGATCAAATCTTCTCCAGGTTTGATTGATGTTTCTTTTATCGCAGCTAAAGCACCGTGAGTCATTTCATCACTATGGCTGTATAATACATCGATTTCGGATAAATCATTTGTTTCTAAATATCGTTTCATCTGGTCTTTTCCTTTCATCCGAATAAAATCACCGACAATTCGGTGAACAATAGTCATCGGAGGTTTATGGTCGATGGTTCCATCTTTTTTTAGGGTTGGTTTACGATTGATTGATTCCAAAAATCCTTCGGAGCGTAGCTTGGTCGGTGTGGAGTTCTCTGAACCAGCAAGTTCTAGGATTCTGATTTCCTGTTTCTTTGAATTTGTGAAGTGATTGCTGACAAATAAACCCGCCCGATTTCCTTCTGCTTTGAAACTGGGACCGATGTGGGTGACGAAAAGCTCGGGATCATTCGTTTGAATATGTCTGTCGACAAGTATGACAGGGATCCCTGCTCGCTTGGCTTCTTTTAATACAGAGTCCCACCCGGATTCTTGCAAAGGAGTAAAAATGATCATATCTACTTTATAGGCAATGAACGTCCGTATATCTTGGATTTGCCGTTCCTGATTCATGTAACCATTTCGGTAGAGAACTTGGTAATCTTCTTTTTCAAGCGCAGTGATAATTGATTCAGTATGCTTTTTCCGCCAGCTACTCTCCGTTCCTGATTGCGAAAAACCAACGACTAGTGGGTCAGGTGCTTCCTTTGTACTAGGTGTACACCCTATCATTTGGTAAGCGATTACAATAAGGGCTAAAAAAAATAAAACACGTTTCACTTTAGATCACTCCATCTGGATTTGTTAGTACTATCTTATCAGATAAAAGGGAAAATCAAAGTCAAAAGGAATCAATCGAAAAAAATCCAAGAAACTTAAAAAAATCCAAGACAAAAAAAGTACACCTAAAAAATTTAAAGTAAATCCCATAAAAAAATCAATGTTAACGCTTTCTTTATTAGCTATACTCGGTGTATCAATCGGAATGGGGGATAAAAAATGAAAAACAAATTTAGAAAGATTCTTGGGAGTATCGCTATTTTGACCGCAAGCATTCTATTAAGTGCGTGTGGCAATTCAGGATCTGCAGATGATAGTACGGGGTATGTAGGAATCGCTATGCCGACCAAATCAGCAGAAAGATGGATCGCTGATGGGAACAACATGGTCTCGGAATTAGAAAAACTGGGTTATAAAACAGATCTTCAATATGGAGAAGATAAAGTAGAAAATCAAGTAGCACAAATCGAAAATATGATTACAAAAGGGGTAGATACACTTGTGATTGCTTCTATCGATGGTTCGGCTTTAACTGATGTGTTAGCTAAAGCAAAAGAAGCAGATATCAAGGTGATCGCCTATGATCGTTTACTGATGAATTCAGAAAATGTCGATTATTACGCGACTTTTGATAATTTTGGAGTAGGTGTATCGCAAGCAGCTTATATTGAAGAGCACTTAGGATTGAAAGAAGGAAAAGGACCATTCACGATTGAATTATTTGGTGGCTCGCCTGACGACAACAATGCACTAATTAATTACAACGGAGTGATGTCTGTTTTACAACCATATATGGACAACGGTCAGTTGGTCGTGCCATCTGGACAGACGAGTTTCAGTCAAATCGCTACGCTTCGCTGGGATGGTTCTACGGCGCAAGCAAGGATGGATAATCTGTTAAGCGCAAATTATACTGACCAAACATTGGATGCTGTTTTGTCGCCATATGATCCAATAAGTTTAGGGATCATTTCGTCATTAAAAGGCGTGGGGTATGGGAGTGAAAGTAAACCTTTACCTGTGATTACTGGACAAGATGCGACAGTTGCTGGCGTTAAATCGATCATTGCCGGGGAACAAACACAAACGATCTTTAAAGACACACGTATCTTAGCAAAAAATACGATTGAAATGATCAAAGCAATCAGTGATGGAGAAGAGGTTCCGGTCAATGATACTGAAACTTATGATAATGGGGTGAAAACTGTCCCTGCGTATTTAGCAAATACAGTATCTGTCGATAAAGATAATTATCAAGCAGAGCTGATCGACACCGATTATTATAAAGAATCCGATCTGAAAAATTAAGAGGAACCAAACAAGGAACTAAAGAGATCTAAGTCAGAGAGAGGATAAAAATTATGGCGGATTGTATTTTAAAAATGGCAGATATCACCAAAAAATTTTCTGGAATCCGAGCGTTAGATTGCGTGAATCTGATGATTGAACGTGGGGAAATCCATGCATTGTGCGGAGAAAACGGAGCGGGAAAATCAACATTGATGAATGTCTTGAGCGGCTTGTATCCATATGGCTCCTATGACGGGGAAATCTTTTATGATGGAAAGCTGTGTCAATTCAAAGATTTGAAAGATAGTGAAGAAAAAGGCATCGTCATCATTCATCAAGAATTAGCACTAAGTCCTTATCTTTCAATAAAAGAGAATATTTTTCTCGGAAATGAACAAGCAGAAAGAGGCGTGATTGATTGGGAACTGACAGAAAAGAAAACGTATGAACTGCTGAATAAAGTCGGTTTGTCTATCGACCCGAATCTTCTAGTATCCCAGATTGGCGTAGGGCAACAGCAATTAGTTGAAATAGCTAAAGCATTATCAAAATCCGTCCGTCTGTTGATTTTGGATGAGCCTACTGCTGCATTGAATGAAGAAGAAAGCGCGAATTTGCTGAGATTGATCCGAGAGTTGAAAGAGCAAGGTGTAACCTCCATCATTATTTCACATAAGCTGAATGAAATCGTGGATATCGCAGATCGAATCACCATTTTACGGGATGGACAGACGATTGAGACACTAGAAAATGAAATGATCAGCGAAGAGCATATTATTCGCGGGATGGTGGGCAGAGATTTAGTTGATCGTTATCCTGAAAGAAAACCGGATATTGGAGAAGTTTATTTTAAAGTAGAAGACTGGACGGTCTATCACCCTCTTGATCATGAGCGAATCATAAATGACCACATCAACTTGCATTTGAAAAAAGGAGAGATTGTAGGAATAGCTGGACTGATGGGAGCGGGCAGAACTGAATTCGCTATGAGTCTATTTGGACATTCTTATGGAAGCAAGATATCCGGACGTATATTAAAGGAAGGGGCAGAGATATCAGTTAAGACCGTTCCTTCAGCCATTGCAAACGGACTCGCTTATGTCTCGGAGGACCGAAAATCTTTAGGACTGAATCTGCTGATGGATATTCGGGAAAACGTGACGCTGAGCAGTTTGGATAAAATAAGTCAAAAAGGAGTATTAGATAAAGAAAAAGAAGTAACTGAGGCAGAAAATTTCCGGAAAAAGATGCGTATAAAAACAAACTCCATCCATCAAATTGTCAGTAGTCTTAGTGGTGGGAATCAACAAAAAGTCGTTTTATCCAAGTGGCTGATGACACAACCCGATATTCTTTTTTTGGATGAGCCAACCCGTGGGATAGATGTTGGGGCAAAATATGAGATCTACACGATTATCGAAGAAATGGCAGCAAATGGCAAAGCTGTCTGTCTTATCTCTTCTGAACTTCCTGAAATATTAGGGATGTGTGATCGAATCTATACGATGAACGAAGGACGTATTACAGGAGAAGTCTCGCGAGAAGAGGCAGATCAGGAAGTCTTGATGAAATTAATGACGAAAGAAGAGGTGGGTTAAGTTGGAACAAGCAAAAAATCTTACGGATAAAAAAGAGAAAAAACTAAATTTGAAAAGTAGAGCAGCTGATCTTTTTGGTCGCTACAGCATGGTGATCATTTTAGCGGGACTACTTATTGCGTTTCAATTGATGACGAATGGTATTTTCTGGCGTCCGTTGAATATAACTAACCTTGTTTTGCAAAATAGTCATATATTAGTACTAGCTGCAGGGATGTTATTAGTTGTGCTCTTAGGTCATGTGGATTTGTCGGTAGGGTCAGTGATGGCGTTTGTTGGTGCAATTGCGGGCATGATGATGGTCAATCGCCAAATGAACCCGTGGGTGACAGTCATCGCTTGTCTTGCAGTAGGCGGGCTGATCGGCGCATGGCAAGGTTTTTGGGTAGCTTATGCTGGGATACCGGCGTTTATCGTGACTTTAGCAGGATTGCTGATGTTTCGTGGACTGACACAAGTTGTTCTAGGCGGTCAATCTCTAGCACCTTTTCCAGCTGTTTTTCAAAAAATGTCTACGGGTTATTTACCAGACTTAAGCAAAGGAAGCAACCTTCACTTCTTGACATTGATTTTAGGAATGATCATCACCATCGTGTTAGTTGTTGGACAATGGCGAACAAGAAATCGTCGGAAAAATCATTTATTTGAAGTGGAATCTCCAGCAGCTTTCTTGGTAAAGGCGGTATTTACAGCAGTCGTTGTACTAGGAATAACTTATATCTTTGCCTCTTATCAAGGGTATCCGATTATTTTGATCATTCTTGGTTTGATCGTTGCAGCATATGGGTTTTTGACAAATAAAACAGTAGCAGGTCGACAGATTTATGCGACGGGCGGAAATCGAAAAGCGGCTGAACTATCAGGGATCAAAACAAAGCGAATCACGTTCTGGGTCTTCGTCAACATGGGAGTCATGGCAGCTTTAGCTGGATTAGTTTTAGCTGCTCGATTGAATGCGGCAACACCTCAAGCAGGTACATCGATGGAACTGGATGCAATGGCGGCAGTATATTTTGGTGGTGCTTCGACTTCCGGCGGCATTGGAACAATCATGGGTGCGATTGTCGGTGGCTTGGTCATGGGTGTATTGAACAATGGCATGTCGATTTTAGGCGTCGGGGTAGACTGGCAGCAGGCAATCAAAGGATTGATCTTGCTTTTAGCCGTTGTGTTAGACTTGTATAATAAGAAAAAACGAACAACGTAGGAGAACGTCGGTTATTCAGAAAAAAGACTGTGACAAGATATTTGTCACAGTCTTTTTTTCGCTAAAAGCGAACATTTGTCACTTTGTTAAAGTAAGTTAAAAATAATATTTGTTTTTTTATTATTCGTGTAATTTGTCTTTTTTTCTCTTGATTTTTTCGCTTAATTGAGTTAAATTACATAGGGCGCTAAAAAAAGCCTTGATTAAATTAATAATGTTCGTGTTTTGCTGGATGTGAACATCAGGAGGATAATGTAATGAAAGTATTTGATTACGAAGATATTCAATTAATTCCTAATAAATGTATCGTAAATAGCCGTTCTGAATGTGATACAACGGTCACATTAGGTAAACATACATTCAAAATGCCAGTAGTGCCTGCCAACATGCAGACGATTATTGATGAAACAATCGCAGAATTCTTAGCGGAAAATGGTTATTTCTATATCATGCATCGGTTTGATGAAGCAACTCGAATTCCGTTTATCAAAAAAATGAAAAAGCGTGGATTGATTACCTCAATCAGTGTTGGCGTCAAGAAAGAGGAATATTCCTTTATAGAGAAGTTGGCAGAAGAATCGCTAAATCCTGATTATATCACTATCGACATCGCACATGGACATGCTAACTCAGTTATTGATATGATTCAGCATATTAAAAAATATTTGCCTGAAACTTTTGTGATTGCCGGTAATGTTGGTACACCGGAAGCCGTCCGTGAATTGGAAAATGCGGGCGCAGATGCAACAAAAGTAGGGATTGGTCCAGGAAAAGTATGTATTACAAAAATCAAGACAGGCTTTGGGACTGGAGGCTGGCAACTGGCAGCTCTTAGATGGTGTGCGAAAGCAGCTCGCAAGCCGATCATCGCTGACGGTGGGATCAGAACACATGGCGATATTGCAAAATCTGTCCGTTTTGGTGCGACAATGGTCATGATTGGTTCATTGTTTGCCGGTCACGAGGAATCTCCTGGCGAAACAAAAGTCGAAAATGGAATCGTGTATAAAGAATACTTTGGTTCTGCTTCAGAATTCCAAAAAGGCGAAAAACGAAATGTTGAAGGAAAGAAAATCTGGATCCAGCATAAAGGATCTTTGAAAGATACACTAGTGGAAATGCAACAAGACCTTCAATCATCTATTTCTTATGCTGGAGGAAGAGATCTGAAAGCCATTCGAAAAGTTGACTATGTCATCGTGAAAAATTCGATTTTTAATGGAGACACAATCTAAAAAATAAATAAAATATTAGGATGTTGTGAAAAAGTTGTCCTGCATTAAGTAATAAGAACAGCCAAACAAAAATAGTTCTTTATATGTTTTGTTTGGCTGGACTTATTATCGCAGATACAAGCTTTTGAACATCATTATTCAGAATAAGGGACTGTGATAAGACTTTTGTCACAGTCCCTTATGTTTTGCAAAAAAAGTTTTTCTTTTTTCTCGTAAATTCGGTAAAATCAAAAGAAAAAATAGACAATAGAAAAGAGAAGCTTATGTGGGAAAAAGTAGAGAAAAAACAAGGACCGATTTATCGTCAAATCATGGAACAGATTATGAGAGAAATCGAAAACGGAAGGATCAATCCTGGAAGTCAACTTGAATCAGAACGAAAACTAGGGCAACTTTTTGGTGTGAATCGTTCCACCGTTGTTCATGCATTGGAAGAGCTTAGGGAGCTTGGGGTACTAACGAGCAAACGTGGCAGCGGATGGTTTGTTAATCAGACTGAATGGGGGAAATTCGCTGTTCCAAGAATCGATTGGCGGCAAATGATCTCTCCTCGTTATGAGCAGACGGACTGGTATGAGCAAAAAATAAGAGAAGCAAAGCAGATCCAAAAAACATCGTTTCTTGATTTATACGCTAGCGAGATGCCAGATGAGCTTTTGCCGAATTTTGAGTTTCCTTCTTATTCTCTTGAAGAAATCTTAGCGGAAGAAAAAGAAATGGATCTTTTAGGCTATACTCCGTTACGTAACAAAATCAAACGGTATTTGGAAAGTAAATTTGAATTGGCATTTTCCCCCAACCAGCTTCTTGTGACTGGTGGCGGTCAGCAAGCAATCTTTTTGATTTTACAAACGATTCTTTCAGCTGGAGAGGGGATAGCTGTAGAGTCACCTTCTTTTTTTTACCGATTACCTCTTTTCAAAGCTTCAGGAACGCGTTTATTTGGGATACCGATGGATGAAGAAGGGATCGACTTAGAAAAACTGAAAGAATCGATCCATAAAAATAAATTGAAAGCAGTGCTTATCAACCCGAATTTTCAAAACCCTACAGGAAAAGTGATGAGTCAAAAACGACGAGAAAAGCTAGTAGAATTGTGTCGACAGTATCGGCTTCCAATTATTGAAGACGATGTATTTACGGATCTTTCATTTCTAAACCAAGAAGAAGTCCTTCCTATACGAACGATTGATCCGGATAATGTGTTATACGTCGGTTCGTTATCTAGGGTTTTAGGAAAAACAACGAAAATCGGTTGGGTGATAGGACCTGAGACTTTTATCTCGCAACTAGCTCAAGCGCAAGAAATGATGGAGTTTTCGATGAATATCCTTACACAAATCACAGTGGCTAATGTATTTAATGAAGCAATTGATTTGAAAATGCAAGATGTAAGAAAAAAGTTGAAAGAAAAAAGCCGACTGATAAGCGCTTGGGGAGATTCACAATCGTTTTTCAAGCTTCATTCAATTTTAGGTGGTTACTATGCCTGGATTACTTGGGATGGGAAAAAACTAGACCCCGAACTAGCAGAAAAAGTAGTAGATATGGGTCTTGGAATTGCACCAAGTCTACTTTTTGGGCAAGATATAAATGGAATCAGAATCAATTACAGTAGGCTGGATGAAAACCAAATACCGTTGTTTTATTCAAAGATGAAAATTCTAGAAAAGTGGTTAACAGAATAATTTCACAAAGTAAATAGATTAAAGAATATAACAGCTTGGATTTAAATTTCAAGCTGTTTCTTTTTTTTCGGAAAAAGAATACGATATAAAGAAACTAAGAAAAAACCATTATTTGTACGTCCGTTCACGATGTGTAAATAAAATAAATATTTGCAACAAAACTGTATAACACCAACGTTTCTAAATAGAAACAGATGGTTGTAAGTTTGATTAGAAAATAGAAAAAATGCAGATGAAATATAAAACGCTTTCCTTATTGTGATTTTATTCACTAATGCTGTTAATATGCGGATTGGCATAATTTCCTTTCATCGTGAAAATTTGTGCTTTTAGCTTGTATTTCTCATAAATCCATGATAATTTATTAATGAAGACGGTTAAATAGTGATACAGTTTTATTCACTGTTTCAATCGCAGAATGAAGAGATTTTCTTATAGATGAGAGAGGAATGTGTGACAAATGGCAAACAAAAAAGCACCGATCGACTTCCAAGCACTGCTAGATGAAGTCAATGCAGATTTCCCAGTATATCAAGCACTTGATCAAGATGGAAACGTAGTTAACAAAGATTTAGTACCTGATTTATCCGATGATGAACTCGTTGAATTAATGACTCATATGGTATGGTCTCGTGTATTAGACCAACGTTCAACAGCGCTGAACCGCCAAGGACGCCTAGGCTTTTTCGCACCAACTGCTGGACAAGAGGCAAGTCAGCTGGCTAGTGCTTACGCATTTGATAAAGAAGATGTTCTTCTTCCAGGTTATCGGGATGTACCTCAACTAGTAAAACATGGTTTACCTTTATCTCAAGCTTTTTTATGGTCTAGAGGACATGCTGCAGGTAATTCTTATCCGGAAGAATTGAAAGCTCTACCACCACAAATCATCATCGGTGCACAATATGTACAAGCAGCCGGTGTTGCATTAGGTTTGAAGAAACGAAACAAGAAAAATGTCGTCTTCACTTATACTGGTGATGGCGGTTCATCACAAGGTGATTTTTACGAAGCAATCAATTTCGCTGGCGCTTACCATGCAAATGCCGTATTTTATATCCAAAACAACGGGTATGCGATCTCTACACCTCGTGAAAAACAAACTGCAGCAAAAACACTTGCACAAAAAGCTGTCGCAGCTGGGATTCCTGGTATTCAAGTCGATGGAATGGATCCGCTTGCAGTATATACTGTATCTAAAATGGCACGGGAATGGGCGATCAGTGGAAATGG
Organism: Enterococcus sp. E4-150; assembly: GCF_035726465.1. Classification (NCBI taxonomy): domain Bacteria; kingdom Bacillati; phylum Bacillota; class Bacilli; order Lactobacillales; family Enterococcaceae; genus Enterococcus; species Enterococcus sp. E4-150. The sequence continues at coordinate 42,995 of NZ_JAPRGK010000011.1, read as the reverse complement.
ACCAGTCCTAATCGAAACACTGACTTATCGTTATGGACCACATACACTATCTGGTGACGATCCAACCCGCTACCGTACAAAAGACACAGATGACGATTGGCAGAAAAAAGATCCATTGATCCGCTTCCGTAAATATTTGACGGAAAAAGGACTTTGGTCTGAAGAAAAAGAAGAACAAGTCATCGAAGCAACTAAAGAAGAAATCAAAGCAGCTATTGCTGAAGCCGACAAAGTACCAAAACAAAAGGTTTCAGATTTCTTGAAAAACATGTTCGAAGTATCTCCACAATCAATCAAAGAACAAATTGCAATTTATGAAGCGAAGGAGTCGAAATAATCATGGCACAAAAAACAATGATCCAAGCAATCACAGATGCCTTAGCACTTGAACTAGAAAATGACGAGAATGTCGTTGTTTTTGGTGAAGATGTTGGGAAAAACGGAGGAGTTTTCCGGGCAACTGAAGGATTGCAGGAAAAGTTCGGAGAAGACCGAGTATTCGATACTCCTTTAGCTGAATCTGGAATCGCAGGATTGAGTTTCGGTCTTGCGTTAGAAGGATTTCGTCCAGTTCCTGAAATCCAATTCTTTGGTTTTATTTTCGAAGCAATGGACGAAGTAGTAGCTCAAATGGCTCGTACAAGATATCGAATGAGCGGCACTAGAAATCTACCAATCACGATTCGTTCACCATTTGGTGGCGGTGTTCATACACCAGAATTGCATTCGGATAATTTAGAAGGTTTGATCGCTCAGTCTCCTGGTATTCGAGTAGTGATTCCTTCCAACCCTTATGATGCAAAAGGACTATTGATTTCTTCTATTAGAAGTAACGATCCGGTTGTTTTCCTAGAACACATGAAACTATATCGCTCATTCCGAGAAGAAGTGCCGGATGAAGCTTACGAAGTTCCTTTGGATAAAGCAGCAGTTACTCGTGAGGGAACAGATGTATCTATTATCACATACGGAGCAATGGTGCGTGAAGCAATCAAAGCAGCAGACAATCTTGCAAAAGAAAATATCTCTGTTGAAATCATTGATCTTCGTACTGTTGCGCCATTAGATGTAGAAACGATCATTCAATCCGTGGAAAAAACTGGTCGCGTAGTTGTTGTCCAAGAAGCACAACGACAAGCGGGCGTTGCCGCGCAAGTAGTTTCTGAGATCTCAGAACGCGCTATCCTTTCATTAGAAGCCCCAATCGGACGAGTTTCTGCACCTGATACAGTCTTCCCATTTGGACAAGCAGAAAATGTCTGGTTGCCAAATGCAAAAGATATCGAAGACAAAGTAAAAGAAATCGCGGAATTTTAAGAAAAGAAGGGACGAAACAAAGTCATGGCTTATCAATTTAAATTGCCGGATATCGGTGAAGGAATCGCAGAAGGTGAAATCGTCAAATGGTTCGTCAAACCAGGAGATACGATCAATGAAGATGATACATTACTAGAAGTTCAAAATGACAAATCAGTAGAAGAAATCCCGTCACCTGTTACAGGAACGGTTAAAAATGTGATTGTTCCAGAAGGTACCGTAGCAAATGTTGGGGATGTATTAGTAGAAATCGATGCACCAGGACACGAAGACAATGAAGGGGACAGTGGTGTAGCCGCAGAATCCCAAACTCCAGCTAAACCGGCTGCTGAACCCACTGTTGATACAGAATCAGCTGGATCGTCAAGCGAAGGAGTCTTCCAATTTAAGTTACCGGATATCGGTGAAGGAATCGCAGAAGGTGAAATCGTCAAATGGTTCGTCAAACCAGGAGATACGATCAATGAAGATGATACATTACTAGAAGTTCAAAATGACAAATCAGTAGAAGAAATTCCGTCACCTGTCACAGGGACAGTTAAAAACGTGATTGTTCCAGAAGGCACTGTAGCAAATGTTGGGGATGTATTAGTAGAAATCGATGCTCCTGGACACAATAGTGCACCGTCAACTAGTGCGCCATCAGCTGAAGCACCAAAAGAAAAAGTGGAAACATCAGGTTCAGCAAGTGTCGTTGAAGCTGCCGATCCAAATAAACGTGTATTGGCTATGCCATCTGTTCGTCAATTTGCCCGCGAAAAAGATGTAGATATCTCACAAGTAACTGCAACTGGAAAAGGTGGCAGAGTAACAAAAGAGGACATCGAAAACTTCTTGGCAGGAGCTCCAAGCAGCGCACCAGCGAAATCAGAAGCGCCAGAAGTGGCAACTCCGAAAGAAGCAGCTCCTGCAGCAGAAAGCAAACCCGCTGAACCAGCAAAACCATTCAAGTCCACCTTAGGAGATTTGGAAGAGCGTGTAGCAATGACACCAACACGTAAAGCTATTGCTAAAGCAATGGTCAATAGTAAGCATACAGCTCCACACGTGACATTGCATGATGAAGTAGAAGTGTCTAAACTATGGGATAATCGGAAACGATTCAAAGAAGTAGCTGCTGCAAATGGTACGAAACTTACTTTCTTGCCATATGTCGTGAAAGCTTTAACAGCGACTGTTAAGAAATACCCAGTATTAAATGCATCTATTGACGATGCAAATCAAGAAATCGTTTATAAACATTACTACAATATCGGTATTGCAACAGATACGGATCACGGATTATATGTACCAAATGTAAAAGATGCAGACCGCAAAGGAATGTTTGCTATTGCAGACGAAATCAATGAGAAAGCAAAATTAGCTCATGACGGCAAACTATCTGCAGAAGATATGCGCAATGGAACAATTACGATCAGCAATATCGGATCTGTAGGTGGCGGTTGGTTTACACCAGTCATCAACTATCCAGAAGTAGCTATTTTAGGTGTAGGAACGATTGCGCAACAACCAATCGTAAACGCTGAAGGCGAAATCGTTGTCGGTCGTGTGATGAAACTATCACTAAGTTTTGATCACCGTATCGTAGATGGAGCAACTGCGCAACAAGCAATGAACAATATCAAACGTCTTTTAGCTGATCCAGAGCTATTAATGATGGAAGGATGATAAACAAATGGTAGTTGGAGATTTTGCTGTAGAATTAGATACAGTTGTAATCGGTGCGGGACCTGGCGGCTATGTAGCTGCCATCCGTGCTGCTGAAATGGGACAAAAAGTAGCAATCATTGAAAGAGAGTATATTGGCGGTGTTTGTTTGAACGTCGGCTGTATTCCTTCAAAAGCATTGATAGCTGCGGGACACCATTATCAAGAGTCACTAGATTCCGAAATGTTTGGAGTAACTAGCGAAAATGTCAAACTAGATTTTGCGAAAACACAAGAATGGAAAGAAAACAAAGTTGTCCATACGTTGACTTCTGGTGTTGGTTTTCTATTAAAAAAACATAAGGTTGAAACAATCGAAGGCGAAGCGTTCTTCGTAGATGATCACACACTACGCGTCATTCATCCAGATTCAGCTCAAACTTATTCGTTCAATAACGCAATCATCGCAACAGGTTCCCGTCCAATCGAGATTCCAGGATTTAAATTCGGCGGACGTGTGTTAGATTCTACTGGCGGATTAGCATTGAAAGAAGTACCTAAGAAATTTGTGATCATCGGTGGCGGTGTGATTGGTGCCGAATTGGGCGGAGCGTACGCAAACTTAGGAGCAGAAGTAACGATTCTTGAAGGCTCACCACAAATTTTACCAACTTACGAAAAAGATCTCGTAAAATTAGTAGAAGATGATTTCAAGAAAAAAGGTGTAACAGTCGTAACGAATGCGATGGCAAAAGAAGCAGTCGATAACGGTGACAGTGTGACAGTGAAATATGCAGTGGACGGGAAAGAAGAATCTGTTATTGCTGACTATGTGATGGTCACTGTAGGACGTCGTCCAAATACGGATGATATGGGCTTAGAACAAGCGGGTGTCGAAGTAGGAGAACGTGGATTGATCACAGTAGATAAACAAGGACGTACGAACGTACCTAATATCTATGCCATCGGTGATATCGTTCCAGGGGCGGCATTAGCGCATAAAGCTAGTTACGAAGCAAAAATCGCTGCTGAAGCAATCTCTGGCAAAAAAGTAGCTGTAGATTATAAAGCAATGCCAGCAGTTGCCTTTACTGATCCGGAATTGGCTTCTGTAGGTATGACAATCAAAGAAGCAAAAGACGCAGGTATCGAAGCGAAAGCATATAAATTTCCATTCTCAGGGAACGGTCGAGCATTATCGCTAGGTAAAACGGAAGGATTCATCCGTTTAGTCACGACGATCGAAGATAACGTGCTTATTGGCGCGCAAATCGGTGGAGTCGGCGCAAGTGATATGGTCTCTGAATTAGCTTTAGCAATCGAATCAGGAATGAATGCTGAAGATATCGCCTTGACGATTCATCCTCATCCATCTCTTGGCGAAATCGTCATGGATGCTTCGGAATTAGCATTAGGTTTACCAATCCATATTTGATTTGAATAATACAGGCGAAACGCAACTGAAAAATCAGTTGCGTTTTGTTTTTTAGAATTATCAATAATATTATTATGTAAACTTAAAAATATGACAACTTCTTGGTTTATTACCACTTCCTATGCTACACTGAAGAGGAATATGAAATAGGAGAGTTGAAGATGCAAGAATATCAGTATCCACTTGATTTAGATTGGACAACAGACGAAATGGTCATTGTAATGAAGATGTGGGAAGATCTGGAACGTGCGAATGAAAAAGGGATAAACAATGAAGCTTTTTTGAAGACTTATCAGCAGTTTAAAACTGTTGTCAAATCCATTGGTGAGGAAAAGCGATTGGGACGGGAATTTGAAAAAGCTTCCGGTTATTCTTTATATCGTACAGTGCAGCAAGCAAAAAAAAATCCAAACAAAACTTTGAGAATGAACGGGTGAGATAAATGGAACAGATGATTGATCATATCAAGTCCTGGCTTGAAGAAGCTGGTGAGAAAATCAAATCTTCTCAACAAACATTAACTATCTCGCAAAAATCAAATCGAACGGATCTAGTGACAAATGTCGATCGAAACATCCAGAATTTTCTAATCGAAAAAATCCATTCCTTTGATCCAGAGGCAAAAATATTGGCAGAAGAAGAAGGGTGTAATCAATTATCGGATCTCGATGGAAGAGTCTTTATCATCGATCCTATTGATGGCACCTTGAATTTTGTGATTGAAGGGGAAAATTTTTGTATTATGCTCGCTGTTTATGAATCCGGCGTTGGAAAGCTTGGTTTCATTTATGACGTGATGAGAAATGAACTTTTTTGGGGTGGAAAAGGAATAGGCGTGTATAAAAATGATGAGCCATTGCCTAGACCAGCAAATAAATCCTTATCGGAAGGCTTACTTGGTGTGAATAGTTATCTTTTCGGTCATAATAAATATGGAATCCGAGAAATTGCGGAAAGCAGCATGGGGACACGTATGTACGGATGCGCTGGTCTTGAACTAGTGGCAATCTTGAAAGGAAACCACATTGCTTATATTTCAAACCTTAGCCCTTGGGATTATGCAGCGGGAAATGTCTTATTGGAAGAGTTTGGTATGGTAACAAGCGGTCTTTTTGGTACTCCTTTGACATTTGAAAAAAGGGAATACTATTTAGCAGGGACTTCTTGTGCATATGCAGAAATCGCAGACCTTTTGAAAAAAGAAGGCTGAAAAAAAGGTAGAAATCATTCACAAAAATGATAAAAACGGGCAAAAGATTAATTTTCTCGAAAAAATGAAAACATTTTACTATATTTCATGAAAAAAGTCTGCTATAATTAGCAGTCGAGTAAAATTTGCCCTGTCATAAAGAACCAATAAAAAAGGAGTTAGTTACATTGAATTATAGAAACGATATCCGTAACGTTGCAATTATTGCCCACGTTGACCACGGAAAAACAACATTAGTTGATGAACTATTAAAACAATCAGATACATTAGACGCACATACGCAATTGCAAGAACGTGCGATGGACTCAAATGCGCTAGAAAAAGAACGTGGTATCACGATTTTAGCCAAAAACACAGCTGTAGACTATAAAGGAATTCGCGTAAACATCATGGATACTCCAGGACACGCGGACTTCGGTGGCGAAGTAGAACGGATCATGAAAATGGTTGACGGCGTTGTGTTGGTCGTAGATGCGTATGAAGGAACAATGCCTCAAACACGTTTTGTATTGAAAAAAGCACTGGAACAACATATCACACCAATCGTTGTCGTAAACAAGATTGACAAACCTTCTGCTCGTCCTGAGCATGTCGTAGATGAAGTTCTTGAACTATTCATCGAATTAGGAGCAGATGATGATCAGTTAGACTTTCCTGTGATTTATGCATCTGCGCTAAATGGTACGTCAAGCTTGTCAGATGATCCAGCAGATCAAGAACCAACCATGGCACCTATTTTTGATACAATTATTGAAAAAATCCCTGCTCCTGTCGATAACAGCGACGAACCATTACAATTCCAAGTTTCATTACTTGACTACAACGATTATGTAGGTCGTATCGGAATCGGACGTGTATTTAGAGGAACAATCAAAGTAGGAGACCAAGTAGCATTAATTAAATTAGACGGAACAGTTAAGAAATTCCGTGTAACGAAATTATTTGGTTTCTTTGGACTAAAACGTCTAGAGATTCAAGAAGCAAAAGCTGGAGACTTGATTGCTGTCTCAGGTATGGAAGATATCTTTGTCGGTGAAACAGTTACTCCTGTGGATCATCAAGATGCGTTACCTATCCTTCACATTGACGAACCAACATTGCAAATGACTTTCTTAGTTAATAATTCACCATTTGCCGGTCGAGAAGGTAAATTCGTAACCGCTCGTAAGATTGAAGAACGTTTGATGGCAGAACTTCAAACAGATGTATCTTTACGAGTTGAACCAACAAACTCTCCAGATGCATGGACAGTTTCTGGTCGTGGAGAATTGCATTTGTCTATCTTGATTGAAAACATGCGCCGTGAGGGATACGAATTGCAAGTATCTCGTCCAGAAGTTATTGAAAAAGAAATCGACGGTGTAAAATGCGAACCGTTTGAACGCGTGCAAATCGATACACCAGAAGAATATATGGGTAGTGTTATCGAGTCCTTGAGCTTACGTAAAGGTGAAATGCAAGATATGGTCCATACAGGAAACGGACAAATCCGTTTGACATTCTTAACACCTGCCCGCGGTTTGATTGGTTATTCAACTGAATTCCTTTCAATGACACGTGGTTACGGAATCATGAACCATACTTTTGACCAATATCTGCCAATGCTTCCTGGTCAAATTGGCGGACGTCACCAAGGGGCGCTTGTTTCGATCGATACAGGAAAAGCAACGACTTATTCTATCATGAGTATCGAAGAACGCGGTACAGTCTTCGTAGAACCAGGTACAGAAGTATATGAAGGAATGATTATCGGGGAAAACAGCCGTGATAATGATTTGACTGTCAACATCACGAAAGCAAAACAAATGACAAACGTACGGTCTGCTACTAAAGACCAAACATCTGTCATCAAAAAACCAAAACAATTGACGTTGGAAGAATCTTTGGAATTCTTGAATGATGATGAATATTGCGAAGTAACACCAGAAAGCATTCGCTTGAGAAAACAAATTTTAGAGAAAAATGCTCGTGAAAAAGCATCTAAAAAGAAAAAATAATCTGTAAAAGGATGAAGAGAGAAACCAGCTTGTTATAAAAAATAGCTGGTTTCTTTTTTTGTCCAACTCTTTTCTGTGGAGAAGTCATCTTTGTCAATGGACATAAATTCAGAAAATACGCCAAAAGACGTTTAAAAGACTTTTAAAAAACTTATTTCTAGAGAGTTTTTGTTTCATAATAAGATAATGTTTCACGAAAGGAGATCAACTTGTCCTTCGAAGAAAATCGAAGTAAAATGGCAAGAGAAAGGAGCGGGAAGATGAACGACTTATTAAAACAATACTTTGGCTATGATGAGTTTAGACCTGGTCAAAAAGAAATTATCCAGAAAGTCATTGATCAGGAAAATGTATTAGGAATCATGCCTACCGGAAGTGGGAAATCAATCTGTTACCAGCTTCCAGCTTTACTATTAGATGGGCTTACTGTGGTTGTGTCCCCTTTAATCTCTTTGATGAAGGATCAGGTGGACGCGGCGAATCAATTAGGTATACCCGCCACTTTTATCAATAGCTCGTTAGATGGTTACGAAACAGCTAGACGCTTCCAAGAAATCGATAGACAGCAGTACCGTTTACTTTATATCGCTCCTGAACGTTTTATCATGCCAGATTTTATCCAAGCAATGAAGCGATGGAACGTCCGTATGATCGCTATTGACGAGGCACATTGTATCTCTCAGTGGGGGCATGATTTCCGCCCAAGTTATTTACAGATGGCGAACCAGCTAGATCAACTGCCAAATCGTCCTGTAATTGTTGCTTTGACAGCTACAGCGACTGTGCAAGTAGCTGCTGACATAAAAAGACTTTTAAAAATTCCAGAAAACAACCATATTCAGACTGGTTTTGAACGAGAAAATCTACGATTTCAAGTAATTAAAGATCAAAAAAAAGAACAATATCTAATCGAATATTTAAAGATCAACAAAAATCAATCTGGTATCATTTATGCAGCAACGAGAAAAGAAGTAGACCGTCTCTATCATTTGCTTAAAAAATTCGATTTTTCCGTGGGTAGATATCATGGTGGTCTAAATGAGAATGAGCGAACAGAAATGCAAGAAGCCTTTTTATACGATCGCTTGCAACTGATTGTAGCGACAAATGCATTTGGTATGGGTATAAATAAAAGCAATGTCCGTTTTGTTATCCATTATCAAATTCCTGGCTCTCTAGAAGCATACTATCAGGAAGCTGGTCGGGCGGGAAGAGATGGTCTTTCCAGTGAAGCCATCCTGCTTTTCTCTCCTCAAGATATCCAAGTCCAAAAGTTTTTTATCCAGCAGTCCCAAAGAGAAGAAGAGCAAAAGCAAAAAGAATATGAAAAATTAAAAGCGATGACAGAATACGTGTATATTGAGTCCTGTCTTCAGCAATACATCCTAAACTATTTTGGCGAGACAAGCAGTCCGTGCAACCGTTGTGGTAACTGTTTAGATGACAGAGAAATAGTAGAAGTAACGACAGAAGCACAGATGGTTCTTTCTTGCTTAAAACGTATGGGTGAGAACTATGGTAAACAAATGTTGATGAAAGTCTTAGCAGGATCGAAAGAACAAAAGCTGCAAGCTTTAGGTTTTGGACATTTATCTACCTATGGACTGATGAAAAACCAATCGCAAAAAGAAACGATGCAGTTAATTGAATATCTGATATCGAATGGCTATCTTCTGACCATCAATGGTGAGTATCCTGTTTTGAAAGTAACAGAAAGAGGGATACAAGTATTGAAAGGACAAGAATCTGTTTATCGAAAGGAACCCAAGAAAGTCCAGCAGCTATCGGATGAAGAAACCGATATACTATTTGAGGTGCTGCGGGAACTGCGAACGGATCTAGCATCAGAAGCAGGCATTCCCCCGTATGTCGTATTTTCAGATTCCACATTGAAAGAAATGAGCCGAATACGTCCATCAAGCAGATTGGAGATGCTTCAGATAAAAGGAGTTGGCCAAAGCAAGCTTGATAAATATGGCGAAGCCTTTTTATCTCGGATAAAAAATGCGGACTCTAACGTTCTGGATAAGTAGAAAGAACGAATACGTAAAAATGAATAAAAACAACTGGTTAAATCTGTTTTTTTTGCTCCTTATGAAAATCAAATATGTTATAATTAAGGAATTAGAATGGGAGGTAAGCACAGATGGATTCTTTGTCGAAAAAACTTGCGATCCAAGTATTAAATGATGAAGCAGAACGGATCAAACGATTAATCCGAAATCAAAACAACAGTCTCTGTATCTCACAATGCAAAGCCTTCGAAGAAGTGGTAGATACACAGATGTACGGCTTTTCCCGGCAAGTCGGTTTTGCTGTCCGTATAGGAGTAATCGGAAAGAACGAGGGCCAGCTGATGTTAAGTGAGCTAGAACGAGAATTGAATCAGTTATATAGTGAGGTTTACCAAGAAAATTATGATAAAAAAGAAGTTGGCAAGGAGGAATAGACTTGCCTAAGAAAGTGAAAAAAAGGCATCTATTAGACTATAGCATCTTGATTCCCTATTTAATTTTATGTGTATTGGGATTGATCATGGTATATAGTTCTACGTCGTATCTATTATTAGAAAACGGACAAAATCCGTCCGCATCAGTCATTAACCAGAGTATTTTTTGGGTGCTTAGCTTGATTGCTATCGCACTACTTTATAAAATGAAAACAGATGTTTTGAAAAACCAGCGTTTGATCATGGCAGCCATCGCAGTTTTGACGATTTTGCTGCTGATTGTTGTGTTTTTTGGTAAGGAGATCAATGGGGCGAAAGGTTGGCTGCAAATTGCAGGATTCTCGATCCAACCTGCCGAATACCTAAAAATCATTTCTATCTGGTACCTGTCTCTGACTTTATCTAAAAGACAAAACAGTGTACAAAAAGATTTTCTTGGGACTGTGAAACGTCCACTTGCAATGGTTATCGGACTTACTGCATTAGTCGCTATTCTTCCCGATTTTGGTAATGCGGCAGTTATCTTTTTGATTATTTTGGTTCTGCTTTTAGCCAGCGGAGTCAATTATGTGTATACTTTGATTGTAGGAGTAGGAGGCTTTTGTCTAAGTACTTTTACGATCTGGCTGATCAATATCACAAACGGAAAGATCTTACCTGGACGTTTACAGTATATCTATAATCGATTTGCTATTTACCAAAATCCTTTCTCAGACGAATTAAATAAAGGGCATCAACTAGTCAACGGCTACTATGCCATGTTCAACGGAGGACTATTTGGCAGGGGATTAGGTAACAGTATCCAGAAAAAAGGATTTTTACAAGAAGCACAAACCGATTTTATTTATGCAATCGTAGTGGAAGAACTGGGAGTGATTATGGGGATTTTGATATTAGCGTTGCTATTCTTTATGATTGTGCGCATTGTCCTTGTAGGTATCCGTTCAAAAGATCCGTTCAATTCGCTTTTGTGCATTGGGATCGGCGCAATGTTTTTGATCCAAGTATTTGTCAATCTTGGAGGAATTACTGGTGTTATTCCTTTGACAGGGATCACGTTCCCATTTTTAAGTCAAGGAGGCTCCAGTTTGCTGATGCTTTCGATTTGTGTCGGCTTTGTCCTCAACATCAGTGCGGATGAAAAACGCAAGAGCTTAGGTTTATAATAAAAAAAGATGTAGGAGTGGTTCGATGAAAAAAGTTTTAGTTGCTAACAGGGGTGAAATCGCTGTACGTGTATTTCGTGCTTGTACAGAATTAGGAATTAAAACTGTTGGAATCTATGCAGAAGAAGATGAATATTCCGTACACCGTTTCAAAGCGGATGAAGCATATTTAGTAGGACAAGGAAAAAAACCGATTGATGCGTATCTAGATATTGAAGGGATCATTTCTATCGCGAAAGAATGCGGAGCTGACGCTATTCATCCGGGTTACGGTCTTTTGTCGGAAAACTTGAATTTTGCGCAACGGTGCGAAGAAGAAGGCATCATTTTTGTTGGACCCAAACTGCATCATTTAGATATTTTTGGAGATAAAATCAAAGCAAAAGCTGCAGCTATCGAAGCGGGGATTGCTTCGATTCCAGGCACAGATGGACCAATCGCTTCTATAGACGATGCCTTGGAGTTTGCGAAACAATACGGTTATCCGATTATGATCAAGGCAGCTCTAGGCGGCGGCGGACGCGGCATGCGTGTAGCTCACGATGAAAAGAGTGCAAGAGAGGGCTACGAACGTGCGAAAAGCGAAGCAAAAGCAGCCTTTGGTAGTGATGAAGTGTATGTTGAAAAATACATCGCTAATCCTAAACATATCGAAGTACAGATTCTCGGGGATACGCATGGAAACGTCATCCATCTTTTTGAAAGAGATTGTTCTGTTCAGCGCCGTCACCAAAAAGTAGTAGAAGTAGCGCCTTGTGTCTCTATGAATGAACAGCAACGTCAAAAAATCTGCCAGGCAGCTGTCCAATTGATGAAATATGTCGGGTATGTCAACGCAGGTACAGTAGAATTTCTTGTTGAAGGAGATGATTTTTACTTTATCGAAGTCAACCCTCGCGTCCAAGTGGAACATACGATCACAGAAATGATTACAGATATTGATATCGTAACAACGCAACTGTTGATTGCTCAAGGTTTGGATCTGCATAAAGAAATCGGATTGCCTCAGCAAGAAGGAATTAAATTAAATGGTTCAGCCATTCAATGCCGAATCACTACAGAAGACCCGTTGAATAACTTTTTACCAGACACAGGGAAAATCGATACGTATCGTTCACCTGGTGGTTTTGGCGTACGTCTGGATGTCGGAAATGCTTACGCGGGCTATGTAGTGACACCGTATTTTGATTCATTGCTAGTAAAAGTATGTACGCATGGTGCTACTTTTGAAACAGCCATTCAGAAAATGGAACGTTGCTTGAAAGAATTTAGAATCCGTGGAGTGAAAACAAACATTCCATTTATGCTCAATGTCATCACACATCCTGAATTCCAATCAGGAAATGCAAAAACAACCTTCATTGATAGTACAGCAACATTATTTGAATTTCCTCGACTACGAGACCGCGGAAACAAAACGATGAAATATATCGGTGAAATTACTGTGAATGGTTTTCCAGGTATCGAAAGTGGCGAAAAACCATTTTATGAAGAACCACGTATGCCTAAAGATCTAATCACAAGAACTGATTACGTAACGGCTAAGAATGTATTAGATGCGAAGGGTGCCGATGCTTTGGTCGAATGGATCAAAGGACAGGAAAATTTGTTGTTGACGGATACGACATTTAGAGACGCCCATCAAAGTCTGCTAGCAACTCGTGTTCGGACAAAGGATTTCAAGCAGATTGCACGTTTGACTGGAGAAGGTCTTCCTGAACTCTTTTCAAGTGAGATGTGGGGGGGAGCAACATTTGATGTGGCTTACCGCTTTTTGAATGAAGATCCTTGGCAACGGTTGAGAAAAATTCGTTCTTTAATGCCTAATACGTTGCTGCAAATGCTTTTCAGAGGTTCAAATGCCGTTGGGTATTCTAATTATCCTGACAATGTATTGGTGGAATTTGTCAAAGAAGCAGCAGCGCAAGGAATCGATGTATTTCGAATCTTTGATAGTTTGAACTGGACTCCACAAATGGAAAAAAGTATCCAAGCTGTACGGGATACTGGTAAAATCGCAGAGGCAGCTATTTGCTATACTGGCGATATCAACGATCCAAGTCGGGCAAAATACACTGTTCAGTATTATAAAGACATGGCAAAGGAACTAGAACAACTGGGTGCGCATATCATTGCAATCAAAGATATGGCTGGGCTGCTTAAACCGCAGGCAGCTTATCGTTTGATTAGTGAATTGAAAGAAACGACAGATCTGCCAATCCATCTGCATACTCATGACACCAGCGGGAATGGAATCATCACTTATTCTGCTGCTTCAAAAGCAGGAGTAGACATCGTTGATGTGGCAATGAGTGCAATGAGTGGGAATACTAGTCAGCCTAGCATGAGCAGCTTGTATTATGCACTGGTCAATGGTCCACGGCTGCCAGAAATCACGATTGAAAATGCACAGAAATTAAACCATTATTGGGAAGATGTGCGCATGTATTACAAACCGTTTGAAAACGGCTTGAATGCTCCTGAAACAGAAGTATATATGCATGAAATGCCAGGAGGACAGTATTCGAATCTACAGCAACAGGCAAAAGCTGTCGGATTAGGTCATCGCTGGGATGAAATCAAACAAATGTATCATACTGTCAACTTGATGTTTGGCGATATCGTTAAAGTAACTCCATCATCTAAAGTAGTTGGAGATATGGCACTATTTATGGTCCAAAATGATCTTACAGAAGAAGATATTTATGAAAAAGGCGAAACACTAAGTTTCCCTGAATCTGTTGTGACTTTCTTCCAAGGAGAACTAGGGCAACCCGTTGGCGGATTTCCTAAAAAATTGCAAAAGATTATTCTTAAAGGCAGACCTGCATTGAATGAACGTCCAGGTCTTTTGGCTGAATCAGTCGACTTCAACGAAGTAAAAAAAGAATTGGCAGAAAAAATCGGCTATGAACCAAAACAAGACGAAGTATTAAGCTATTTGATGTATCCGCAAGTCTTTTTGGACTATCAAAAAGCATATAATCAATTTGGCGATGTTACATTACTGGACACACCAACATTTTTCCAAGGTATACGTTTGGGTGAAACAATCAATGTACAAATCGAACGCGGAAAAACGCTTATCATTCGTTTAGATGAAATCGGAGAACCCGATATCGAAGGGAATCGCGTACTGTTCTTCAATTTGAATGGACAAAGACGTGAAATCACTATCAAAGATAATTCGATCATCAGTACGGTCCAAACCCGATTGAAAGCTGAACCGACAAACCGAGAACAAATTGGAGCAACGATGTCTGGTTCTGTTTTGGATGTATTAGTGAAAAAAGGCGATAACGTTAAAAAAGGTGATACGTTGATGATTACTGAAGCGATGAAAATGGAAACGGCCATCGAAGCACGTTTTGACGGAGAAGTCGCACATGTATATGTGTCTTCAGGAGACACTATTTCGTCTGGTGACCTTTTGATTGAAGTGACTGAGAAATAATAAGCGAAAGGTGGGGAAACATGAAAAGACTGGGTTTGTTTTGGCTGATTCTGCTATTAGTTATTGTGGCATTCTACATGGAACCAGTCTTGTTTCCGCCAAAACTTGAAGTGAAGGAAAACTCTGATCAACAAATATCAAACCAAATGACAACGTGGAAATACCAGGAGCTTAAAGCAACTGGTTTTTCTACTTATATCGGAAAACCGATCGATCAGCTGGAAAAGGATTTTGGCCAAGCCTATGATCGATTAACTAGCGGATTTGGTTTTGAAACAAGATATTATGAAAATAAAGCTAGTCATCTCACATTTGAAGCGAACATCCAAGACAGCAGAGTCACAACTGTTAAAGTACTGCAAACAGGGCCTGCTGATATCGCGCCGTTTTATTTAGGGATGACGATGCAAGATCTTACGAAAATCACTACTATCTATACTAATTTCACTTTTGAGTACCATGATACAGAAGTTGGAATCGAACTAATGGAAGAGGATATGAATTACCGTCCGCTAATTGCTTTTGATAACGACACTTTTGCTATTTTATTTTTTGATCAAACAACAAACGGCCTATTTTCAGTTGTGTATTTAGATAAAGATAGTCTTTTGAAACTATTGCCATATCAAGTGTTTGGTGAAGGCCTTCCACATTATCAAGCAGATAAATCGGCTGATTGGGAATCAATCAATCGCGTTAAAGAACGAAAAAGTACGACTTTATTAAATATGCTTAGAAGAGAAGACGAACTTCCCATATACAATCAAACACTTGCCTTTCAAAACCACAGTCAGCTGCTACTACATGATTTTTTGACAAGGCCTGAGGAAATATTGTCAGAGGAACGTATGGCTGATTGGCAAAAATCGCTAGGCAGTGCTCAAACGACAGTGAAATTCTCACTGACGAATGATGAATTGGAGAAGTTAATCAGTAAACAAAAATTAGAAAATACTAGTGGGCTATTTATTCATCCGGCGATTGACGCTACTTTTTCGTTTTTATATTGGTACAGCGATCCTTACAACCATGATCGTTTCATGGACCCGGGAACGGATTCTGTAGGCATTGCTTTTTCTAAAGAAAATATGTTAGTCTTATTGCAAGAAGAAAACGGAGAAAGTAGTGATAGCAGTGATCGTTAACGAAGAGCTGTTTCAACTGGAGGATCAATGCCTCCAAGTCGCTGAAATGATAAAAAAGAGTAAAACGATGGCTTCTTATCTTGAACATAAACAGTCAATGGAAGAATCTGCAAAAGTTTGCCAGTTGAAAGAAGCGTTCTTGTCTAAGAAAGAAGCATTTGAAAATGTAGCGGCATATGGTGAGTATGCACCTGATTATCGTGAAAAAAAACGAGCTGTTCGAAAAGCAAAAAGACAGCTTGATATGGATGAGCATGTTGCAGCTTTCCGATATAGTGAAACACAGCTGCAAAGTCTGTTGGATCAAATTGTCCAAGTACTTGCCGAAGAAGTTTCTAATGAAATCAAAGTAGATGCAGGTAGCCCGTTTTTTGAAACGAAAAAACACTTTGGATGCGGAGGTAATTGTCATGCAATTAGACAATAGTGAATTTGAAATAACAAAACGACGCGGGCTGATCGTATGGGTCTACAGCTTAAAACAATTAAAGAATCTGAAAAAGTTCGGCTTGTTGCATTATGTCTCAAGAAGAATGAAATATGTCGTGCTTTACTTAAATGAAGAGACATTTGAAGAAACAGAAGAACGAATCCGTAAATTACATTTTGTTCGAAACGTAGAACGTTCTTACCGACCGGATATCGAAATGAATTTTGCCGAAAAAATAGGAAACAAAACAGTATTAAAAGACGAAGGTTTCGAAATCGAAGAGCTAAATACAGAAATCCGATTAGCTGAACATCTTTAAAAATCTCTTATGAGCAGTTTTTAAATAAAAAATAACTTGGATAACGATCGATTTTTGATCATTGTCCAAGTATTTTTTTGTCTTTTTTTTGGTATACTAGTACCAGTACCATTTCTAAGGAGTGAGTAGATGCGGATAATATCAGGAAATTATGGCGGGCGCCGTTTAAAAAGTTTAGCAGGGGCGAACACCAGACCAACTACAGATAAAGTAAAAGAATCCATATTCAATATGATTGGACCATATTTTGATGGAGAGACAGTATTGGATCTGTTTGCAGGAAGCGGTGGTTTAGCTATCGAAGCAGTATCTAGAGGCTGCAGTCATGCGGTATGCGTAGACAAAAATTACCAAGCGCTAAAAATCATCAAAGAAAACATCGAAATTACGAAAGAACCAGAGAAATTTACCACAATAAAACTTGATGCGGACAAAGCAATCGAACGGCTAGCAGCGGAGAAACAACAATTCGACTACTTGTTTCTTGATCCGCCATATGCAAAACAAAAAATAATCGATCAAATCCATAAAATGGAAGAACTGGGACTTTTTTCTAAAACCGCAGTTATCGTATGCGAAACGGATAAAACAGTCGAATTGCCAGAAACTGTGGCTGGATTCCATCAAATAAGAAAACAGATTTATGGCATAACGGCCGTAACTATCTATAGAAAAGAGGGAAATCAATGAAACGTGCATTATTCCCAGGAAGTTTTGATCCTTTTACAAAAGGTCACTTAGATACGGTGGAACGTGCGGCTAAATTATTCGATGAGGTAGTAATTGGTGTTTTTATCAATACTTCAAAGAAAAGTTTGTTTCCCCCAGAAGAAAGAATGACATTGATCACAAAAGCTGTTTCTCATCTTCCTAATGTAAAAGTCATGCATCAAGAAAATCAATTGACGGTAGAAACAGCAAAAGAGATTGGTGCAGATGCGTTGATCAGAGGCATACGAAGTATCAAAGACTTTGAATATGAACGAGAGATTGCTCAGATGAATCATCATCTATATGATGGATTGGAAACTGTCTTCTTATTAGCAAAACCAGAATATAGTCACGTGAGTTCCAGTATTTTAAAAGAAGTACTGCACTTTGGCGGAGATGTGAGCAGCTACTTACCGCCAGTGATCAACGAAGCTTTAGCTGGAAAGCGTGAATCAAATGAAAGCTAAACAATGGTTGAAAACAGTACTAATTATCATATTTGGAATGTTGATCATTGGATTTGTAGTAGTTCCCTTGCCGTATTATGTAGAATCACCGGGAGCCACGATCGATCTGAAAGAACTAATTACGGTCAATGATAAGGAAGATAAAGGTTCTGGGTCTTTCTCTCTTACCTCTGTTGGTATCAGGCAAGCTACAGGTTTCTTAGCTTTAAAAGCTAAAATGATCCCTTTTGAAGAATTGATCAGTGAAGAAGAATTGACTGGTGGGGCGACAGATGAAGAATATAATCAAATGCAACAGTATTATATGGATTCTTCCCAAAATGCAGCAATCGAACAAGCGTTAAAACTTGCAGACAAGCCTTATAAAATGGAATTCAAAGGCGTATATGTCATGAGTGTAGAGAAAACATCGAATTTCTTTGGCAAGCTTTCAGTTGGAGATACAGTAACAAAAGTAGACGGGAAAAGCTTTCAAAGTACAGAAGCATTTATGGATTATGTAAAAAGCCAAAAAGTTGGACAAACAATCGAAATCAGTTATTTGCATAATGGTGAAGAAAAAACAGCTTCTGGTGATCTGATCGAGTTACCAACAGATAAAAAGGCAGGAATAGGTATCACGCTTACTGACCATACCGAGATCGAATCAGATACAGATGTTCGTATTAATTCTGGCTCTATCGGTGGGCCATCAGCGGGATTGATGTTCACTTTAGAAATCTATGAACAAGTCACTGGTAAAAACTTGCGACATGGTAAGCAAATTGCAGGAACTGGAACGATCAACAGTGAAGGAGAAGTTGGCCGAATCGGAGGAATCGATAAAAAAGTGGCAAGTGCGGATAAAGCTGGCGTAGAGATTTTCTTTGCACCAGATGATACGATTTCAGACGATGTTAAGAAAGAATATCCTGAAATAAAAACCAACTACGAAGAAGCAAAAGCTGCCGCTAAAAAATTGAATTCCTCAATGAAAATCGTACCAGTAAAAACAGTACAAGAAGCGCTTGACTATCTAGAGAAAATGAAATGAAACTAAATAATTAAAGAGGGGGTGTGACACGAGTTCTGTCACACCCCCCTCTTTTTCGTCAAAAATCTTCACGATAAAAATAAAAACAAAAGAAAAAATTGACGTAATTAGATGTTGAAGGGACGATTTTGCCAGAGCTCACTGTTTCTTCAATTTTAAATGAAAGGAGTAATGAATGATTTTTACTGGTCATTCTTTGGAAAAAGAACAATGATAGAAAAAATCAGCAAGAAAATACTAGCTTCACCCAAATTGATCATTTGGATGTCTATGATAGTTCTTATCTTTTGTATCGCAAGTGGTTTTTTATTATCAAATTTGCTATTTTATAGAGAACCAGAAGAGACTGCTGCAAAAGAAATACTTTCTTCGTTTAGTTCCAGTGGAGAAGATCCATCAGCTGAAGGAAACGATGTAGAAGAGGATGCTCGTCCAAAGGTCATGTACACTGATATCAAAGGAAGTGTGAAGGAGCCTGGTATCTATTCCTTTTCTTCAGAAGAACGGGTCTATGATGTACTAAAGCGTGCAGGTGGATTATTAGAAGAAGCGGATAGCGATCGAATCAACTTTTCTGCGAAGATAGAAGATCAGCAAGTCCTATATATCCCTGCTGTAGGTGAAGAGCTGCCAGAACATCTTGATCAGTTGGCATCCTCGGAAGGAAAACAGCCTACAGCAGATTCCGAGCCTCCCAAAATAAATATCAATACAGCCACTCCATCAGAACTTCAGCAGATTCCTGGGATCGGATCAGTCAAAGCGCAAGAAATCATTCGATTTAGAGAAGAAAACGGATCCTTCCAGAAAGTGGAAGACCTGCAGGAGATTTCTGGTATCGGTGAAAAGACAGTTGAAAAACTAAAAAACTTCGTTACAATTAAATAGAATGACTCAAAATCGACTGGCACGAGCAATAAATGGACGCTAATGGATACTAAGAATAATCCAATTCTAAGAGCTTGGCAGGACGAGGAGGTAGTATTTTTGGATAGGAAATAGCTTGATTGTTCGCAAAGAAACATTAAAAAACCAATGCTGAATGTCTATCTCCAAAATAAAATATCTGGGATTCATATTATGAATACGGCTGTCAGCGGCAATAACAGTCAAGCTCTACGAGAACGCTTTGCCAAAGATGTACTTAGCTATACAGCAGATAAAGTATTTATTCTCATTGGGACGAATGATCTAGCAGAGCATAAACAACTTTCTAAAGAAACGTACCAAAAAATCTGCAGTGGATGATAGTTCAGCTGAAAAAAGACTATAGTTCTGATCATGCTTTCTTTATCACGCCACCAGCAGTCGATGAGACAAAACAAAAATATCGGAATAACAAGTTGATCAAAGAATATATCTCTGTTCTCACAGAAGTAGCAAAACGCCATGATTGTGAAGTATCGATTTTTATACGGAATTTCTTGAACAAATGGATTCGAAGAATTTTTATAATGGGCTAATGGATGACGGACTTCATTTCGGCAGTGAAGGGTAGGATCTTTTGTCAGACAGGATGATTCGTTATATTTAAAGAATATTTTGTTTAAGCAATGAGTACTTTTTAATCAACTTGAAAAAACGGAGGAATATAAAACATGTTAGAAAAATCTTCAAAAGCATGCGATACGAATAAAGAAAAAGTTACTGATAAGTCACATAATGAACGCATTCCTTGGGACCAGTACTTTATGGCTCAGGCAGTACTGTTATCTTTACGTAGTACGTGTACACGTTTAGAAGTAGGAGCGACACTCGTTCGAGAAAAAAGGATCATTGCTGGCGGCTATAATGGAGCAGTCAGTGGAGATGTCCACTGCATAGATGAAGGGTGTTACGTCGTGGATGGACACTGCTTGCGAACGATCCATGCAGAGATGAATGCACTCCTACAGTGTGCAAAACTTGGTATCCCGACGGAAGGTTCAGAAATCTATGTCACACATTTTCCATGTTTGGCCTGTACAAAGGCTTTGTTGCAAGCTGGTGTGAAAGGGATCAATTATCTCCATGACTATCGAAATGATCCTTATGCCCAAGCGTTGATCGAACAATTAGGTGTATCTGTACACCAAGTTGCTTTAGACTCACAGCATTTTTCAAAACTTCAAAATGAATTAACAGGAAAACATGTCTAGCGTTTTAGAAAGGCATGTTCGAAATCGGTTGATTTTTCCGGCAATTACGTCGATGATTATCTGTTTGTTGTATTACACTGACAATTGGGGTTATCGTTTGCTTCTTGCCGGAATTTTTTTATGGTTTTCGCTAAAAGAAGGACGTTTTATCGCGTACTTGTGTATTTTGTGTAGCATAACGGTATCCATTTCTTATAGGCTACAAGAGTATTCATTTTTAGAGGAAAAAACAACATCTGCGCAAATTACTGTATTTACAGATACGATTCGTGCAAATGGTAATTTTTTGACAATGGAAGGAAGGTTATCAGAGAATAAACAAAAGCTCCAGCTTTCTTATCAAGTAAACACAGAAGCAGAATTGAAAACATGGCTTAACTTCCGAGGAAAGGGAATAGAATTGACTGCTGAAGGCGAGTTCATTTTTCCAGCAAAAAAGCGGAATCTTTATAATTTTGACCAAGAAGCTTACTTCAGGAACCATAGAATCTCTGGACGGTTCCAAATTCAAAAGATTGAACAGATCACCATGCAAAATCACTGGCGAAACTGGCTTCAGAGAAAAAGAGGATCTTTTATCTCCTTTGTCCAATCTGAATTTCCGCAAAAAACAAGTGTATATATTAATTCTTTATTATGGGGCTATAAAGATGCAGGATTCAGAGAATCAGAAGAAATTTTTAGGGAGAGTGGTTTGCTGCATCTGTTCAGTCTATCGGGTCTACACATCCAATTTTATTTAGGGTGGCTGTATTATTTATTTCGACGTATCGGATGGCCACTACACGTCAGTATTATTCCGTTGAGTCTACTAACTATCTGTTATGTTTCTATTGCAGGAAGTTCTATTTCTGTTTTGCGTGCTAGTTTGCTGTTTTTATTGCGATTGCTAGTCAAATTGCTGAATAAGCATTATTCCACCATGGACTTATTTGCAGTTGTCTTTTGGCTTCTTTTACTATTTGATCCTCGATTTCTTTTTCATGCGGGTGGACAGCTTAGTTTTTTCATGAGTTTTTTGTTTATCCTGATTTCTTTTGATGGAGATTGGTTGAAAAAAACGGCCTCTCACGTCCTGTTTACTATGATCACGATGCCGTTGATTGTATGGCATTTTTATGAGTGGCCTATTTTAGGTAGTCTTTTTACATTACTGATTGCACCGGTATTCAAGTTTCTTTTTCTTCCTGGTGTGTTATTTCTCACACTCTTCAATCGCTGGCTGCCGGAAACTTTACTTTTGCTGATAGAAGAGGGATTAATCTTATTTGAGCGAATAATCGATTTTTCTTCAGGGTCGTCTCTCATTATAGGACGTTTGCCCCTTGTACTATCTGGGATGTATATTTTCGGATTACTGATTTGTACGGATAGGTTGAAAGAACAACCTGTGAAACACTTGTTTTATGTTGGTCTTTTTTCTTTTATTTTTTTGACTTTGCCATTTTTACGCTTTTCTTCAACGATCGCTTTTATCGATGTCGGTCAAGGAGACAGTATCTTTTTGCAAAGTCCTTTTCGAAAAGAAACGATTTTGATCGATACTGGAGGTCAGTTACACTTTGAAAGAGAAAAGTGGGCGCAAGGTATGATACGTCCTCCTGCTGAAAGAAATATCGTTCCATATCTAAAAGGTCAGGGGATAAGTGTAATCGATAAACTCATCTTGACACATGACGATACGGATCATGTGGGAGAATTACCCACGTTATCTCAGCATTTTACTATCAAAAAAATTTATATCGGTTGGGGCGCTGGACGAAATGAGCCATTACAAAGGCATTTATCTGAAGCTCAAAAAAATGGTACTGAGATCATTGAAATCAAACATGGGGACAGGATCAGCGGTTATTATGATCTTTATGTATTGACTCCTTTTGAAAAGGGAGAGGGAAGAAATGAAGATTCGATTGGTCTATGGATGGAATATAACAATAGGCGCTTTTTATTTTTAGGAGATTTGAATCAAGCAATGGAAAAACAATTGCTTTTGATTTATCCTAATCTGAAAGCCGATGTAGTCAAATTAGGTCATCACGGTAGCCGTACGTCAAGTAACACAGATTTTCTTTCCCATATTGAAGCAAAACATGGGATTATATCCTGCGGCGTAAATAATCGTTATGGTCACCCGCACAGCGAAGTATTGGAGACACTAGAAGAAAATCAGATAAAAACATGGCGAACGGATCAACAAGGAATGATCACCTATCGCTGGCATCCAGTTTTTCATCCTCATGGGCTAGTGGAAACAATGATAGACTAGTAATTCTCATCTGCTCATGGTAGGATAATTTTTGAAAGTGGTGAGTAATTTGAGTATACAAGCAGAGTTACAAAAAATACGTAAAGAAAAACTTGCATCTTGTTACTTGATTTTAGGAACAGAAAAGTTTCTCCAAGATCAAGTTCGGACAGAAATTGTCAAAAAAATCCAATTAGAGGGCGAAGATGACTTAAATTTTTTAAGTTTTGACATGGAAAATGCAAGTTTAGATGAGGTAGTAGCTGAAGCAGAGACGTTGCCGTTTTTCGGAGATCAACGGTTAGTATTCGTAGAGAATCCTTATTTTTTAACAGGTGAAAAAGTAAACAATGGAATCGAACAAAATACTGATTTATTGACGGCTTATTTGAAAGAACCATTAGAATCGACTGTATTAGTATTCTTTGCGCCATATGAAAAGTTGGATGAACGGAAAAAAGTAACGAAACAATTGAAAAAAACAGCAATCATCATCAATGTCCAACAGTTGAATGAAAAAGAAGTACGTCAATATCTGATGAATACCTTAGAGAATTCCTCAATCAAAATGGAACGAAGTGCAATTGATTTATTCTTGAGGTTGACCGACTTAGATTTATCCAAAATGATGAGAGAGTTACAGAAATTGGTCCTTTATGGACAAAATCAACAGCAAATCACGGTAAGAGAAGTAGAAGAATTAGTTCCTAAAACGTTAGAACATAATATTTTTGACATGACCCAATATATTTTAAAAGGGAAGACGGAACAAGCTTTGCGTTTATACGAAGATTTAGTTATGCAAGGGGAAGAAACAATCAAAATTAATGCGATTTTGCTTTCTCAATTACGTTTATTTTTACAGACAAAATTTCTTGTAAAGATTGGTTATCAGCAGGCAAATATTGCTGAAACATTGAAAATCCATCCATATCGTGTAAAACTTGCCATGCAGGAAGTAAAAAAATTCGATGAACATTTGCTGGTACAGTTGTTTGATCAATTAGTTGAGATGGATTATCAAATCAAAACGGGACAAATCGAAAAAGAATTAAGTTTTCAACTATTCGTTTTGCGCACAGGGCAGTTGTTAAGAAATCGATAAGAAGAAAGACGAGGGCAAAGCATGCGGGAAGGTCGTTTGTTTTTGTCCTTTTTTTGACAAATAAAAAAATCGGCCGAAGCCGATTCTTTTATTTAGCGATCTTTTTGCTTAAACGAGATTTGTCGCGGTTAGCTTTGTTTTTGTGGATTAGACCTTTTGATTCAGCCATATCAATAGCTTTAACAGCTTCTTTATATAACGCATCTACGTTGTCAGCACCTGAAGCTACAGCATCTTCAAATTTTTTGATTGCAGTACGCATAGCGCTTGTTTGAGATGAATTTTTCACATTAGCGTTTTCGCTTGTACGAACACGTTTGATTGCAGATTCAATGTTTGGCATTAGTTTCACCTCCGATAACTTAAGTTCTTACGCGTGTTACCGCATAATTCAACATTCATTATTATACCTAAAGGCAGCGTGCTTTGCAATATGAACATGACAAGTTTTTTTCCTTAACAGTCTTTTATTAGGATTTTTTTTCAGTAAAAACGGATAGTACAAGCTGAAAAAAATCAAAAAGACGCTATTGTGGGAGGCAATAGCGTCAAACCAAACTAGATTTTTATTTATCTATTTAAACAAAGTTTGAATGGGAATGTTTGGTACTAAGTTATTATATAACAAAGAGAACCGTTTGCAAAGTTTTTTTTGAAAAGGGATACGATTCCCTGTTGTTCTTTGTTTTTCTATTAAGAAACTGCAGTTATTTTATAACCAGTATCCTTTGATCAGTAAAGGCTATTCTGGTGTACCGATTATTTTAATGTATTCATCGATATTTTTTATCAACATTTTTTTTATGACCAACTGGTTCCGACGGTTCCATTTGCCACTTACTTCCAGCACATATTTATTTAGGGGCAAACGTAAGATATATTTTGCCAAATAGCGATCTTTAAGCAGGCCATTGATCACACGGTCCTCAAGCTGCAAGTTGATCCCAGTCAGCATCATTGGCTGTTCTTGTAAAACGTACGTATCAATTAAAAGACCTTCAAAAGTTTCCACAAGCGTCTTCCTTTCTTTTCAAAGTAACCTGAAAACAGGCACTAATTCTTCCATTTTGATATTCGTTGAAGTGGATGCGATCATTCTTTCTTTTGTCCACTGTAATCTAGTATAACAAAAAAGAGCAGAAGAGCCAAAAAGAAAAAAGAGCATCGAATTCTATAGGAAGTCTCATTGGCACGGCCTAAATTATTACAAAACATTGATTAAAAAAAGCCCCTGCATCGCAGGAGCATCCCCTATATCGTTTTAATAGGTCAATCAAAAAGCAGTATCAAACACATTTTGTATCAAATCAGGAAATAATAGATAAGCTAAGCCCAGAATCAAAAGTACCGCTAGAAGAAACCAGCCGATTGTTCCTATGAAATACTTTAATTTTTCGAACATTGTATCACCTCGTTGTCAGTATATCACGGATCAGTAAATTGGGGGTGTTAAGAATCTCCTAAAATAGACAAAATTTGTTCTATTTTCCTAAAGCAAATACTTGTAAGATACAGTAAGTGATACCAGAAGCAATGACCGGTCCGGCGGCGATTCCTCTTAAGAAGACAACACCTAAAATCGTGCCGAAAACAAGTGCAACAGTGATTTGTGGATCAGAAGCAATCAATCCTACACCCTTGGAAGATAAGACAGCCACTAGCCCACCGCAAAAAACAGCTACCCAGCCAATAGGGGATTTAAAGGCTTCTAATAGATCACGTAGACCGATTTCTCCTGTTGCGATAGGGATTAGAATAGCCGCTGTGATGATCGTCACCCCAATATTGATTCCTTTGCCTTGTAGCCAAGGGAAAAAGGAACGGGAGGCTGGTATGAGCTTCATAATCAAAACAAAAGCTGCCGCTATCATCAGACTTTGATTCTTAGCTAAAATTGCTACAAGTAAAATAATTCCTAAAAAAAGCCAACTTTCCATGAAATATATTCCTCACTTTCTTCGAAACAATCATAACATGTTTTTAGAAAGTTGCAAAAGTAGGAATTCATTCTTCAAGACCTATTCATAAGCTGTTTTTTCATAAAATAAACAAAATCATAAAAAAACACTTTGCTTATTTGACAGAAGACAGCCGCGCTTTGTATAGTGGACAAGACTTACATTTTTTTGAAGAATCAGAAAGATCAGGTAAAGGTCTTAGTAAACGCAAGCCATTCAGAATAACCAATATTGTGCTTCCTTCGTGTCCTACAACTCCAAGAGGTAGATTTAAAAATTGCAGAAAGTTAGAAGCAATCAACAAGAGAATAACAAGAATCGAAAAAATAATATTTTGTTTGATGATCCGCCGCATTTTTAAAGATAGCCGATGACTGTAGACAAATTTATTTAAGTCGCTTTTCATTAAGACGATGTCTGCGATATCCATAGCGGCATCTGTCCCTTGCCCCATAGCGACACCTAAAGAAGCGGCTGCTAAAGCAGGCGCATCATTGACTCCATCACCAACCATCGCATTTACTTGGTAAAGTTCATTCTCTTTTTTGACTAGTTGTGTTTTTTCTTCCGGAGTACAGCTTGCATAGTAATGTTCAATCCCTACTTGTTCAGCAATGGCCTTTGCTGTGCCAGAATGGTCGCCGGTTATCATACTTGTATGGATGTTTTGGGATTTAAAGTAGGAAATTACTTGTTGGGTATTTGCTTTTGGAATATCTAGCAGACCTAAAACAGCAATTAACTGCTGATCTTTAGAAAGATAAATCACGGTTTTGCCTTGATTTTCCAAACGTTCGATCATTTCCGCAATCTCTTTGCTGATTATCATCGTCTCAGGATCATATGCGTGCTTGCCAACTTTCCATTGCGCACCTAAATAGGTAGTTTGTAATCCAAAACCAGTAATTTCTTCTATTGGTAAGTATTGGATTTCTTCAGGTATTGTGCAATCGAAATATTGCAAAATCGCATGAGCAAGTGGATGCGTCGTTTTTTGTTCCATAGCAACAAGAAGTTGTTGTGCCAAATCCTTTTCATCAAAGAAAAAGCTGTCAGTTACAACTGGTTTTCCTTTAGTGAGCGTTCCTGTTTTATCAAAGGCAATCGCTTTTAATTCAGAAAGCTTTTCTAAATGGATACCGCCTTTGATTAAAATCCCATTTTTTGCAGAATTTGAAAGAGCAGCTAGAGATGCTGGTGTAGCAGATGCGACAAGCGCACAAGGAGAAGCCACAACTAATAATACCATTCCTCGATAAAAGCTTTCATCCCAACTCCAACCTAGGAAAAAGTGGGGGAGAAGGATCATTAGAGGAACAGCAAGCAAAATCAATTTTACATAATTATTTTCGATTCGTTCGATAAATGAAGCTGTTTGAGTTGGCGTATTCTGCGCTTCTTCTACTAATTGGATAATCTTAGCAAAGACAGTTTCGGAACTCGTTTTTGTTACTCGAATCGTGATGGGATTTCCTTGATTCAGCGTTCCTGCATACATCTCATCGCCTAAATATTTTTCTACAGGCACAGATTCACCGCTTAATGCAGACTCATCGATCGTTGCCTGTGTGCTTTCTAAAAAGCCATCTATCGGAACAGCTGCTCCTTTAGCGACAAATACCAAGTTATCCACCTTTAGTTGAGAAACATCTACTTCTTGCATTTGTCCATTTTCTTTTAATAATTGGGCTTTTTGTGGTTGAAGATTCATCAAAGCAGTAATTTCTTTTTGACTTTTATTAGTTGTGTATTCCTCTAATGCACCGCTTAAACAAAAGATGAATGTCAACATTGCTCCTTCAAAGTAATTACCGATCAAACAGGCACCAATAGCAGCTAAAGCCATCAATAAATCCACATTCAGTGTCCGATCATTCCACAATTCTTTCAAGCCTTCCGATGTTTGTTTGTATCCACCGATGATAATGGCACTGATATAAAAAAGTGGGGTGATGGTAAGAGAGAATCGGTCGAAGATAAAACCGAAGATCATAAATAAAAGGCAGCCGATTGTTGCTGCAAAAGCTTTTTTCTGATTAGTCATCGTTATTAGACCTCCTTGTCAAAACAAGGATAGCATAATAAAAATGTAATTGATAATAATAACAGCTAAATGAGAACGATAATGGTTATCATTTGGTGATTAAGCTTGATGTTGTTTTTATTATTTATAATGATTGTTATTAAAGAAAATAAAAAACCAGAACATTTCTCAAATAAGAGAAGTGTTCTGGTTTTTTCTACATTGCAATAAACCAATAACCAATCAAAATGATACCAAGGATAATACGATACCAGCCAAAAGCGGTAAAGTCGTTTTTCTTCAAATAGCTTAGTAAGAATTTGATAGCTAAGACGGAAACCACAAAAGATACGAATGTTCCTACAAGAAGAACAACAGTTTCTTCCATTTTGAATGAATTCCCTTCAGCTAAATATTTGACGATCTTCAATCCGCTTGCGCCAAACATGACAGGAATCCCTAAGAAAAATGAAAACTCTGTAGCGACAAAACGCGAAGCACCAATCAAGATAGCTCCTAGGATCGTTGCGCCAGAACGGGATGTTCCGGGAACAAGTGCCAGGACTTGGAATAACCCAACAAGAAGAGCTGCTTGGTACGTAAAGTCATTCAGAGAAGTCCAACGAGGTGTTTTGTTTTTGTTGCGTTTTTCGACAATAATAAAGGCAATACCGTAAACGATCAAAACAATGGCAACTGGTAAGAACTTGTGGAAATTTGCTTCTAACCAATCATCCAAAGGCAAACCAATGATGATGGCTGGTATGCAAGCAACGATCACTTTAAACCAAAGTGTCCACGTATCTTTTTTTTCTACCGTTGATTTACTTGGAGAAAATGGGTTTAACTTGTGAAAATAAAGAACGACGACAGCCAAGATCGCCCCTAATTGGATAACGACATTGAACATCGACATAAATTGTGAACTGGCATCCAGTTTGATGAATTCATCTGCTAGGATCAAATGACCAGTACTACTGATGGGCAGCCATTCCGTTATTCCTTCAATAATACCGAGAATCACTGCTTTGATAATATTTGCAAAAAACATAAATTCCTTCCTTCCCAATTAAGATACATCTTATAGTATACCGTTATTTTTTGAGAAACCCAATCTGTTTTTTAATATTAAGAAAAACTTGAGAAATAAAGCAGATAAGTACACGAAGAGAAAAAAGAAGACAAAGCCCTCGTTCAGACTTTGCCTTTTATGATTCTCTGGTAAAAAATAAAATATCCCCATTATAGAAACGAGTCGCGACTATGTGTTTTCCCGTTATCGATATAAGACGTATCATTGATGCCGTGGATAGAAAATCGACCGTTTGCATAAGTGACCTTTGTTACGCTGCCATTTAAAAGCCCAGCACGAACAGGCTGTTTAGGATCGATCAGATTAAGCAAAAAGGCGATCGTCAAACCATGAGATACGACTAAAACATTTCCACCACCATTTTTTTCGCAGTGATGGGCGATATCTTCAAATCCTGTCCATACACGGTCTCGCAATGTTTCATAAGTTTCCGCCCACCCAGCGGTATCTAAGTTGTATACAGCATTAGCAATTTGTTCAAAAGAAACTTCTGTGGTAAACATTTCATCATATGTTTTAAAATTCAATACACGAGGGATCACACCCCACATTTCCATGTCATATCCACCTTCAAGAGACCCGAAACACCATTCTCTAATCCTTTTTTCAATAAAATAAGGAATTTCTTTTCCTTTAGAATGTTCTCCTAAAATAATACGGGCAGTTTCGATCGCACGACCACTGTCACTAGAATAAGCAAATGAAAAGTCGACATCTTTTAACCCGAGACCTAAATAATGAATGCCTTCTTGTCCTTGCTTTGTGAGGGGTGTATCACACCAGCCTTGCACTCGTTCAATTGTATTGAACATCGTTTTTCCATGTCGTACGATGTAAAGTGTAGTTTCTGTCATTTTATTCTCCTCCTAAGTCGTTTTAACGATTGAAAAAAGGATTTGTCCTTTTTTCCTGTTCAATCGTCGTTGCATCGCCATGTCCTGGATAGACTGCAAATTCATCAGGTAATACAAACAGCTGGGTCCAAATACTATGAAGTAATTGTTCTAAATTCCCTGTATACAGATCGGTTCTACCGATACTTCCTCTAAACAGGGCGTCGCCAGAAACGACAAAATCATCAAAAATAAAGCTGACGCTTCCTATAGAGTGCCCTGGGGTAGGGACGACGCGAAAAGACATGTTTCCTAAAGTATAAGTTTTCATTTCAAATTCATATTCTGCAGGCGAGACAATAACATCAGCAATATCATCATGTCTACCGAGTCCAGAAAGATTCAAAATCGGATCACCTAGCCATTTTTGCTCTAGTGGGCTGACATAAACTGGGATTTGATAATACGCACGTAAAGGTTCCACTGCACCGATATGATCGTAGTGGGTATGGGTAAGCAAAATCGCTACCGGCTGTTGGTTTGTTTTTTTGATTTCTTGTTTGATTCGTTCCGCATCTTCTCCAGGGTCAATGATCAAAAGTGCTTCTTCGTTGTAGACCAAATAACAGTTTTCTTCAATCATTCCTGTTTTTAATCTTTCGATATGCATGTGCATTCCTCCTTGATAGCCAAAACTTCTTTCATCCATTAGTATAACGCATTCATTGCTAGGAAACAAAAACAGGTACTTATTTCTCTTTACTTATCTGAATTATCAGACTATATGAAAAGTATTTGGATATTCTAAAGAGAAGGAAAGTAAGTTTTCATAGCATTTTAATATGTCCTTGTTACATTAGATTCATCCAAAAATCCAAATTCTATATCCTATATCCCTGCCTAATCAGCAGGGTGTTTTTTTATGTTTGGAAAGAGAGCTCTTTTTGCTAAACTAGGTTTTTTCAGGTAATCTTAGAGAGAAAGAGGTGGTGGAAATGATCAAACAGTCAAAAATATCTGTGCGGCACTTAGTAGAATTTATTTTGCGACGTGGAAGTATCGACAATCGTAAAAAAAGTAACCATACTGCATTAGAAGGAGCGAGAATCCACCGCAAGCTCCAAAAAGATGCGGGAGAAAACTATGAAAAAGAAGTCTTTTTAAAAACAACAGTTCAATTAGATGAATATCACCTGATCGTTGAAGGCCGTGCAGACGGTATTTTCAAAAGAGACGGTATTTATTATATAGATGAAATCAAAACCTCCGAACCACGATTTGAAGATTTAGAACCAGAACAAGTGGAACTTTTCTTTCATCAAGCAAGGGTGTATGCCTATATCTATAGTCAAGAACATGATTTACAAGAAATAAATCTGCAATTGACTTACTTTCAGACGGCAGAAGAAGTGATCACGAGAAAGGTTGAACATCAGACAAGAGAGCAGTTAGAAACTTTTTTTAAAAAGCTGACTGAAGATTATAAAGAATGGCTTGTTTTTCAAGAAAACTGGCGCACTGTACGCAATGCCTCTTTGATGGCTTTGAAATTCCCCCATGATGAGTATAGGAAAGGTCAGCGTGAACTAGCGGTAGCTGCTTATAAAACGATCCGTACGAAACAGAAATTGTTTGTAGAAGCACCTACCGGAACAGGAAAAACAATCTCTACGTTATTCCCCGCTTTGAAAGCTGTAGGGGAAGAAGAGGGAGAAAAGATCTTTTATCTAACGGCTAAAACAATAACTAGACAAGTAGCTGAAGATGCTATGACAGCATTAAAAGATACAGGAGCTGAAGTAAAAAGTGTCACTTTGACGGCGAAAGACAAGATCTGCTTTTTAGATGAGACGACCTGTAATCCAGATCAGTGCCCATATGCCAATGGTTATTACAATCGGATTAATGAAGGTTTATGGGATCTTTTGAATCATGAGAATCAGATCACTCGTGAAGTCATCGAAACTTATGCAAGAAAGCATACACTTTGTCCTTTCGAACTATCATTAGATGTCAGTATCTGGTGTGACGTAATCATTGGGGATTACAATTATTTATTTGATCCAACTGTTTATTTAAGACGTTTTTTTGAAGATGAAAAAAACGAGGACTATCTGTTTTTGATTGACGAAGCACATAATTTGGTGAATCGTTCCCGAGAGATGTATTCGGCAGAACTATCTTATGAAAAAACGAAACGAAGTAAGGAAGCTATACCAAAGGAATTCAAAAAACTTCATCGCCGTTTCAACAAACTATTAAAAGAATTTGATTCGATCCGAGAAATAGCAAAAGAAGATCATTGGGATTATCATCATCAAAAAGCACCGGCTGAATCTTTAGTAAAGGCAGGTTATCAATTAAGCGAAAAAATTAAAGAATGGCTGGCAGAATTTCCTGAGCACCCATCACAAGAACAATTGCTTCCTTATTATTTTGATTTGCTTCATTTTTTGAAGGTCAGTGAATTTTATGATGATCACTACGAAACAACAGTCGAAAAAACGTATCGCGATCTGATAGTAAAAGAGTTTTGTATTGATCCAAGCTTGTTTCTTGAGCAGTCGTTGGATAAAGGAAAAAGCAGTATTCTTTTTTCTGCTAGTTTTTCACCACTCTCTTATTATCAGGAAACACTGGGGGGACAAAAAAGTCTGGCTTACAAACTGCCGAGTCCTTTCCCAGAAGGAAACCAGCAAGTTTTCATCGCAAATTACCTAGAGACGACTTATCGAAAAAGGGAACACAGTCTGGCAAAATTAGTAGAGACGATTCATGCTTTTGCTGATGGAAAGGTCGGGAGTTATTTCGTTTTCTTTCCTTCTTATCAATATTTAGATCTTGCGGTGGAAGCATTCAGACAGCAATATCCCGACAGCAATGTGCTAATCCAAGAAACGGACATGAATGAGGAAGAACGCGAACGATTTTTAACAAAATTTCAAACAAATCCCGCTGAAACATTGATTGGATTTTGCGTACTTGGCGGGATTTTTTCAGAAGGAATCGATTTGAGAGGAGACCGATTGATCGGCAGTATGATCGTAGGTGTAGGTTTGCCGCAGATGAATCATGAGCAGGAACTGATCAAATCATATTATGATGAGAAGGAACACCTTGGATTTGCTTACGCTTATCAGCTTCCTGGAATGAACAAAGTCTTGCAAGCTGGTGGTCGAGTGATTCGTGGCATGGCGGATCAAGGAATTGTTGTATTGGCAGATCAACGATTTTCTAGTTTTTCTTATCGACGTTTATTCCCACAACATTGGCAAACAGCAAGAGAAGTACGAAGTGTTGGGGAATTGGAAGAAGGAATACAGCGTTTTTGGTTATCAAAAGAAGCAGTAAATCAAAAAAACGAGGAATGACAGACGTCAGCCTCGTTTTTTGATTAACGATAGTTAGTGAATTGCAACTCGATTGGTAAGTCAAGTTTACGTAATAAAGCAATTACAGCTTGTAGATCATCACGGTTCTTACCTGTCACTCTAATCTGATCTTCTTGGATTTGTGCTTTTGCTTTCAGTTTTTCATTTTTGATAGCTGTAGTGATTTTCTTCGCGTTTTCACGATCGATTCCGTTGACCAAATCGGCAGTTTGTCGAGCTTTGCCACCTAGAGCGTGTTCTGATTCGGAAAAATGGATATTTTTGATTGGCACATTTCTTTTGATCAGCTTACCAAATAATACATCTTTGATCTGTTCGATTTTGAAATCATCATCGCTCAATACAACTAGATTGCTGTTCTCTAATTTGATTTCTACTGTAGAATCCTTGAAGTCAAAGCGATTGGACAATTCTTTTGTTGTTTGCTGAATCGCATTTTTTACTTCTTCTGTATTGACTTCTGATACAATGTCGAAGCTAGCATCTTTTGCCATAGGAACCCTCCTGATATACATATAAATATTTACCATACATCTATCTTATCATAGGATTAGGGCAGATTCTTACCTGTTTGCTAAAATTCTTCTCATTTGAGTTCGAAGTATTTTATTTTAATAGATAAACTGTTATTCTTACATTTGGAATACCAAAGTAGGGGAGAGGTGCTTGTGAGTAAAATTATGACTGCGTATCATAAAAATGAAAGATTAAAGAAAATAGTGGTTATTTTGATAACCGGATTGACCGCTGCGGTCGCTTTAAATTATTTTTTGATTCCAGCCAATGTCTTTTCTGCAGGGATGAATGGGATCGCTCAAATCATTTCCTCGCTTTTATATGAATGGTTTCATATCAAGATAGACACAGGAACATTTATTTTTCTTTTGAATATCCCTGTGTTTGTATTAGGGTTTCTCAAAGTAGGAAAACGAGCAACGATCCTTAGTTTTGTGAATGTTGTATGTGTATCGGTGATGACGATGCTGCTTCCAGTCGGACAGATCACTGATAATATTTTGATGAATGCCCTAGTAGGCGGTGTTTTATTAGGTCTTGGCGTAGGATTATCTTTAAAAATGGGCTTTACAACTGGTGGGATGGATATCATCTCTCTTGTACTTTCACAAACAACTGGAAAAACAGTCGGAAATTACATGCTGATTCTAAATGGTATCATTGTAGTCATCGCAGGCTTCTTCTTTAACTGGGAAAGTGCCTTGTATACGATTATTTCCATTTATGCAATGACTCAAGTAATTGATGCCATCCACACGAGTCATCAAAAAGTAACAGCAATGATCGTTACCGTCAAGCCAGAAGAGGTAACAGAAGAACTAGCAAAACGGATGGTACGTGGAATGACATTACTGCCGTCTGTCGGTGGCTATTCAAAAAAGCAAGGGAACATGATCATGATGGTCATCACCCGCTACGAAATGTATGATCTTGATCAGATCGTTCATGAAATCGACGACGATGCATTTATCAATATTTTACCAACTCATTCAGTATTTGGCCGGTTTGCAAATGAAAACGAACAAAAAATGTATCGAACAACTGGCGTATTGCCAGAAATAAAAAATCGTTCACAAAAAAAATGAGGAATCAGGTTTATTTTAGAATAAATTTAATCTATTACATCTAATAAGAACATTTTTATAAATTTAAACGAGAATCTTCCTTCTAAATTCTCATTTACAAGCAGCTAAAAAAAGAGTATGATAAATAAAAATCGTGTTAAGGAGTGTCGTACGATGAGCGAAGCAAACCAAGAACGGTCTGGACAAGAAATAGAACTAATCAAAGAACGTATTCTTGCTGCCTTGGAAATGGTGATTGATCCTGAATTAGGAATCGACATCGTCAATTTAGGCTTGATTTATGATATAGAATTCAATCCTGAAAATGGAGAAACAGTCATTAAGATGACTTTAACAACTATGGGCTGTCCATTAGCAGATATTTTAACAGAATCTATCCATGACGCATTAAAAGAAGTGCCAGAAGTAACGAAAGCAGAAGTCAAACTAGTCTGGTATCCAGCATGGACGACAGATAAGATGAGCCGTTATGCACGGATTGCGTTGGGGATACGATAGAAATCTTGGCTGACTAGCTATGAGGAGCAAATAGGAAAAACAAAAAAGCCTTTTATCCTTTCTAGAAGAAAAGAGATAAAAGGTTTCTTTGTTTATAAAATTTTGTCTGCTATATTATAAGTTAATTAAATAAATGTGTTCTATTGATAAAGGACATTCAAATCCCTTTCCTTTTGGAATCCTTCTTTTTTACATCAGTTTGATTTTCGTATAGTATTCTTTCTCATCTTCACGATAAATCGCAGCCCCATTTTTTTGTTGTGCTTTAAGACTGCCAAGATTTTTTTTATTTACAGACAAAAGTGCCTCATCAATGCCGATTTTTTTTGCCTCTTGTAGTACTAATGCTAATCCTTGTGTGGCATATCCTTTTTTACGATAATTAGGGGAGATGCCGTAACCAATATGGCCAGCGCCGTTTCTTAATGTTTCGTTCAGTTTATGGCGCAAATTAAAAATTCCTACATACTCATGTTCATCACTTTCTAAAATAAAGACGGTTGCGGGAACGTAACTCTCAGGAAGATCGATTCCTAAAGACGTTTTTTCGCATTTTTTTACATAATCTAAAAATTCAGCAAATGTATAGCCATAAGCATTGTTGATAAATCCACTCTCATTTGGTCCAAAGCTAGTTTGTAGCTGATAAGCTTTCTTTAAATCTGCTTCCCATAGTTTGATCAGTTTCATCGTATTCACCTCTTTAAGTAACCTTATTCATTTGTTTTCTACTATAGCACTATTGTTGTAAATAGCCATGCCTATTTTTATTTATTGTGTCATATCGTATTAAGAATCATCGAACAATACAAATATGAATTACAATAAAAAAATTATTTGAAGTTCGTTTATTCGTTACTTATGATCTCTAGAAGAAAGAAAACGTGAATTACTTCAGCGTCTAGAATTCCAGAAGGATAGTAACCAACAGAAGAAATAATCAATATCCAAATGAAAGAAGATAGCTGAATCGAGAAAAAGAGGAAAAAAGAAATGAAGAAAAAAAATAAAATAGTTACTAATCCCAGAGTCGTTCGTTTAACATTGAAATCGATCATATGGATAAAACA
Source organism: Enterococcus sp. E4-150 (assembly GCF_035726465.1). NCBI lineage: Bacteria > Bacillati > Bacillota > Bacilli > Lactobacillales > Enterococcaceae > Enterococcus > Enterococcus sp. E4-150. Next base: position 6,259 of record NZ_JAPRGK010000011.1, on the reverse strand, counting down.
GATTTTTTCACCAACCCTCAATAGATGATGGAGTTGCTCGGATGAATTATTTGTGTAGATGGCATAAGGGAGGGCGTACAGAAATGAAAAAGAACAAAAATATGTTCTTGACAAAAAACACATGTAATCCTAAACTAAAAGATGTGATGCGGCTATGGCGGAATTGGCAGACGCGCTAGCTTCAGGCGCTAGTGAGGGTGACCTCGTGGAAGTTCGAGTCTTCTTAGCCGCATAATTTGTTTTTTTGAGAAGGAAAAAAGATATCGACGGAGTTTCTCTGTTGATATCTTTTTTTATAAAGAGAAGGTACACCTGGAGCGATGAGAAAGAAAATAACATATTATCTAAAAGAATATAGGAAAAATTTTAAACAACGGAACCAGATTCAAATAAATCAAAAAAATTTGTGTGAAGGTGGGACAGTTTAAAACCTAATAGATTGATTCAAATAGTAGATTTATAGATTCTTATACAAGAAATACTGGCAAACGATAGTTAAGGAATAAAGACTAAACTTAAACTCAAAAAGAGGTCATGCGAAAGAATAAATCGCATGACCTCTTACTATGTTTTGAATGTGTTTAAACGTTCAAATAATGAATCTTAGTACCAACCGTTTGCTTCCCAGAATGCTTTCGCCGCTTCCCAAGAACCATAACGTGAAGCAACATATTGTTCTGCCACTTTTTCTTGGTTCGCAGCAGAGTAGTCACCATTTAAGTAAGAAGAATCTAGTTGGTAACGGCCGATGTAACGTCCGTTCGTTGCTGTGTAAGAACCGCTTGATTCTTTTTGTGCGATCCATTCTTTTGCAGAGCTTGTGCTTGCTGGAGTAGCAGTAGTTTCTGTTACAGCAGGAGCAGCTTGTGTTTCAGCAACAGGCGCTGCTTGTGTTTCCGTTTGAACCGTTTCTTGTACAACAGGTTGTTCAGCTTGAACAGGTTCAGCTTGGACTGGTGCTTCTTGAACGGCTGCTTGTGCAGAGCCTTCTGTTGGGATTGTTAATTGTTGTCCTGAGTAAATCAGGTTAATATCAGAAATTGAATTTGATTCTGCAATGGCATTGATCAAGGAGTTATCACCAACGTATTTTTGAGAAATCGCTGATAGAGTATCACCTGATTGAACGGTATAAGCTTCGTCCGCATGAGCAGTCGTTCCCATGAAGAATGCAGCGCCGGCAGCCAAAGTTGTTCCAAAAAGTAAAGTTTTAAGTGATGTCATGAAAAATCTCCTTTATTCGTTAAAAAGTTTTATTTGTTGTGTTCAACGAGGAATACTTTAACACGTGAAAATATTTCATAGGTAAAAGAAGCATGACAATTTATGACAAATCCACGTTTTTTGTAACAGAATGATGTTCGCTCGATGTGAAAAATGATGAGGAATTTCACATAATGCAGTAATAATGGGATTAGAACAGGTGTTCTGATGAGAAAAGAAATGTATAAATAACTCGAAAGAAATTGCTTTTGTTCATCATTTTATTTACATATTGCGTATATTTTTTGTATTTTTGCTTGAGATGTTACAATAAAAGAAAAAGGAGGCGGTTCCAATGAGTAAAAGATACCAGAACATCATGGTAGCAGTTGACGGATCAAGACAATCGATCAAAGCGTTCGCTGAAGCCCTTGACTTAGCAAAGGACAATGAAGCCCACTTATTTATCGTGTCAATCATCAACAAAGTTGAGCTGACCCATAGTGCCTATGCCTTTTCAAAAATCTATGCAGATGAAAAACAAAGAACAGAAGTAGCCATGCTGAAAAAAATCAATGATGCCAAAGAGTTCGGCATTGCTGAGATCCACGCAATAGTTGAAACTGGAGATCCAAGAAATTTGATTGCCAATGTCATCCCTGGACAAGAAAATATTGATTTGATCGTTATGGGAGCGACAGGAAAAGGTGCTATACAACAAGCATTAGTTGGATCGACCGCTTCTTATGTCGTATCACATGCCCCTTGCAGTGTGTTGGTCGTGAAGTAATGAGATAAGGGAGGAATAGAAAATGGTTCGTCCTCAAGAAGTCCGTGCGCCAAAAGAAAAAATAGAAATTTTAGCAATTATTGAAGACGGCACACAAACAAAAAAGGGATACTCGATCGCTTTAGTAAAGTGGAAAGGAAAAAAAGGTGTTGCTCTGAGATGGGATGGAGATAACCAAAAAGATAAAGGATTCCCTGTCACAGCTAACGGTTATCATCCAGCGTGGTTTGTTCTGCCTGATAAATTTATGGAATTATACAGCTATGATTATGCAAGAGCCGCAGCATCAATCAAAGCATTAGATAAATTAACAGAAGAGCAGAATGAAATGGAGGAAAAATAAAAAAGACGAACCAATCAGCCTTTAGAAAACTGATTAGTTCGAGGAGTAAAAATGAAAAAAGGTTATTTGGGATGAAACTAGAATAATGCGTATAACTTAAATAAAACTTAAAGCAATAAAATGGCAAGAGGGTGAGGCAAATGGAAGCAGGAAAAGTATTACAGGAAGTAAAAGCACTATGTGCAGATAAAAAATATGAAGAAGCGAAAAGCCTGATCGAAAAGAACAAAGAAAATTTGGAAGAAAAGTACCCGATCGCACAAGAATTTATAGAATTAAAACAAGGAACGATCCTTCACCGATTCAAACATTTTTTTGGTATAACAGAATAGAAAAAACGATTAAAGATCGGCAGAAATTTGCTGCATCTTTAATCGTTTTCTTTTTAAACATGCGAGGGATTCAATTCTGATTCTTATATAAAAAATAGATCCAAATAATAAGAAAAATTACTGAAAGCGTCAATTCGATGATGTGTGTTATTAATACAGACGTTGTTTCCCAATGCCTAAAAGAAAAAATTTGATAAGTAAAATATACAGCAGGTAAAGAGGCCAGTAAAACTGAAAACTTCTTTTTTGTCCATTTTATGTAATAGAAAAGAATGCTTATCATAATAAAAAAAGGAATATAAAAAACAAATTGACCGATCGCGATCATACTATTGCCTCCAATAAATAAAGTCCATGATACAAAATAACACTTTGTGCGAAATGGCGCAAGCAGTTTTGTGGATTTATCCGGTAAAATCTGTATCGATTTTGAAATTAGAGGAGAAACTTGCTATAATCAAAGTGAAAGAAGGAGTGGGATTTTCATGGATCATGTAGTGTTAGAAATCGATTTGCATTTAATCAATAATATTCGGGTGATTTACTATGTTGTAAGTAACAGTGTCGAACAACGTGTACTGACGAATAAAATAAATGGTATTTTAGCAAAGAAAGACGTTCACCGATTCAATAATGGTGAAGGAAGTTATTATAGTATCCCAGTAGAAAAAATTATTTATACGACAGTCAAAGTCAGAGAAGATCTAGATACCAAAAAAGCATATGAACCTATTTTTACAACTTATTGATTGACAGCAGATGGAGGAAAAAAATGAATCCATATGAACAACTTATTCAAGATTTGATCGATGGAAAAATCGAAAAGATCGATGTAAAAAGAGAAGAATTAATGGCTTTTCGAGAAGCGTGGCTGAAGTTGGAGAATCGTAAATATGTGGTGGGAAAAGCCTCACTGAACGGCAATGTGACTTATCATTACGATCCGACACGTTTATTTTAGTATGAAGTATTCAGAAAAGAACCAAAGGAGGACGATGCAGCAGCATTATCCTCCTTTGATTTTACAAAAGTGAAAGTTTTACTTATTTGAATAGATTTTTAAATTTGTTTTTGACACTGTCGATATTTACATCTTTTAAAAGATTTTGGGCTTTCTCTTTATAAGGTCCTAATTGTTCTTTATGTTCTTCGATAAATCGTTTTGCGCCATCGAAATTGCCGTTCTTAATCATTTCCTTGACTTTTTGAAATAATTCTTCTTGATTCATTTTGAACACATCCTTTGCTATCAACATGATTTTTTACATGGACAAAACGAGAAAAACTGATTTATCCACACGTCAATAATATCAAATAACGATCATTTTTACTAAAAAAACACTCGATTCTCGCTTCTAAAGTAGGAGAAAAATCTCCAACTTGGGACGGATGGAATTTCTTTAACTGACCCATATACTGAATATATAACAAGGAGGTAGAAAGATGAAAGTGATTAAATATTTGATTGGACTGGCGGCGATTAGTGGTATTTTGCTATTTGGACTGAAATATTATACTGAAGGAAGTTATGGAGAAATCCCTGGTATACTTGATCAGCTAAATCCATTAGTTGAAAAAGGAGAGGTCTATGTAAAGACACAAAAACCAGAGGAAGTAAATGAATATGGTACAGCAAGGTATGTGCAGAAAGCTGCTGATGCCAATGGGAAAGAACGAACGGTTGAATTTAATGGTCTTTCTGTGTTAAAAGAAAATCATTATTTGAAAATTAGCAATAAAGGAGCACACATAGAAACGTATGAGGAAGTTCCTAGAGAAAAAGTTCCGGAGAAAGCATTAGCAATTATTGGGTAAATCAGTTTTTGTATTAAGAATACGCCCGATTTTATTATTCATAATTTAATTATGTAAACTAAATAGAAGTAGTAAAAATAATACAATAATCCCCCTGCAAAAAGATTGTTCTTTTACAGGGGGTTCATTTTTTCAGCAAGCACATCAAATTGGGATGGCAGGGTTCGAACCTACAATTGCTTGATTCAGAGTCAAGTGCCTTACCAGTTTGGCTACATCCCATTTATTCAACAAAATAATCATAGCACTTTCCTAAAAAAACGCAAGTTATTTTTCTTGATCGGATAGTTGTTGCTTTACTCGTAAAAGGCGGCGTACTAGTTTCTTTTCTAATCCAGCAGGAAGGGCAATCAGTTCTGCTACTGACAAGACGGTGTCCAGTAACTGATATTCTTTGACAGGTTCATTCATAATATGATAAATGTTTGCTAAACGTTCAATATATTCAAAGCGAGTATACTCTGTTCGAGCAATCAGAAATTTCAATAAATCGGTGGCTTTCTCGTACTCTTGATCTGCGTAATAAACAAGAGATTGACGATACAATTTGATTTCCAGTTCATTGAGGGTAGCAGGTCTGCGACGCTCGTTCCACTCATTAATAGAGACTTTACCTTGAACATTTCCCTTGCAGTCACGGACAAAAATAATCGGAATTTCATTTGGATCCATTTTTTTATGTGTGAATTTTTCCATTATCTACGCTCCCTTCAAAGGTTTGGTATCTTGAGTATAAGGGATTTTTGTTTGAATTACTAGCTTTTCTCCAAAGTTAGCATCTGTCCACCCATTGCAGTGAAAATCGCCGAAAAATCGTTGATCGGTACTGCTCGATTTTTTACACCATAGGGATCGTTGACATAAATATTTTCTTTGTCATATCCAGTGACTACACAAGCATGAACAAGAGGAGTGACTCTTACTTCTCCATTATTTGTGGTCCAAGTCATAAAATCAGTTTCATCTGGGACTTCAAAATTGATAGTCACAGAAGTCCAGACAGGATTTCCTTTAGATAGTGCTTTTTTGATATCATCGAGTTGAGCATCGGTTTTTGGAAAAGTGTGATAATCCGTTTGGACGATTTGCTGAGCAAGGGAGGCAACTGGGGGAACATAGACGCCCATAGCCCAGTCTCCGCCACTGATATCACCAACAAATCCTTCATTAGGATCGCCATGAGTCCCATCTGCATTGAAAACAGGGATGTAATCCAATTGCTCAGCTAACTGGTTTTTAGTTGTTTCATAACCATAAAAAGATAAAAGCATAGAAAGCGAAGTGACTTCACAGCCATTTTCTAAAGAAGGAGAATCAAACTGGCTCTCTAATGGAACATCTAGTAAAACTTCTGCTTTCTCTTTTGTCTTTTTTGTTTTTTGTGTTGAACTTTTTTGTGCAGTGTTCATTGTATGTTCTGGAGAATGGATATGTAGGTAATAACTTGTACCGCTTAATAAAAGAGCAGCTGTGCCCCCTAGAAACACTAGTTTTTTGAACGTTTTTTTCTTCATTTGAAATCTCCCTTTTCAGCTGTTTATCTTTCCTATTATAAATGTATTTTTATTGGAAATGGAAGTATTATATTTTAATATGTAGGAAATAATTAGTTTTTAAGGAATATGTTTTAATTTTTTGAAAAAAATTCTTCGATAAAGTCCATATAATTGTGTAAAAGATAAAAGGCCATGTAACAGCCCTTTTACGGTACAATGTTTTTAACCACAAAAACATACCCAGGAGGACGTTACATGACCCAAGTACATTTTACACTGA
>NZ_JAPRGK010000010.1:0-109333 GCF_035726465.1 Enterococcus sp. E4-150 | reverse complement strand
TTCAGTGTAAAATGTACTTGGGTCATGTAACGTCCTCCTGGGTATGTTTTTGTGGTTAAAAACATTGTACCGTAAAAGGGCTGTTACATGGCCTTTTATCTTTTACACAATTATATGGACTTTATCAGAAAATCGGAATAATAACTTATGTACTTTTTAATTTTGTTAAGTAATATATCTAGTTACCTTTTCTTTGAAAAAAAACATAAAATCAGCTAATAAATATGTGAGACAAAGCTGCCATCCATAAATACTAGCTGATTTTTTCAGTTAAATGTCTATTTTTTTCTCTGATGATGATATTTCCAAAATATTCCCAGTCATCTGGAGTCGGCGGATTTTTCCAAATTATCTGTTCTTTATTAAATTTTTCAAGTAAACAATCAGATAAATAAATATTCGTACGAGAAGTGATTCGACTCTCAATCACAATATTGTAATTTTTAAATCCTTTCACTTGAGAAATAATGTAATCGGTATAAGCAGATCCTTGCGAAAAATCAATACAGACATGAATCGGTGCTTCAAAATATGATACCGGACAAATACCGACCAATAAAAAGAGATAATCATAAAATAAGCGAATCATGAAACGTTCATCTTTTCCCAAGAAATAGCGTTTATTCTCTTGTATGACCTTTTGGATTGCTGTACTGAATATTGGATACGTCTCGAAGAAAAACTGTAGCTGCTTTTTAGACGTAAAGCTAGTCATCTCAAAGTCGAATATCCAATTTTTTCGATTGACATGCATCATACCCATACGAAGTTCTTTTCGTATATATAGTCTTTCTTCTTCAGAGATTTCAATCGAAAATGGTAATTGATCAATCAATTCCACTGACATTTTTTGACTAATCATGTGGATATCATGAAAATGAGCTTCCGCAAGTCCAAATGCGCCATCTAATTCAAATTCTTCTTCCGTGATCAAAAACAACATGATATAAGAAATCTCATCAATGATCTGCTCTTTAGGGATATGAAGAAAAGAAATATGTGATAAATCCTTGATGATCTTCATTCCTTCTGAGCTCTTAAAGTATTCATCTGAAAAGAAACGTTTTCCGATTGGTTGATTCCCATAGGCCCTCAACAAACTAATAGTGGTTAGCAAATTGAATTTGATTCGTTTTGTTGCAGACAGTTTTAAATTGAACAGATATTCAAAATATTGCACGATACTCTTTGCTTCATTCATGACGCTTTCTCTAAATGGCATAGAAAAACCATTAAAGACCCCGAAATATACCCCAAATAATACGTTCCGTATGTTTATTTCTTCCCCAACTAATATGTTTTTCTTTAACTTTATTTGATGCTGTTCAAGAAAAGAGACTAATTCTCTTCTTTTTACATAGGCTCTTGATATGCTTAAAAAATGATTCTCTGCAAATTTTTCGATCGTTACTTTTGAATCCACGATCTCCGTTAACAGTCGAGCAATTTTTGATCGTTGAAAGTAGATTCTTCTTAAATTTTTGATATCCGTCAAATTCAGACGTTCGACATGGATCTCTGCTTCTTCTGAAATTTGGATCTCTGGCTTTGTTTTGAATTCAGTAAATTCTTTATTTAATTCTATGATATAATTTCTTGTTTTAAATTTAGACAAACCTAATGTTTCATATAACTTAGGTAGCACTACATAATTCTTTTTCTCAAATTCTAAATATCTAGCTAGCAGCAGTTTTTCTCTATCTTCCTCTTCTATAAGGTAATCCAACTTCATATCCTACACCTCAAAAAATGCCTCATACCAATTACTTGATATGCAGATGAAAGTTCATCTTTTCACCTATACTGATTTTATGATGGATTATGCTTGTTTTTTCATCAGTTATTCTCATTTTTTATCTTTTTTTTGAGAATATTGCAAAAAATGGAAAAATTTATGAGGAAATATTCTATATTTTTTGTTTTATTGTGTTAAAATGTACAAGATTTGCGCCATTTGCGTAAACAACCACAAAAAAGAGCAGGACGGCCACCGTCCTGCTCTTTTACTTATTTTAAGTTCCATTACTTATTAATTGGCTAAACTTCTGCTTGTTTCTGATATTGCTTGTTTTTCTCCAATGATCCGCACTTCTGTTTCTAAAGACACATCAAATTTTTCTTTGATTACTTCTTGGATGTGCGCAATCAATTCAATATAATCTGTCGCTGTCGCATGATCGATATTGACGATGAATCCAGCATGTTTTTCAGAGACTTGTGCACCGCCCCATTTCAGGCCTTGCAATCCTGCTTGTTGGATCAGCTGACCTGTATAGTGTCCTACTGGGCGCTTAAAGACACTTCCGCATGAAGGGTATTCTAATGGCTGTTTTGATTGACGCAATTCGGTCAACTCATCCATTCTTGCTTTGATTGCTTCATAATCCCCTGTTTGCAAACTGAATCGAGCTTCCAATACGATAGCACGTAATTCTTGGATTTTACTGTGACGATAAGAAAATACCATTTCGTCTTTTGTCAAAGTTTTCAATGTTCCATCTTCAAGTAAAAGATCCACTTCAGCAAAAACATCTTTGATCTCTCCGCCATACGCACCTGCATTCATATAAACCGCTCCACCGACACTTCCCGGGATGCCGCAAGCAAATTCAAATCCAGTCAATGATTCTGCCAAAGCTGCATAAGTCGTATCAATCAGTGAGGCACCTGCTTCCGCAATGACCATCGTTCCTTTGACATGAATCTGTTTCATTTCAGTCAGCATGATGACTACACCGCGAATCCCGCCATCTTGAACGATCAGATTGCTTGCATTTCCTAATACCATCCAAGGTATATCATGGATTCGGCAATAATCGATGATTTGCTTTACTTCGTCTTGCTTTTTCGGGAATGCAAGGACATCAGCTGGTCCGCCTGTTTTCGTAAACGTATAGTTCATCAATGGTTCATCAAACAATAAAGTAATCGTGGCTAAGCTTTCAACTATTTCTTCTTTATTCACTGAGGATTTTCCTTTCTTTTCTCAAACGTCCTCATTATTCTATCACGCTTAATACAATCTTGCCAGTCTTGTTCAAAGTTGATGACGGTAGTGATCTTTAAGCACTTTCTCACATAATTCATGACTTCTTACAACTTCTTTTTGTTTAAGCATTTCTGTTTCCGATTTACCTAAACGGATCTGAGAAAAGAAGGCCTCTACCATTGGCTCAAACCCGCGTTTGACTAGCGTGTTTGTCCAGTCGCCAAATTCTTTCACTTTTTTTCCATCAGCATCTTGAATGACAAGCTGGGTCAGATCGTTTACTTCATAAGTACCATTTTTACTTGTTACTTGATATTTTTCTATATTAGCGCCACTTGCTAAATCCATCGTTAAAATAGCCGTTTGATTTTGTGTTTCTAATTGTAAAATGGCATATTCCAAAAATTCCTTTGTTTCTCTTATCTGGTATTTTGTTCTCAAAATGGGTTCATCAAATAAATACACAGCTGTATCAATAAGATGTAAAAACAAATCATAAAGGACGAACTCTGTCGTTTCTTTTGCCGCTATTCGATTTTTTTGCAGGTGGATCAACCGCTTATCTGGGATACGTTTTAATTCTTCTACCATAGGAGCAAAGCGCCGGTTGAAACCGATCATCAAAATTTTTTGGTTCTTATCAGCTAATTCTTGCAATTCACGAACTTCATTTAGATGGACACTCAGTGGTTTGTCAATATAAACATGGATACCATTTTCTAGACATTTTTTGGCTAATTCATAATGTACTTTTGTTGCTGCGTGGATCATACATGCTTCGATTTTTTCTTCTAAAAGCTCATCGATCGTTTCATATAGATGTTGGAACCCGTACTCTTTTTGAATTCTTTCTTTTGTTTCTTTATTTCTTGTTGCAAAATAAAAATCAAGTGTTCCTTGTTTTTTCGCATAAGTTGGTAAATATGCTTTTTCTGCGATATTCCCTACACCGATTACACCAATCTTCATCTACTTTCCTCCTGGATCATTTAGTTACTTTCATCTTACACCATTTTTTACTAAAATGAGGTACAATAGTATCGCAAAGGTAAGGAAATTAATTCGAAGGAGTGTGCTTTTATTGAAATTTATCTCTTGGAACGTAAACGGGCTTCGTGCCATCGTAAATAAAAATTTTTTAGAAGTTTTTCATGAGTTAGACGCCGATTTTTTCTGTCTGCAGGAAACAAAACTCCAAGCAGGACAAATTGATTTAGATCTTCCAGGTTATTATCAATATTGGAATTACGCGGAACGAAAAGGCTATTCCGGCACAGCGATTTTTGCTAAAAAACCAGCATTGAATGCCACTTACGGAATGGGTATCGATATCCATGATACAGAAGGCCGTCTGATTACTTTGGAATATTCCGATTTCTTTCTTGTAACCTGTTACACGCCAAATTCTCAAAGCGAATTAAAACGTTTAGATTACCGATTAGAATGGGAAGAAGCATTTTATAATTATTTGGAAAATCTAAAGAAACAAAAACCAGTGATCATTTGCGGAGATCTAAATGTCGCGCACCAAACGATCGATTTGAAAAACTGGAAAACGAATCAAAAAAATGCTGGATTTACTCCAGAAGAAAGAGCGGCTCTTTCTCGACTGTTGGATAACGGGTTTGTCGACACATTCCGTTATTTTTATCCAACCCAAGAAGGTGTCTACTCTTGGTGGAACTACCGATTCAATTCAAGAAAAAACAATGCTGGTTGGCGGATCGATTACTTTTTGGCGAGCAAAGATTTAGAGCCAAGACTAGCTGATGCAAAGATCCATACGGACATTATGGGCAGTGATCATTGTCCAGTAGAATTAGATTTGAAATAAAGAGGTTGTGAAAAAGTCGTTTAGTTTCGAGTATTAAGAAAAATTTTGTGAAAATGGCTTTCCACATTTTTGCATAAATTTGGCTTAATACCGAGAAACTGGCTTTTGAACACCGTTTATCGAGAGGTTGTGAAAAAGCTGTCTTGCATCAAGTAATAAGAACAGCCAAACAAAAATAGCTCTTCATATTTTTCGTTTGGTTAGGCTTATTACCGCAGATGCAAGCTTTTGAACACCGTTTATTAAGAGGTTGTGAAATCAGCGTTCTGACCTGAGTATTAGAGAAACAAACGGAAAAATAGTTCCTCATATTTTGCCGTTTTTTGAGCTAATACCGAGGGTCAGCTGATTGAACACCGTTTAGTGGAGAGGTTGTAAAATCAGCGTTCTGACCTGAGTATTAGAGAAACAAATGGAAAAATAGTTCCTCATATTTTGCCGTTTTTTGAGCTAATACCGAGGGTCAGCTGATTGAACACCGTTTAGTGGAGAGGTTGCGAAAAAGTCGCCTACTTTCGAGTCGTAAGAAATTTTTTTGAAAATGGTTCCTCACAACTTTGCATAAATTTGACTTAATACCGAGAAGTCATGATCCCTATCTAACTCCAAATCACAAGGAATAAGTTCAAAAACTAGCTTTTTTCAACAAATATTACATAAAAAATTCTATGTTTTTTGTTAAATTTATTTGCTTTTTTCAAAAGTATGTTACAGTAATTTCCCAAGGAGGTTTTACAGAAATGAATTTTGTTGCCATGGATTTTGAAACTGCCAATCATCAGCCTTATAGTGCTTGTTCTCTTGCACTAGTCATGGTAAAAAACAGCCAGATCGTTGATGAATTCTATACATTGATACAGCCTGAGACTCCTTTTTTCTGGCGAAATGTCCAAATTCACGGAATCCATCAAGAAGACGTACGCAATGCGCCGAAATTCCCAGAAGTCTGGCAAACTATCCAACCATATTTTCAAAAAAATCGTTTAGTCGTTGCACATAATGCTGCTTTTGATACAAAGGTCTTAGCGGGATGCTTAGATTATTATCATCTTGAACAGCCTAATTATCTTTCTTTATGTACAGTGAAAAGTAGCCGTCGCTTGTTTCCTGAATTTCCAAATCATCGATTGAACACTGTGTGCGAAAATTTGAACATCCAATTAGATCATCACCATGATGCATTGGAAGATAGTCGTGCATGTGCGGAAATCCTGCTTTATCAAGAAAAAAAATTCGGGACAGATCCATTGAAAAAACTTGTGACTATAAAGTAAAAGAATACTTATGAAACACACAAAGAGGTCGTGAGCCTGCCGTTTCACTCCGAGTCACAAGGAGCAATCTCAAAAAATAGCTCCTCATGTTTATTAAATATTGTGACTGGTGACCGAGGAGCTGGCAGGAGAACACCGTATAAGGAAGAGGTTGTGAAAAAGCTGTTCTGCATCAAGTAATAAGAACAGCCAAACAAAAATAGCTTCTGATATTTTTCATTTGGTTGGACTTATTACCGCAGATGCAAGCTTTTGAACACCGTTTACCAAGAGGTTGTGAAATCAGCGTTTTGATCTGAGTATTAGAGAAACAAACGGCAAAATAGTTCCTCATATTTTGCCGTTTTTTGAGCGAATATCGAAGGTCAGCTGATTGAACACCGTTTATTCAAAAAATGGACTGCGTCACGACTTTTGTCACAGTCCATTCATACGTTTTTCTGCCTTCCCAAAAGGATGACAGTTTCTTAACTCTTTTCTTATTTTTTCTATTCAATCAAATAACTCATTTTATATACATCTAAAAATTCACCTAAATCTGTTCTTGCCCCTCTAGGCATGACTGCTTCGATTTGGAAACCCATTTTCTGGTAAAGGTGTACGGCTCTTTCATTACGAACTTGAACATCCAGCTCCAATCGAAAAAGTACACCCATTTCCTTCGCCCAATTGATGATTTCTTCTAGCATAAGAATACCTAGTCCCATTCCCCAATATTCCTGCAGGATACTGATACCGACTTCTCCCACGTGAGATAAACGAAATTGACTGTCTGCTTTGACTGATGCTGTTCCAACAATCGTCCCCTCATTGATTGCAAGCAGCAATAAATTATTGTTGCTTTCGTACATATAACTCAACTCTTCTGATAAAGTTTCTGGGGGTAAAAGAAGTTCAGCTTCATCTAAAGCTAAAAATTCTGTCTCGCTATTGACTTGTTCCATCATCGAAAGAATATCTTTTGCATCATCTGGCACTGCTTCCCGCAAGATGATTCCAATTTCTTCACTCATGGTTTTCAACCCATTTTTCTAGGATTCGCTGTTTGAAGGTTTCACTTTGCTCCCCGTATGAGATTAGTTTCACATAACGCTTTTCTAAATCTGTATCACTTTTTTCTAAAATCAGTTCCAAATAATCTTCTGGCAGTGCTTCTTCTAATAGGTTTCCCCATTCGACAACGGAAAGCCCATCTCCTTCAAAATATTCATCTAACCCTAAGTCAGCTCCGCTAGCTGCTACCCGATAAATATCCATGTGATACAACGGAATCCTGCCTTGATTATATTCTCTAATAATCGTGTATGTCGGACTTTTGATCATTTGCTTTATTCCCAGTCCTTGGGCGATACCTTTCGTCAATGTTGTTTTACCCGCACCTAGATCACCAGTCAATATCAGATTATCACCTGGCATGGCGGAATGACCAATTGCCTCTGCAAATTGTTCTGTCATTGTTAATCCTGATAGTTCGATCATTTTTCATCTTCTCCCGCTCTTCTTTCTTTTTGCCAGTATATCGCGTAATGAAGTTTTTTTAAAGAAAAAAACGAACTAGCCAAGAACAGCAGCTGCCGTTTTTGGACTAGTCCGTGTGTATTTGTTAATCAATCAATGTTTGTGCTGCTGTGATAATCGATAATTTATATACGTCTTCTTCATTTGCCCCACGAGACAAATCAGAAACCGGTTTGTTCAAACCTTGCAAGATTGGTCCGATTGCTTCAAAGTTACCAAAACGTTGAGCAATTTTATAGCCGATATTTCCTGATTGCAATTCTGGAAATACAAAGACTGTTGCTTGACCAGCTACTTCTGAATCTGGCGCTTTCAGTTGTGCAACTGAAGGAACATAAGAAGCATCAAATTGCAATTCGCCGTCGATCAAATATTGTGGTGCTAGTTTTTTAGCGATTTTAGTGGCTTCAACTACTTTGTCTACTTCTGGCGATTTCGCTGAACCTTTTGTCGAGAAGCTCATCATCGCCACTTTTGGTTCGATATCGAACAGTTCAGCTGTTTTTGCAGAATCTACGGCGATTTCAGCCAATTCTTGCGCAGTTGGATTCACGTTGATCGCACAATCCGAAAAGACATATTTTTCTTGATCTCTTCCACGTACCATGATCATCGCTCCGCTTGTCCGACTGATGCCAGGCTTTGTTTTGATGATCTGAAGTGCTGGGCGAACAGTGTCGCCAGTCGAATGGATCGCTCCAGAGACCATTCCGTCTGCAATCCCCATATACGTAAGCATCGTACCAAAGTAATTCACATCTTTTAAAATCTTTTCTGCTTGTTCTTTGGATGCCTTTCCATTTCTGCGTTCAACAAAAGCATCCACCATTTCATCCCACTTATCGTAATTATCAGGGCTGATGATCGTAAAGCTAGATGTTTTGATTCCTCTGGCATGCGCTGCATTTCTTATTTCTTCTTCGTTCCCTACTAAAATGGGTTCCACAAGTTCTTCTGCTTTCAACCGGGCAGCTGCGCCTAAAATACGAGCATCAGTAGCTTCCGGGAAAACGATTTTGATCCCACGGCGAACAATCTTAAATCTTAAACTATCAAACAATTCCACAAGATGACCTCCAGACGTTTTTATATGTATTATCATACACTATTCCAGAAAAAAAGAACAGTTTATTTTATCTGTATCAGTCAAAAATGCTGGAAAAATTAAGTTTTTCACATACATAGCGAACTGCGCTATAACAGGAAAGCGCTGTTTTATTACACTGTTTCAGGCAGTTGCCAATCAATCGGTTCTTCTCCTAACGCAAGGAGCGCATCATTCGTTTTCGAGAAGGGTTTGGAACCAAAAAAGCCACGACTTGCAGATAACGGACTGGGATGTGGAGATGTTATGATGATATGGCGACTCTTATCGATCATTTTGATTTTTTCTTGTGCCGGTTTTCCCCACAAGATAAACACGATTGGTTTTTCCCGTTCATTTAATTTTTCAATGATCGTGTCTGTTAATCTTTCCCAACCTTTCCCGCGATGAGAATACGCTTGCCCTTCCCGAACGGTAAGAACGGTGTTGAGTAAAAGGACTCCCTGTTTAGCCCATGACACTAGATTTCCATGTTGAACAGGTGCGATTCCAAGATCATCATAAAGCTCTTTATAGATATTTCTTAACGATGGCGGGATCTTTACGCCGGGTTGCACAGAAAAAGATAAGCCATGAGCTTGATTTTCTCCATGATAAGGATCTTGTCCTAAAATCACAACTTTAACTTCTTCATAAGGAGTCAATTCCAATGCTTCATAGATATGATACATATCTGGATGGATCTTTTGGGACGCATATTCTTTTTTTAAAAATTCGCTTAGATGCAGATAATAATCTTTTGAAAATTCTGAGGACAAAACTTCTTGCCAACTGTTATGAATGATTTCTTTCAAAACCTCCACCTCCTAATAAAAAGAATAACTCACATTTTCTTCAATCACAAGGGACAATCTTCACCCTCAGCACTTGATTAATATGGTAAACTAGGAACAAGAAGCAGAAAGGAACGATAATCATTATGATCAAATTAATTGCATCAGATATGGACGGCACATTATTAGATGCCCATATGAGTGTTTCTCCTGAAAATGCCGAGGCGATACGTTTTGCAAATGATGCCGGTGTTGAGTTCATGGTCGCTACTGGTCGAAACTATCAAGAAGCTCGCGCAGCTTTAGATGAGGTAGGAATCGATTGTGCGATGATCACTTTGAACGGGGCACAGGTATTTGATAAAGAAGGAAATTCACTGTTTACCGTATCGATTCCAAATAATCAAGCAATCTCTGTTTTAGATATTCTAGATGCTAACGGTATTTACTATGAAGTAGCAACCAACGATGGTCTTTATTCTGAAAATCAAGCGAAACGAATCGAAAGTTTTGCTTCCATGGTGGCTACCCATTTACCTCACCTTACGTATAAAATGGCGATTGCCATGGCCTCAGCTAAGCTAGAGTTATTGCACATCACATACGTGGACAGTATTCGTGCTATCTTGGAAGAAAAGAATCTGGAAGTTTTAAAAATTATTTGTTTTCATACAGAAGGGCCAGCTGTATTAGGTCCAGTTGGAAAGCAGATTTCTCTTTTAGGCGATTTGGCCGTTACTTCCTCTGGTCAAAACAATATCGAAGTGAACCATAAAAACGCTCAAAAAGGAATTGCTGTTGCCCATGTCGCTCACGAGCGTGGGATTTCTTTAGAAGAAGTCATGACGATTGGCGATAACTTCAATGATGTCAGCATGCTGCAAGTAGCAGGAGTCAGTTTCGCAATGGGAAATGCAGAAATCGAAGTAAAAGATTATGCCAAATATACAACGGACACAAACCTTGAATCTGGCGTAGGAAAAGCCATATTGCGCGCGATTGCAGAAGACTTGTAGTTTTATCTAGAAAAGAGGGATATAGATGTCAGAATTTTTCATTCAGGAAAAACAGCTTGGACGTGCAACTCGGACAATTGTCAAAAACGAAAAAGGACATTCCCTGTTTTTGATGGTTGGTCGCTGGGGAACAAAGGGCGATGCATTGTCTCTTTATGCCATGAATGGCGATCTCGTTGCTCACATCAAGCAGATAAGCCTGACATTCGGTACGCGTTTTGAGCTGTATAAAGAGTTCGAAAAGGTGGGAACCATGCAGAAAATATTCAATTGGCCCGGTGATTTTTATTATATTCGTAGACTTCACTGGACAGTCCAAGGTGATATCTATAATCATCAATATCAAATCCATCATTTCAATCAGCAAATCATGAAAATGGATAAAGCAACACTTTTTTCAGGAGATTACTATGTATTGGATGTCTCAAATGATGAAGATGCTCCAGTTTGTATTTGTATTGCTGCGGTTTTAGATTACTGGCTCTACCGTAAAGACAAAAGTCGCGATAAGTCTGTTTCTTACCGACTTGACTTAAGTTAAAAAGATGTACCTGAAATGCGGAAATACGCATTTTAGGTACATCTTTTTAGATATTCTTTTGCATATGATCATAAAGATGACCACTGATCATCCGCTGACCGACAACTTTGAAGTCATGGCGTTCGTATAATTTTTTAGCCTTTGGATTTTTTTCATCCACACTTAGACCGATGACGGGGCGATTAGCTTTCTTCGCCAATTTAGGTAATGCTTCTAATAACCGTGAACCGATGCCTTGTCCTCTAAAATCTTCTGATACGCTGATAGAGTCCAAATACCATTCATCGGGAAACGTTTCTTTATCAATAAACAAACGTGTAGACGCATCTAGCTGATATTTCTCTAAGATAGGTACCAGTGGCTGATCGATGATTGATTCTTCTTCATCTGTATAACCGTAAGCAACTCCTGCAACTTTACCGTCTATTTCTTCTACGATACCTCGTGAATAACTGTAACGATAATTTGGATCAGTGATTGCTTCTTCTAAAATCTCTAAAGTCTTTTGTTCCCCTGTCTGCTTCAAAAATGGCAATTCCATGTCTTTTAGAATCACTAAGATCAATGGGGCGATTTCTGGAGCATCTTCTTTTCTCGCAAAACGAATCATAGTTTCCTCTCCTTTTCTCCATTCTAACATGCAGAAAAAGAAATCGCAAAATCGTTATTTTAAAAAATCTTCAATCTTTTCAGTAATGAAATAACCATGAGTAACGATTCTTGCCGCTTCAGTTCGGCAATAAGGGCAGACGACTGGCATTTCTTTATCATTATGTTCGACTACATTATTGACTTCTTCGTATGCAAATTTTTTTCCGCAATTAGGGCATTTCATTTTTTCCATGTTATCTCAACTTCCTTTCATCTTTACTCTCTTAGCTTACTCTTATATTGAAAAAAAGAGAAGCAATATCCTTCTTCTATGCAGATATCCATACCTGACGGTCCTGTTCTCCATCTATTAATCGGACTTTATAATAAGGACGTTCATCTTTGACTAGAAGTGTCCACTCTTTCACTTTTGCTTTTTTCCCGTAGTAGCTGACTGCTTCCTTCATCGCTGCTTGCGGTTGTTTGAACTCTTCCGCTTTTTCTATATCAAAAAGATGTTCTGCGGCCTTTTTCGTGTCATTTCGTACGGTTGTTTTCCCAGTGGATGGATTGACTGCTATGACTTGTCCTTCACAAAAAAACTGGTATTCATATGTTGCATTCGTAGGATTATCCAAGTCTTTTTCAACTGCAAAATGAATAGCAGATATGTTATGTTCTTTTGTTTCGTTTTTTACAATTGCTGCTGCTTTTTTCAATGAGATCCGATATTCCTGGTCACTAATATCATCCATGTGAAAAGCGGCATTGAGCAGTCCCGTCATACCGGTAATCCCTATTACGATGAGGGCAGCAACACCAAACATCATTTTTTTCATTCTTCATTCTCCTGTTTCTTTTTTTTAAAGAATATCAAGAAATGAACGAATGAAAAATCGAATGAAACGAAAAAAAAGTGACAATTTTGTTATCTTTATTCGTGCAATTCTAATGGCAATCCGTCTGGATCAAAGAAAAACGTCATTTTTTTTCCTGTAAAGGTATCTTCTCTAATCGGTTCTGATTCGATCCCTAAGGACTGCAATTCTGCAATTGTTTCTTCAATATCGTCTACTTTGAAAGCAAGATGACGCAAGCCACAAGCTTCTGGATAGTTTGGTCGTTGTGGTGCATTAGCAATTCCAAAAATCTCCAATTCAGCACTTCCTAGTTTCAGATCTAATTTATAGTCATCTCGTTCTTTGCGGTAATTTTCTCTGATTACTTCAAATCCTAATTTATTAACATAAAAATCACGTGATTTCTGATAATCTGAAACAATGATGGCTATATGATGGATCGTTGTAAGGTTCATATGAGCACTCCTATTCTTCGTTTAAGCTCGGATCTATATTAATCTCCAGTTCCATTGTAAATGTGTCAGATTGAAAAAAATAGCTGTTTTTCCTTTTTATTAAGAAAAAAGGCAAAAAAAACAGAAAGTAGGTCCTCCAAGACACTCTTCCTGTTCCCAATATAATAAATGAAAGTAAGAAATTATATTTTCAAGAAAACAAACAGAAAATTATCATAACACAAATTATTTGTAATTGAAAGACTAGTTTTTTTTTAAGAAAAGCATACAATAGATTGTGTTAGTAAATACAGAACACACTACATTTAGTGTCTTAAGGAGTCCTCATACATGAAGTCATATTTTCAGTTTTTAGCTCATCAGCTAAAAGGCTGGCCGCAACAAAATTATTATCTTTTCTTTTTCAGTCTTGGCTGCCAGGTCATGACTCTTGTCAATAGTCCCATCACTTGGCTGGCCGTTATTACATTTATCGGTACCACGCTTGGTGTATTGTGTATTTTATCCATCAATGCGGCAAAATCAGTCAACGGTATTTTAGGTATTTTGTCTGCGATTTGTTTTATTATCGTTGGATTCTCAGCAAAGAACTATTTAAGTATCGGTGAACAGATTGCTTATATGATCACATTGGATATCCCCGTATTGTTAAGTAAAGAATGGAATCATAATATGGCTTCAAAAATCCGAAAATTCACTGGAAAAAGCTGGTTTATCGCAATCATCAGTACTTTCCTTGTCTATCTTGTTTCAGGATTCCTGATTGGTCGTTATACAGATGATCCTCGGCCGTGGGTAGATGCCATTGCTTTTTCTATTAGCTTGACTGCTGGTATCATCAGTTTCTTGCGTTACAACAACCAATATTACTGGTGGTTAGCTTCAGGGCTTGCTCAAATGGTCCTTTGGTATATTTCATTTACGCATGGATCTGCAAGTTTGGCGATGTTCGTGAACAGCTCTGTTTACTTGCTGAATGATGTCCTTGCATTTACCGTTTCACCTTGGTATAACCAAAAAGAACGTGAACGTATGCAAAAAATGGAAGAAGAATACTACAACGCACAACAACACGCATAAAAAAACTGAGCGTGGGACAAAAGTAAAGAACACTTTTGTCTCACGCTCTAAACACGTATAAACGGCTGAAGCAGAAGCAACTCCTTCGGAAATAAGCTGAAATTCACAAAAATTCGAAAAGCAATTTTCGTGAATTCCTTCTTATTTCTTGGAGTTAAACGCTTCTGTCCCAGCCTCTATTTTTTATAGTAATTCCTTCAGATACTTTCTTGCCTCATCATTGAAACGCAGTGATTCTTCTAACTTCTGATAATATTCCAACGCTTGTTTCTGAGCTTCAGTAAAACGATAATGTTTTCCTTTCCATTTGTCGATTGTCTCTTGCATATTTCCAGATTGGATATCTTTAACTACTAGTTGCCATTTTTCTTTTGAGACTGTACGGTCTTTCTTATCAGCAGATTGTATAGCTTCTCGTTCTTTACGCAATACTTTTAAAAAACCATTTCTGACTATCCGAGGAATGCTGTCGAAGAACCCTTTTGTAAAACCATAGCGACAATATTGCTTCCAAATAAATAGATAGATTTTTGGTTGGATGAATCGTTGGTTTTTCGCAAAATATTCCATCTGAGCAGTGACTTCTGGTGTTCGTTGACGTTTTGTCTTTCTCAACACGGAAATAAATGTTTCAAAATAAGCATTAGGATGTACTGGCACTTCTTCATATACGATGGATTGCCAATCTTTACGTAAAAATGCGCGATAGTTGATCAAGAATTCTTCTACATCCTTTACTAATTCTTCTGCAAAGTCGTCAAATAGTTCTTTTTTTATCTGTCGCTTTTTTGGCTGCCCATTGATGTGTTCACTTATTTTCTTGATTTCATTTTCCAATGCTTGATAATCCGCTATGTAAATCGGCATTTCTACTTGGCGAAATTCTGCGAGCCGCTGAGCTAATTTTATATCCGGTAAATATGGCTGTTTCATCCGACGATTTTGGTACAAGACAAAACAGTATTTTTGCCATAGTCCTTCAGGAAAATCGATATTCTTCTGCTTAAGCCATAATAATTCGTCTAAGGCCAGATCAACTTTTGTCATTCCCTGATGGATCGAAGCTGCCACTGTCGGAGAGACATGCAGGTGATCGGCAAAGTGGTTGATGCCTAGTTTTAGGATCTTTCCGGTTTTTGGCGATTTAACGATGTATTGCACTTTTAATTCTCTACCACACTCACAATACAATTTTTGCTGGCTTCGTTTTGTTCGAAAAAACGGATTGATCTTGAAGTCAGAAAACACCCAATCTGTTGCAGCTAAATAATGTTCTTCCATAAAACGAGAGCTGATTAGATATCGGCGGTGCTTATCGACTAGTTCCCGCTGTTTTTTCGTTAATTTTGCATAGATCTCCCAACGTTGACTGCTTGTGTATTGTTTAGAAATTTTGATGGGATAGCTTTTGCTGATTTCTTTTGGAAACCATTCTTCAAAGACGGATTGCCATTCTTCCACGGCTGTTTCTTTCCTTTCTAATTACAAAAAGCTGGCTACTAACATAACGTTAGCAACCAGCCAGTGTTTCTTGCTAAACTAGTGAGTTGTTCCGGCATTTCCGGAAATATCTTCTTTATTTTCTACTGCTGCTTCAACTGCATAAGTCAAAGAAGAAGCAATGTCTTCTAAAGACATAGAAGGTGTACCCACTGGACGATCGATCACTTGATCGGGTGAGAATGGCACGTGGATGAACCCACCTCGAATGGCCGGGAATTGTGTTTCGATCAAATGAAGCAAACGATACATGATATCGTTGCAGACAAATGTTCCTGCTGTATAAGAGATGTACGCTGGTAGACCATGATCTTGTACATTTTTTGTCATTGCTTTGATTGGCAATGAGGTAAAGTAAGCGGCTGGACCGTTTTCTTCTAAAGCCGTATCGAATGGCTGATTTCCTTCATTATCAGGGATTCTTGCTTCTGCTAGATTGATTGCGACACGTTCGAACGAGACTGCTGACCGTCCACCTGCTTGTCCGACACAGATCACGACATCTGGTTGGTGCTGTTGGATGGCTTCTTTGACTACTTGACTGCTTTTTTCGAATACGGTCGGTACTTCCACTTTGATGATTTCAGCACCGCTGATTTCATCTGGCATTTTTTTTACTGCTTCATAGGCTGGATTCACTTTGTCCCCACCAAATGGATCAAAACCTGTTACTAGTACTTTCATCTGTTGTTCCTCCGTCCGATTGATTTAACATATGGTTATCTTTTATCATACCATTTTCCTTGAACAGCGTAAATAAAGGAAACAATAGTTTAAATAACATAACAGATCAAACTTAATATATTCTTATAAAAAAATAGTGTTCCACTACAATGTTAGAAGAGGTTGCGACAATTATTCTGTCACAACCCTTCTCTTCTATTATTTAAATAGAATCATATAAGCAATTTGGAAAACTAGCATAAATAACGCAATAAACAACTGGTTTTTGATCACTCCGTATTTGTCTTTCATCTCCAGCATCGCTACAGGCACGATATTGAAGTTAGCAGCCATCGGTGTCAGCAGGGTCCCACAAAAACCGCAAGTCAATGCAACCATTCCTATTAACGCTGGATTCGCTCCATGACTAAATACGAATGGTGCACCGATCCCAACCGTCATCACGGTGATGGCCGCAAATGCATTCCCCATGATTACCGTAAATATCACCATGCCAAGAGCGTAAATGATGATGCCGATGTTCACATTTCCTTCTGGAACGATCGTACCTACTGCATTGGAAATCACTGTCCCAACTCCAGCGCTTGTAAATACCGCACCTAGAGAAGCTAAAAGCATTGGCAACATGCTTAACGGCCCTACTGTGCCCAGCATATCTGCTGCATCATCTAAAAATGTACTTGGTCGATTATCTTGAGAAAAGAACATCAAGATTAGCATGGCTGCAAAAACACCGACGCCCACGCCGACTAAAGCACCTAAATTGGTAAATAGAGCAAACAAGATCGCAAAGACACCGATACTCAAAGCTGGAATAAAGATTTTCATTCCTAGTTTGTCTGACATTTTTTCCATATATTCTTTTGATGGAAGCCGGCTTTCTCCTTTGCTGACTTTCTTAGCAATTGCTGGTATGGTCATCGCAAAGATCAAGCCACCATTCACGATTGCCGGAAGCCATCTTCCTCCTGCAATAACTACCCCTAAGACCGTCCAGAAAAAGGCTGACCCATAACGATGAGGATTGGTTTTATCTGTTAAATTTCTTACTCCAGTGTAAATCAATACGAGTCCCATCACGATATAAAGGATCTCCAGTAATTTATCGCCTAATAAAATATCAGGATTTGTAAAAAAGTCCATCTTATTGCCCCTTTCCTGGATAATATTTCTTCGCTAATTTCTTTTCTTTAAGATAGAAGTAGACACTTGCCACAACTAAAGCCGTGATAGCCACTGGAACTTCCACTAAAGCAAGCTGTCCCAATGTTACGTCATATCCTAGATCTTTCAGTGTTGATTGGACTAGCAACGCCCCTGCTCCTCCGATGAATAGTACTTGGCCAAAGAACCAGCAGACATTTTCCATAGCCGAAGCCATCCCTTTTAGTTCTTCTTCATGCTTAGGATGGACTTTTAATCCTTTTGATTCGATGGTTCCCAATGCCATAGGTAGAATGATCGGACGAACAAATCCAGCAACTCCACCAAAACTCACGTTAAAAGCCGCAAAGATCATTCGAAAGATCCCATAAATATCTACAATCATACCAGCAGATACTTTCTTGAATCGCTTGATCAAGGAAGCCGCTGATTCTTTCAGACCATTTCTTTCAAGCGTTCCTGTTGCCAACATAATGATGATAAAAATCGCCATCCCGCGATTGTTTACAAAACTTGTACCTAAAAGTTCTAACATTCCTTGAATGCCAAGACCGCCAGTCAAAGCTGTAACAACTAAAGCAACCATTACGATCAATATCGAGTCTAATTTAAATGCAAACCCGAGAATAACAATCAAGACGCCTAAAAGGCTAAGATAATTTTCCATATATTTTCCTCCATAAAATGACAATATTTTTTTAATTATAAAGCAAAACACATAAAAAATATAGTTGTTTTCTCACGAAATAGACACTATTTTTAAATATTTTTCGTTATTTTTTTATCACAAAAATTATCTTACTTATTGTAAGGTAAAGCTTTTTTTAATTTATTGCCCGCTAATATATAGAAATAAGGCCTAGTTACTGTTTTTTTTAAATGATTAATAAATAACAACTCCTTTCTATGAAATTGCAAAGCATTCATCTTCTTTTCTGCTAACGATATATCCGTCAATGCTTGGTACACTTTACTAAAAAGTATGAGATTGCCGATATCTGGATAGGTGTGCTATACTACAGAAAAAGATATACGATCTGCCACCGGGTAGTAAAAAAGAGGATGATCATTCCATTAGGTCTTTGAAGGGATGATTCTCCTCTTTTTGTGTATTTTTTATATTGAAGGAGGAACGTATGTATGGCATGGATGGAATTAATCATAGCAGGAATTTTGGAAGTATTCTGGTCAACGATGATGAAATGGAGTGATGGTTTTTCTAAAATCAATTATTCTTTTTACACAGTGATTGGAATGATTGCTAGTTTTTACTTTTTATCAAAGGCAATCAAAAGTTTGCCGATGAGTCTCTCTTATCCTATCTGGACAGGGATTGGCGCAGTTGGTTCGGTCATAATTGGTGTGGTCTTGTTTCATGATAAGCTGAATCTTTCCACTTGGTTCTTTGTGGGGATGCTACTCATCAGTATCATTGGCATCAAGATTACTAGCGGCCACTAGACACTTGGAATAAGTACTGATCAGAAAAAATAAGCCTTTTTATTTAATATTCAATTTTTTTATGAAAAAATAAGAAATAAGTCCAATGACCTAGCGACTTCTCCACTCATCAGGTGTATGCTTGTACTATCTATAGAAAAGGAGTGAATATTTTTGAAAAGTCTTTCGGTCCAAGAATTATCCAAGAACTTTGGTCACAAACAAGCCCTCAGCGATGTCAGTTTTAACTTATCTCCTGGCAAAATCGTTGGATTAGTAGGTCCTAATGGCGCTGGAAAAACAACGATCATGAAAGCTATTTTAGGACTGATCCATTACTCAGATGGAACAATCCGTATTGGTGAAAATGAGATTTCTCCCTCTAGTCATAAAGGGTTGGAACAAGTAGGAGCATTGATCGAATATCCGGGTATCTACCCATTCTTAACAGGCTATGATCATCTGAAGTTATTCTCTGAAACAAACGATGTATCTGCTATCGATACTATCGTGAATCAGCTCAAGATGGAAAAGTACATTCACAAAAAAGCGAAATCTTACTCGTTGGGAATGAAACAAAAGCTAGGGATTGCTCTTGCCTTACTGAACCATCCTTCTATCGTTATTTTAGATGAACCGATGAACGGGTTGGATCCACAAGCAACAAGAGATGTGCGAAAAATCATTACCGACTTGGCTGCTCAAGGCACCTCTTTCTTGATCTCCAGTCACTTACTCAGTGAGCTTGAAAAAATGGTGGATGAGCTGATCCTGATCAATCAAGGAAAGATCATCAAGCAATGTACAATGGCTGAATTGAACCAAGCAGCGCAAGACTTCATCATTATCTCTACAACGAATGATCTAGCTGCTCGAACGATCTTGACAGAAGCTGGATATACTTTGGAAGATTCTGATAAAATCAAGCTTTTAAAAGAAAACGAAGAATTATTAGGAACCGTGATCCAGTTATTGTCTGCACAAAATATCCATGTGACAGACGTCCAGCATCTGACGAATGATTTGGAATCTTCTCTATTGGAAATTCTGGATTCAGTAAAGGGGGAAGAAGAAAAATGACATTGCTTGTAAAACAAGAATTATTTAAATTGATCAAGAAAAAGTCAACTGCTGTTTTATCTGTTCTATTAGTTGTTTTGCTCATAGGAACAGCACTTCTAGCCAAAAAATACACGACGATCATTGACCCAGTTGAAATGACTGCTCAGCTTTTTAGTGCCACATCTTGGATTGTCTTTATCATGATTGCAGCTGCAAGCACGATCATTTCGATGGAAGCACAATATGGTACATTGAAAAATCTCCTTTATAGAAAGTATTCTCGAGGAGAAATATTAGTAAGCAAATGGATCACATTAGTTATTTATTCTGTTTATTTATACCTTTTAGCTATTATTGTCACTGTGTTGATGAAACTGATTCTTTTCCCTTCGATTTCCTTCACGGAGAAGGTTTCTACTGGTCAAACACTGATCCAAAGCTTGTTCACTTATACTTTGGGTAGTTATATCGGTTTATGGCTGATTTTAAGTTTAGTGTTGATGATTGCTTGCTTTATCAATAGTTCCGGTGCATCCATCTCAGCAGGAATCGTCTTTTATTTTGCTTCGTCAATCATATCTGGTATCCTTATCGCACTCATCCAAAAATGGGAGTGGATCAAATGGAATCCGATCAGTATGTTGAATCTGCAAAACCAAATTGGCAACGAAGAGATCATGAAGCAATTGACTCATCTTTCTACTAATCAAATGCTGTTCGGTAATTTAGCTTACATCGTTTTGTTCTTAGCATTAGGATATCTCGTATTTAAGCGAAAAAATGTATGATGACTCATCAAAAAAGAGGTTGTGAAAGAGCCGTTCAGCCTTATTGCCGATTGGCTGTCTCTTAAACACCGTTTATTCTGAAAAAGGAGCTGTGACAACATTTGTGTCACAGCTCCTTTCCTAGTATGTTTTTGAATAAACGACAGGCTCACAACCTCTCTTTATACTTCTTTTATACTTCTATACGTGAAGCATCCCAGTGGCAAATAAAACCATTGCGATTACTCCGACCATCGTCACACCGATAAGTAAAATCTTATCTAAGTGGATATGTTGTACAGGTTCGTTTTGTTCTTTACGTGCTTTAAGGTAAAAATAAATACCTGGTAAGAAAAGAACAAGAACAAGCATCACTTCATTAAAGGCTACAACTAGCATGGCCCATACTTGAAAAGCACTTGCTAAAAACCCTACTAAAAATTGGACCCATTCTTTCCGCTGATAAGAAAGTTTCATTTGGTACAATCCTAAGAAAAGCCACGTGAAGAAAATAGCTGCTGTACCAAGTGTGTAAGCAAAGTTATATGCACTGTCAGTGAATAATAATGAAAGTAAAAAGACATTCGTACATAACGTCGTCAATACGATAGCATAAGTTGGTGCCCCATTTTTGTTGAGTTTTCCCCATGCTTTAGGCAAAAGTCCGTCCTCAGCCATATTCCCCATTGTTTCAATCGGCAAGATTGTCCACGAGAGCCAAACCCCAACTAAAGAAATGATCAAACCGCCGTTGATCACGACCGCCCCCCATTTACCAACCATCATTTCAAATACATATCCCATAGCAGGTTGCGCTTTGATCGTTTGTAGCTGATTCATCGTCATTGTGCCATATGGAAGCATGGAAACCAAGACGTAAATAATGATCAAACCGAATATTCCTAGAATCGTTGCTTTCCCAACATCCGATTGTTTTTTTGCTCGTGAACCTACGACAGAAGCTCCTTCAATACCAACGAATACCCAGAGCATCACCATGATGCAACTCAATACTTGACTAGAAAACGGGATCGGCTGCCCATTCGCATTCAATATGATATCGCTAGAAAAGTTATTAATGAATTGTTGGATCGAAAAGGTGCTGATAGCTACTACAATAAATAAAAATAATGGCACTAATTTACAAAATGTGACGATAGCATTGACAAAGCTAGCATTTTCAACTCCACGATTCACTAGCCATGCATATCCCCATAAGAAGATCGTACTCATCACGATCGATGCCACATTTTGACCACCTTCGAATACGGGGAAGAAATAACCTAATGCACTCATCAACAATGTTGCGAACGCCACGTTTCCTAACCAGCATGTGAGCCAGTAACCCCAACCGCTGATAAAACCAGCGAAACGGCCAAAACCTTCTTCTGCGTAACTAAAGATCCCGCCTTTTAAATCTGGACGTTTTTTATTGATATTATTGATCGATAAGGAGAGCATCAACATTGCTGTTCCTACGAGTACCCAGCTGAAGATAGCTGGGCCACCAGCCGATCCGGAGATGTCCGTCATAATACCAAATACGCCACCTCCAATCGCTGAACCAATCACTAAGGCAGCAAGTGGAATCAAACCAATTCCTTTTTTCTGTTGCTCTGTATCCATGTAAGCATCCTCCAAAGTAAAACCGCTTTTATCAAAAAGTATAACAAACCTTTTTTATTTTTACTTAATTAATAAAAACTTTAATAGAAATATAATTCTACCGACTTTTTTCTCATTATACAAGCAAAGCGCCTAGTCCCTTTCCAAATTACACCACCAAAAAACTTAAAAAGATGCTATACTAAAGGGAAAGAATTGGGGGATGATCCATGAACATTTTATATATATCGATTTCAGGAAATACGCGTGCTTTTGCCAAACATCTAGCAGAATATGCTGAAAAAATGCATGCAGAAGATCCTGTCAATCCTGAAGTTACTTTAAAAGAAATCCATGAAAATAGTGATTTTACGAAAGAAACAGAACCATTTTTTACTTTCGTTCCTACTTATTTAGACGGCGGGAATGGGTTAGACAACGGTGACACAGAAATCTTGACCGAAACGATGCGCGAATATCTGGAATACGAAGACAATCATAAACTTTGCCTTGGTGTAGTCGGTAGCGGTAATAAAAACTTCAACAATCAATATTGTCTGACAGCCAAACAATACGCACAAAGATTCGGCTTTCCTTTCTTGGCAGATTATGAATTACGGGGAACACCATCTGATGTGGCACGCGTTTATCAAATTTTGGCAGAAAAAAATAAATAACACAAAAGAAGAAGCTGAAAAATAAATTTCGGCTTCTTCTTTTTATGTTCTCTATTGTTTCTATTCTTATTAAGCTTTGACATCCATCACAGGTGCTTTTGCTTTCGCTTTACCTGTTTTTTCCAAGACAAAGTTTTTTACACGATCCATATTGGTTACCAAGACGATCATGGAGGTTTCTTTGTCTGCTGCTTTGATTGCTTCTAAGTCAGCTTCTGCTACAAGCGTATCAGGTGTCACTTGCTGTCCTTCTGTTACTTTCACATCGAATGGCGTACCGCCTAAGTCAACTGTGTTGATGCCCATGTGAAGCAAGATTTCTAAGCCATTTGGTGTCGTAATGCCGATAGCATGTTTTGTTGGGAAAACAGAACTTATTACTCCAGTAACCGGGGAATAGATATGTCCGTTTTCTGGTTCTACAAAGTAACCTTCACCCATCATTTTTTGTGCAAAAACTGGGTCACTTGCTTTATCTAAAGAAACAACTGTTCCGTCAGCAACTGATGATAAGATAGTCACACTTTCAGCTGAAGCTTGAGGTACTGCTTTTTCAGGTACTTCATTTACTGTGGCTGTTTCGGTCGCTAGTTCTTCTTTTTCTAAACGGTCTTTGGGAATACCGAAGAAGAATGTAGCAACGAAGCCACCAGCGTAAGCAGCCAATAAACCAAGGATATAGCCTAACCATTTACCATCAGAGATCAATGGAATCAAAGCGGCTCCTGAAGGTCCAATAGCGATTGCTCCGACATTTCCGATCATTCCGATCACTGCCCCACCGATACCTCCACCGATACAAGCAGTAATAAATGGACGTCCTAGAGGTAATGTTACTCCGTAAATCAATGGTTCGCCGATTCCTAAGATTCCGACTGGTAAAGCCCCTTTGATCATTTCTGTTAATTCTTTGTCTTTTTTGCAGCGGATCCATAATGCCAATGCTGCACCCACTTGTCCTGCTCCGGCCATCGCAAGGATTGGAAGCAATAAGGTACGACCAGTTTCATCAATCATTTGTACATGGATTGGCGTCAAGATCTGATGTAGTCCGAACATGACCATTGGCAAGAATAATGTACCTAGAACGAAGCCGGCAAATGCTCCTCCAACACCAAGTACCCAGTTGATCCCACCGACCATGCCGTCAGAAATGAACCCTGCTAAAGGCATGATGAAGAAAATTTCGATCAGACCGATGGCAATCAGGGAAAGAGTTGGCGTAACGATGATATCTACCGCATCAGGTACTACTTTATGCAGTTTTTTCTCAACGATTGACAATAACCAAACTGCGAAGATAACACCTAAGATACCGCCTTGTCCAGCTGCAAGAGCTT
The DNA here is from genome assembly GCF_035726465.1 of Enterococcus sp. E4-150. Taxonomy (NCBI): domain Bacteria; kingdom Bacillati; phylum Bacillota; class Bacilli; order Lactobacillales; family Enterococcaceae; genus Enterococcus; species Enterococcus sp. E4-150. Next base: position 85,058 of record NZ_JAPRGK010000010.1, on the reverse strand, counting down.
CACCGGTAAACAAGTTTTTCAGTGGTGCTTCTGGATTCATCCCTGTCAGCATCACAACGGCCCCGATAACTCCACCAAGCGTTGGCGTTGCACCAAAAACTTGTGCAGCATTGATACCTGTATAGATAACTAGATAGCTAAACATCCCGTTTTTCAAGATGTTCATCACATCGATATATTGTTGCCATGTTCCTGCGTCTAGTGTTCCAGCTGTGACTAAGTTTGCTAAAACTGCGGCAATCCCTGCCACGATCCCAGTGCCGACAAATGCAGGGATCATTGGTACAAAGATATTAGAGATGTCTTTTAATACCGATTTGATTTTAGAGGGTTTTTGTTTCGATTTTTGTGCCGCTTTCATTTCTTGTGCCCGTTCGTTTACACGGTCTTTTCCAGATGCAGAAGAACTTGCTGTAGTTGCGCTAGCAGAAGGAAGTTTTTCTCCTAATTTCACGCCTGCTAAGTCAACCATTTCCTGCGCTACTTTGTTCACTTTCCCAGGTCCGATGATGACTTGGAGCTGTTCATCCTCTACTACGCCAAGTACTCCTGGAATCGCTTTTAATTCCGAGACATTTACAAGATCATCATTGATGACCTTCATACGTACACGAGTCATGCAGTGGACAATGCTTTCAACATTGCCCATACCGCCTGCTCCTTGATAAATTTGTTTTGCCAGTTCTTCCAAAGTCAATTCGTTTTTTGCCATGGTCTTTTCCCCCTCATAAGGTTCCTTTTACAAAACCGTTTGCTTCAGCTAATTTTGCTTGAGCTGCCTCTTTATCACTATTTGTCAAAATCATGACGATAGCCAGTTTGACATTTTGATCTGCTTCCTCAAAGTACTTTTCAGCTGTTTCGTAGTCAGCTTCTGTCGCTTGCATGATGATTCGTTTTGAGCGTTCGATTAGTTTTTCATTTGTTGGTTTGACGTCGACCATCAAGTTATTGAATACTTTACCGATACCGATCATACTGATAGTAGAAATCATATTCAAAATCAGTTTTTGTGCTGTTCCTGACTTCAATCGAGTAGAGCCTGTCAAAAATTCTGGTCCTGCATCGACTTCAATTGGGAAATCCGCATGCTTGCTGATTTCTGCTTGTTTATTGCAAGAAATCGTTCCTGTAACAGCACCAATCGATTTTGCGTAATCTAATCCACCAATCACATATGGTGTACGACCGCTAGCTGCGATACCAATAACTATATCATTTTTTGTTAAATTCAGCTTGATTAGATCTTCTTGCCCTAATTCATAAGAATCTTCGGCTCCTTCGACGGCTACAGTCATTGCTTCTTCTCCACCAGCAATTAGGCCTATGACCATTTCCGGTTCTACACCGAATGTCGGTACACATTCAGCAGCATCTAATACACCAAGTCTACCACTCGTTCCAGCTCCCATATAAATCAAGCGACCACCTTTTTTAAAGGATTCAATCGTGTTGGCGATCACTGGCTCGATACTTGTCAGTTCTTTTTCAACAGCAGCGGCCACTTTCTGATCTTCTTTGTTCATGAGTTGGACTGCTTGAGAAATACTCATTTCATCTAATCCAAAAGTTTCTTGGTTTCTGCGTTCCGTTGTTAGGTTCTCTAAATTGATTTTGCTCATTTTTATCTTCCTTCTTTTCTTATAAATTGATAGTTCATACCAGCTTTGATTTGGTTGATCAGCGGTAGTTCTTCTTTGATGACTTTGGCTACTACATTCACTTTTTCATCCGCTGGCAAATCATATTTAGTTAATTGGATCTCACCCATATAGCGCAAATACTTTTCGTTATCTAAAGTAATAGATCCTTTCATACGCTTAGCTGTATTTCTTACTGGGATTGGCGGAATCTCTCGAAAACGCGCATCTGCGCTTCGTATGACATCTCTTGCATCATCTTGCCGATTCGTATGTTTTCCTAATATATATTCGTAAAAAACTTCATCTACAGGTTCCGTATGGAGCAAGACTGTCTGTTCTTTTTGGAAAGAAGCAAATTGCTCCTGAACGTGTTCTGACAGACCTGCATCTCCGATATAAACAATATCCGTGTTACTTGCTAATAGATCAAGAGCACCTGCCAGAGGATGGATCCCTCGATGTTCTTCCAAAGTTGGTAATCCTTGATACAGTGGACCTCTCAACTCTGTATCTCCTGGTACAAAGCCTTGTACAAGGAATCCTTGAGTTTTGAGCCATTGATTTTTTTCCTGATACCATTCTTTGTCCAGCCCTGTTTCAGGACGTGGATAATAATTATGCCAAGCTTCAATCTGTGAAAAATCAGCCGCTGCTTCTTTCAACTCATCGATATCTTTAGGCATGATCGTGCTGGCATTCAAACTGATTTTCAATTGATGTGACCAGTCGGCGATCTGCTGATTAGAAATATGATAATCCATTCTTAACCCTGTTACACCAATTGCTTTCAAGGGTGTTAGATCTTCTAATGAAAAGCCAGCTCGTTTCAATGCCTCTCCTGAAATATCGACCATCAACTCTAGTTTATTCTTTTTCGCTTCGCTTCCTAGTTCGATCAATCGATTTTGATAAGCCGAAACATCATCTTCCGGTATATGCATGGAAGTGAAAATACCGACAAAGCCATTGGATGCCATTTGGCGGATATACTGTTTCTTCTCTTCTGACAAAGAATCATTCATAAATATTGAAAAGCCAAACATATTATCCCTCTTTTTCTGTATCCGTCTTCATTTCTATGACTAGAGTATATATCTAAAGAAACAAAATTTCAATACTTTTGTTAAAATAATTAAATTTTATTTCTAAAAATTAGATTTATAATGCCAAAAGAATTGACACAGCCACAAAAAAGGCACTGCTAAGCAAAAGCAGTGCCTTGAAACATTTTATTTAAATAACACAAAATTCTAATTACTCATAAGAAATTAATTCTGTATTGTCTACCATGAATGTAAAGAACCCTTCATTAGGCATTGGATGAAAATAAGCATTGATCACTCTTATCAAGGCATTATGACAGACTAACAAGTAGACATTTTCTTCGTCTTCCATGCATTCTTTCAATAAAGGAACGATTCGTGCGTACACATCTAAGACCGACTCTCCATTTGGGAAACGTACAGCAAACGCTAAACGCGCTTTTTGAAAGTTTTCATCTTTGCTTGGCAGTCCGTCATAATCCCCAAAATCCATTTCTACCAATCGCTCATCAGCGGTCAGCGGCAAGCTGAGACGATCAGCAACTGCTTGTGCTGTATCTCTTGCTCGTTGAAGAGGGGAATGGATGATTTTCGTGATTGGAACAGGCAAATCTACTACCTTTTCTGCTAGTTTCTGTGCCTGCATCTGTCCTTTTTCAGTCAGCGGCACATCTGCCCGTCCGCAAACTAATCCTTGTGCGTTCCAAGTTGTTTCTCCGTGTCTCGTTACATAAAGCATGTGATTCTCTCCTTCGTTGGCAAAGTTCCCCTTAACCATACCTTGTTGTTCTTGAGATTACAAGGGTTAGATTTTCTCAAGAGAAATAATCTCAGTAGATACTTTATCCAGGAAGGTTTGATCATGTTCCACTAGTAACATGGCAGGTTTCACGTTCAAGATCAGTTGTTCTAATTGTTCTTGATTGAAGACATCCAAATAATTCAATGGTTCATCCCATATATAGAGCTCAGCTGGTTGGGATAAAGATTTAGCCAATTCCACTTTTTTCCGTTGTCCCATACTCATCTGTTCGATTTTATTATGAAAAACATCTCTTTCCATCCCAAGCTTTCGGAGATTATTCAAAAATGCTTGATAGTCTACTCGGTTTTTCTCCGCGAATTCCGCCAACGTTCCTCGATTGTCTTCATAATTTTGGCGTACATAACTAATGCTCAGATGTTTTGGCTGGGATTTTTCTCCTATAACCTTGCCGTTGAATGCCCCCAGAAGATAATGGATAATGGATGACTTTCCTGCACGGTTAGGACCTGAAATCGCCACCCGCTGATGAGGCTCGATTGTAAAATGAATTGGCTCGAATAACAGATTTTCATACCCTAATTGAAGATCTTCTACGCTTAAAAGTCGCTTATGGTGAGACGCTTGACTATTCATCGTCAAAGAATCGATATATTCGATATCTTTTAATAGTTTTTCTTTCTCGCTGATCTGGGTCTCCATCCGATTCACGATTGCTTTGGATCGTTTCATCGTCCGTGCAGCATCAGCACCCACTGCTCCTTTATTCACTCGTCTAGATTCAGTATCGATGAATCCGACTTGTTTCTTTGTTTTATCTCCTTCTCGGGAACGAGACCATTCGGCTTTTTCAGCTGCTGTTTTCTTTAGCCTACTGACTTCTTTTTTCAATTTTTCATTTTGAGCCATTTCAAATTCATCACGAAGTTTTTTCTGTTCTTCATAGATAGAGAAATTCCCTTGATAAAGTTCCAGTTGACTTTTTTCGATTGCTAAAACATGGTCCACTACTTCATCGATAAATCCCCGGTCATGGCTGACCACGATGAAGCCTTGTTTTTTCTTTTTCAAATAAGCCGCTACTTGTTTTCTACCAGAGATATCCAAATGATTCGTTGGTTCATCGATTAACGGGAAATGAGTGTCATCCACAAATAAAAGTGCCAGTAGGACTTTTGTCTTCTCTCCCCCTGATAGTGTGCTGAATTCTCTCCATAAGATTTCAGGATCTGTTTGCATCAATTGGAGCTCTCTTTCGATTTCCCATATCTCAAAATCCGTAATATCATTTAACACGTAATAGGTTAAACGTTCTTTATCTTTTGTCTGTTGCGGGAAATAGACAAATTCTTGCTGATGGATTACTTGCCCTTGATAAGGTAGTTTGTTTTGTAGAATATTCAGTAAAGTTGTCTTTCCTCGACCGTTTCGTCCGATAAGTCCTAGTTTCCATTGTATGTCAAAATTTAGATTTGCTTGTTCAAATAATAATGTGCCTTGGCTGTCGTAGCCGAATGTCAGATTTTTTATTTCGATTTTAGACATTTTCCATCACCTCGTAAAAAAAGACCAGTCCTATTTTCAGAACTGGCTAAAGAGGATGCAAGGGTTGGGTACACACAAAAAGACCCATACATCGAAAAAACCAAGCCAATCCCGAAAATCTGCACACTGCTCCCTTGTCTCCACAAGGTACAGTCTGAATGCAGCTTTCATCAATCGACTTAATTTTTCAATGCACGGATCCCTCACTTTGTCCTATATTTGAAATTACGATAGCATAAAGAAAATGATTTTGTCAACTACTTCGGGAGGATGGTGAAAAATCTGCTAAGTGTCTGTCCTAAGATTTTTGTTTTTTCTAATGTTTGCCTGTGTTCCATTGCTTCTTCTAAACCTATTGGACCCAAATGAATACTTAAGACAATTGGGAGAAAATCAGAGAGTCCTTCTAGCTCTTGGTCTCTACTTCCGCAAATAGCGATTATTGGTTTTCGATATTTTTTTGCAAGCACTGCTACACCGTATGGAACTTTTCCGTGGATCGTTTGCTGATCGATCCGCCCTTCTCCTGTAATGATGACATCTGCTTGTTCGATCTTTTTTTCCAATCCAGTGATTTGGCTGACTAAATCGAAACCAGAAACCATCTTCGCTCCCAACAAAAAAAGGGCTCCACCAATACCGCCTGCTGCTCCACTTCCTGGAATATCATCTAAATCCACCTCCCAGAAATCTTTTATTTGCTGAGCAATCTTTCCTGCTTGTTTATCTAAGAAAGCTAGCGTCGTATCTATTCCTCCTTTTTGTCTTCCAAATTGCCAAGCAGCTCCTTGTTGACCTGTATATGGATTGGTAACATCTGCAACGATAATCAATTTTACTTTAGAAACAAGAACGTTTCTTCGATCAAAATGAAGTTTTTTAGTAGATAATAAAGGATTTCCTTCTGTGTACCCTTCTAAAGAAGCACCCAAGGATTGGAGTAATCCTAGACCACCATCGCTACACCCGCTTCCTCCTAAAGTGACAATAATTTGTTCTACTTCTTGAAGCAGTGCATCTTTGATAAGTTCTCCTAAGGCATAACTGGAAGCAAGTCGGATAGTTTGATCCGTTGGTTTATCAAGTAGATCTAACCCCAATGCTTGTGCAGATTCGATGACTGCGGTATTTTTTCCTTGCCAAGTTGTCAATAAATAGCTGATTTTTCGCTGACGGAATAAGAGATCCATCCCATCAATGGTACGCCATGTTCCCCCGAGCGCGTAATAGATTGCTTCTGCAGTATTTTCTCCGCCATCTGCAATCGGCACATTGATTTTTCTTCCTTTACGATCTTCCCAGCCATTTAGAACTGCCTGATTTAGTTCAAATGAAGAAGCACTTCCTTTAAATGAATCAATTGCCGCCAAAATATCCATCTGTATCCCTCACTTTCTTCTTAAGTAAGACACTTTTTTTCATTTTTTTCAAACAAAACAATGCTATTTTCTTCCATTTTTCTATATACTAAAAGGGAAATCATTGAATAAAGGAGAGAAAAAACATGAAAATCGCAATAGCTGGGGCCGGAGCAATGGGCAGCCGAATCGGATTGATGCTACATCAAAGCGGAAATGAGGTCCTCTTGATCGATCGTTGGCCTGCTCACATTGAAGCCATTCGTACAAATGGGTTGATTGCTGACTTTAACGGTAAAGAAGTGGTCGCAAAACTGCCAATCTATTCACCAGAAGAAATCATCGAAAGCAACGAACACGTGGACTTGATCGTAGCATTAACAAAAGCGAATCAATTAGATGATATGTTTCGTTCGATCCAATCCATTATTACTGACAATACTTATGTTTTGTGTTTACTAAATGGATTAGGTCATGAAGATGTACTGGAAAAATATGTGCCAAAGAAAAATATCTTATTTGGGATCACGATGTGGACAGCTGGTCTGGCTGGTCCGGGAAAAGTCACATTGTTAGGTGATGGAGAAATCGAACTAGAGAACTTGGAATCAGAAGGCGAAGCATTTACAAAAAAAGTTGTAGAAGTCTTTCAAGAAGCAAAATTAAATCCGATCTATAGCCATAATGTTCGTTATTCCATTTGGCGAAAAGCTTGTGTAAATGGAACATTGAATGGTTTATGCACGATTTTGGATTGTAATATTGCTGAACTAGGCGCGCAAAAAGCGGCAGAGAGCATGGTTCGAACAATCGTATCTGAATTTGCTTCTATCGCAGCAAAAGAAGGAATCATATTAGATCAAGAAGAAGTGTACCAACATATTACTTCTACTTATGATCCTGACAACATCGGGTTGCATTACCCATCTATGTACCAAGACCTGATCAAAAACCATCGTTTGACTGAAATCGACTACATCAATGGTGCCGTTTGGCGAAAAGGACAAAAATATGATATTGCTACACCATATTGTGCCTTTTTGACCCAATTAGTCCATGCAAAAGAAGGAATCCTTGGCGCAGAGTAAAAGGCTCTCTGATGAGAATCAGCTGAATCAGCAGCTGGTTCTCATTTTTTTACCCCCATGAAAGATCAAAAAGAAAAACACAATTCTCATGTTGCCATAAGAATTGCGCTTGTTTATTTTCATCTATGATTGGTTGGCACTTTTATTTATTTTTAACAGAGGAAAGATCGTATTCATATTGTTCATAAATAGCGGAGTCAGTAGTGAAAAAACGTTTTGCCCAATTTTCTGCATCAAAAAATTCCAACAGTTCTGATGGGATTGGTTGAAATGGCGTATGCAAAAATTCCGGTAATTCATCTAAATCACGTTCTTGAAGCAAAAAAATATTTTCAGGATGATAAAACTGATAATGAGCTATGGCTTGATTATCTGTCACTAGTTTCTTTTGAAAATACATAGATTCAAACGTTCGCAAAGTCACTCCTTGCTGCCCTTCCCGCAACAGTTCTAGAATCCCCCTCGATTCCCCGGTTTTTTTCAGATATTCTTCATAAGTAAGGTATCCAGGTTGTTCATTTCCTCGAAGCGGAAGAATGAAATAGTTGGTCGTAACATCTCTTTTTATAAATTCCTGCTTATATTTTTCTGCCCGTTCTTTTCTGCCGTTATTTGTTGCACCAAAAAAAAGATCCGTCTTTGGTTCGCTAGAAGAAAAATCCATATGTTTCGAATAAAAGGAACTATTATGTTTTAGTCCAAGTTCTTTCGCTTCCAAAAAATCAAAATGATAAATCTCATCGATTGCCGGTTCATCTTGTGCCTGCTTCAGCATCGCCTCGTGTTCTGCTTTAAAGTGGTTCCAAAAAAATAACACGATTTTTGCATTGGTAAATGGACGCACGCGTCGAGCCATCTCCATATCAAATCCATAATCTAAAAAAACGATCAGCTGATAATTTGCCAACTGTTGTCGAGCTGATTTAATGAATTCCGACTGTAGTAAATCTTTTCCGGACCAAACATCTAAAGAGCGGATGGAAGGAAAAAAATAAAGTGATTTATTTTTCGCAATTAGCAATACGTCGTTTTTGTTCATCTGTTCCGCCTCACTTTCTCTGTCACTTTTTCCTATGATAGCCTGTTTAAATAGTAAAAAGCCAGTAAAACGCTTCCTATTATTTTTATAAAAATTTAACATTTCTATGAAAATACGATGAAATAAATCATTCTTCCATTAAAATATGCCTAAAAGTTTTCTGAATAGTTGTAATTATCTGAAAATTTGTTATCATTAGTCATTGTTATTATTACTATTTATTCTTACTATTTATTCTTACTATACATTTTGATTGTGAATTTAAAAGAAAGAGGTTATTTATGGAAGATAAAAAATTGAAAAAACAACTTAGCTCCCGACATATCACCATGCTAGCTTTAGGTGGAGCGATTGGTGCAGGTCTATTTAAAGGAAGTGGCGAAGCGATTGGAATCGCCGGCCCTTCTGTATTGATCGCTTTTTTGATTGGCGGCATAATTTTATATATCGTGATGAAAGGTCTGGGAAAAATTGTTTTAAGTGGTGGTGATACGCACCACGGATTATCTGGATTGATTCGTCCATATCTAGGTGCTCATGCTGCCGATTTTACCGATTGGGTCTACTGGTCCATGTGGATTATCAATATCATTGCTGAAGCTGTTGCAGCTGCTTCCTTTTTACAGTTGTGGTTCCCCCACATCCCAGCTTGGGTATTTGTTTTTATGTTGGCTGTTTTAACTACTATCATCAATCTTTATTCGGTACGATTATTCGCAGAGACAGAATATTGGCTGGCCTTTGCTAAAATCAGTGTCATTATCCTATTGATCATTTTTGCTGCTTATCTTGTCGGTCAGCAAATGTTGGGTACTGGTGTTTTCCCTACCCTTCAGCAATTAACTGATCATGGTGGTTTTACTCCCCACGGTATGAAGGGAATCATCAGTTCTTTGCTTGTAGTTATCTATTCTTACGGCGGTTCTGAGTTGATTGCTATCACGGTAAGCGAAGCAGATGATCCTAAACGTGCGATTCCTAAAGCAATCAAAGGCGTCATGGGAAGAATCATTTCCTTTTACATTATTCCTTTATTTTTGCTTTTGATTATTTTTCCTTGGAATACTTTAGCAGGCACGAACGTTAGTCCTTTTGTGTTGGTATTTGAAAAAATGAATATTCCATTTGCGGCAGATATCGTCAATTTCGTGATTGTTCTTGCTCTGTTCTCGTCTATCAATTCAGGTGTATATGCTTCTTCGAGAATTTTGTTCTTCCGCTTGAAAGATCGAAAAGGTTCCTCTAGAAAACTAGCTGTTTTAAACAAGCATCAAGTACCGCAACGTGCTGTGCTGTTTTGTACCAGTGTTCTTTATCTAGGTGTTGCTCTTTCTTATTTTGTCGGTGACAAATTATTTGGCTATCTGGCAGGTTCTCTTTCCTATACAGTATTATTGATCTGGATCATTATCAGTGCTGCGTCCTTTGTACTGGCACTAAGTAAAGGAACGTTATGGGACAAAGGAATCAGCTTTTTTGCATTAGCAGTCTTAGGGTTGATTTTCCTTGGTATCCTATTCACGAACTCCATTGGGGTAACTGTATTGACCGGTTTGCTTTACCTGTTCATTTATTTCAGTTATCAAAAAAAGAATGATGCTTTCGTCTTGACGAATGAATGAAACCAATAGAGAATTTTATTCTATTTATATTGAATAGCTGGAGCTATTGAAAAAAAGGAGCTGCGACAAAAATTGTTGCAGTTCTTTTTTCCGAATAAACGGTGTTCTCCTGCCAACTTCTCGGTCACAAGTCACAATATTCAACAAACATGAGAAACTGTTTTTTGAAATTGTTCCTTGTGACTCAGCGTTAAACGGCAGGCTCACGACCTCTTGATAAACGGTGTTCAAAAACCATCTGTGCAGATTAATTGATTGTTCTCCACGCTCATGACATGATAGAAGAAAGGAATGAAGAAAAAGGAGTTTGTTTTAAATGAAAAAGTATTGGAAGTTTTTGTTGATGATTGGTGTTTCGACGGTAGTCATGTTTGGTATGATGTATTTGAATGTTTATGCGCTTGATCATATCTTCTTCAGTCGCACACGTGTATTCATGGCGCTGATGATGGGTGCAGTCATGGCAGTCATTATGTTGTTGTTCATGTGGAAAATGTATGAAAACAAAAAGATAAATGCTATGATTTTAGCCGCTAGTCTTCTTGTTTTTGCCGGTTCCTTATTTATGGTACGAAGCCAAACAACTGTCAATGATACGGCGTGGATGAAGGCGATGATCCCTCATCACTCTATTGCTATCTTGACAAGTAAACGAGCTGATTTAAAAGATCCTGAAGTAAAAAAATTAGCGGAAGAAATCATTCAGGCACAAGAAGAAGAAATCGACAAAATGAAAAAAATGATCAAAGAAATGGAATGACCATTATCTATCCAAACAGAAAAACTGCTGGGAAACGAAAGTTTCTCGGCAGTTTTTTACATAAACATCCTGTTTTTATTGTTCTAATTGCGCTGTCTTGCTTACTGCTTCTTGCGGTTTCACAAATTTTTTTGAGATTCCCCAACCTGTGAAGGCACTGACCATCGAAAACACAGGAGAAAGCAAACTGAAAAATACGAATGGCAAGTAAGTGAGTGTAGGAATACCAAATGTACTTGCTACGAAACTTCCGGCAATTCCCCAAGGCACTAAGTAGTTGATTACTGTTCCACCATCTTCTAGCGTTCTACCTAATACAGTTGGATCAAATCCTGCTTTTTCATAAGTTTCTTTAAATGCATTACCAGGCAGAATAACAGATAGGAATTGTTCACCAATAAAAATATTTACTCCGATACTTGTCATCAATGTTGTAAAAATCAATTTTGGTGTGTTCGTCATCTTTCTTGATACTCGTTCCATCACGGTTGAGATCAAGCCAAATTCGATCAACAATCCACCTAATGACAAAGTTAGAATAATCAATGACACAGTAGGCATCATACTTTCGATTCCTCCGCGGCTAAGCAGTGAATCGATTTGTTGGTTTCCAGTATTTGAAACAAACCCTGATTCGATGACCCCAGCCAACTTCGTTAAGGAAGTTTGTGGGTTTTGAATAAAAATCATTCCTACTGCTACAGCGATATTCAACAAAATCGTCAAAATTGCCGGCACCTTTTTCCATGCACACAGTAACATTAAAAATAAAGGAATCAGTGACCAGATTGAAATAGTAAAGTTTGCTTCTAGAACATCAGTCACTTCACGAATAGATGAAAGACTTGCGGCTTTACTTGTGTGTCCTAAAATCATGAATAAAAAGAAAGAAACAACAAATGCCGGAACAGTTGACCACATCATATGCTTGATGTGTTTGAACAAATCGGCATCAACAATAGCTGCTGCTAGATTTGTTGATTCGGATAATGGAGACATCTTATCTCCAAAAACGGCACCTGAAACAATAGCTCCAACAACCAGCGCTGGATTTAGGCCTAGTGTTGTGCCAATACCGAAAAATGCAATCCCAATCGTTGACATAACAGTAAAGGCACTCCCTACAGCGCTACCTACGATTGCACACACAACAAATACAGAAGGGACAAACCACTGGACACTGATCAATTTGAACCCAATGACCATTAGAGTTGGAATGATCCCTGCTTGTATCCATACAGCAATCAATGAACCGACTAAAATAAAAATAAAGATTGGGATGATTCCTGGTTTGATGCCATTGATGATTCCTTCGTGCAGCCAATCTGTCGGGTATCTTTTTATCACTGCATACAACATGACCATTCCGATCGCTGCTAAGATCGTGATATTAGGTGAGACCTTTAATCCGACAACGCCAATCGCAATGCCTAAAACAATAACCATTAATACAAGTGTTGCTTCTAAAAAACTTGGTGTTCCTTTTTTTTCCATGATAATCTCTCCTTTTTTAGTTGTTCTTATGTTCTAAAAAAGTTAAGATATCGGATTACTCCGCCGCAATTCATCCGCGATTCCTCCTTTATAAAAATAAAAAGACCTGTTTTAAACTAAGGACGAATGACTCCGCGGTACCACCTTAATTAAAAACAGATCTGTTTTTCACTTTCAAACTTTTATTCAAATGTATGGACTTTCCATGTAATTCGTCAATTAGGCTTGATCGGTTCACAGCGACCACCGACTTTCTGAACAAAACACCTAACCGCTACTGCGTGAAAAGTTGACTTGTATGAAGTTTACCTTCCATAAGATCATTTGTCAATGAAAAAGAAAATATTTTTTCATTTTTCTGAAAATTATTTTTATAACTTTCACACACAAGTTTATTTTTTACTAGAAAGTAGCACCCTCTTGTTTTTTTCTTGCTACTATTTCTTGATGTTCTTGCTTGATTCTTTCTAATAGCTTTGGCTCTTTCAACAGATCAAGAGCTGTATTGGCGAGTAGTTCTGCTGCAATCGCAATAGAAGCAAGGCCTTTGTCACTTTTAGCAGCAGCTTTGAATTCTTCTGTGTGTCCGGCAATATATGTCTCAGAGATTGCTACCGTAGGCTGGATTGTTGGTATGACTTGGCTGACATTTCCTACATCAGAAGAACCGAGACTTGTTCTTTGTTCCGTTTCTATTTCTTCATCTGGAACACCTGCTTCTTTTGCATGCTGGAAGAATAAGTCATCAAAAGAAGGAGTAACGATGACATCATCAACTGCATTTTGGAACAATCCAAACTCAAAAGTCGTGCCCGTACTTATCGCAGCACCTCGTACGATATTTTCCACTTTTTCATATACCTTATCTAATGTTTGCCGATTTCCTGCACGTAAATAGAAACGTCCAGCAGCGTAATCTGGAATGACGTTGGCAGCTACTCCTCCGTCTGTAATGATCCCATGGATATTGACATCTTTTGGCAATTGCAAGCGTAGAGCGTTGATTCCATTAAACACTTGGATCAATGCTTCCAAAGCATTTACTCCTTTTTCAGGTGCTGCTGCTGCATGGGAAGCGACACCGTAAAATTTGATATCGACTGGATCATTCGCTAAAGATTCTGTCGTTTTCCCATAACGAAAAGCTGGATGGACGCATAACGCTACATCGACATCCTCAAAAAAACCTTCTCGAACAAAGCTGCCTTTAGCTGATCCGTTCTCGCCCCCTTCTTCCCCTGGGGTGCCATATACACGGATTTCTCCACCAGTTTCATCAATAAATTGCTTCACTATGCTGGCGGCTAATACGGAGTAAGTACCAAACAAATTATGCCCGCATGCATGACCAATACCTGGTAAAGCATCGAATTCTGCCAAAAAGGCAATTGTGGGACCGGGTTTATTGGAAATATAACGTGCATCAAAGGCTGTTCGGTGTCCAGCTACTTCTTTTTCTACCCAAAACCCTTCTTTTTCTAATTGTTTAATCAACGCTGCTGAGGAATAAAACTCATAGTTACTTACTTCAGGATGTTCGTGGATATCTAGAGCAAGTGCTTGATATTCTGGTAAACGATATTGGATTAGATCCTTCAATTGGTTTGTTGAGATTGTTGTTGTCATAAAAAATTCCTCCTATGCTAGTCATTTTTCTTATTTTCTCCCGAATGTTTCCCATGCAGGCACGCTTGATCCTTTTGATGTTTTCTCGATTACTTTGACTGTGTCTTCTGTTTGATAAGCGTCTACTATTTTTTGATACGTTTTATTTTTTTCATCTTCTTTTCTTGCAACGATGATATTCACATAAGGACGTGCATGGTCATCCACTGGTTCTAAGAAGATGGCATCAGAAGCAGGATTAAATCCAGCATCTACAGCTACACCGCTATTGATCACTGAAATGTCTACATCCGACAAAGCACGTGCTGTTTGTGAAGCATCTAATTCAGAAATGTCTAGATTTTTTTTATTCTCGGTAATATCAGAAACAGTGGGCGCTTGTCCTTTTGCCTTATCCACTTTGATCAATCCAGCAGTTTGCAATAACAGAAGAGCTCTGCCGCCATTTGTGACATCATTAGGGATTGCTACTTTTGCTCCGTCTTTGATATCAGCTACATCCTTCAAAGTGTTAGAATAAATTCCCAGCGGTGCATTGACAGTATTTCCGATTGATACTAAATCAGTTCCGTGTTCTTTATTGTAATTGTCTAAAAAGAATTGATGTTGGAAAGAATTCAAATCAATCGATCCATCTGCTAAAGCCGCATTTGGTTGATTGTAATCTGTAAATTTCACGTATTCCAAATTAATGTTCTCCTTTTTCAAACGGTCTTTCACGTTGTCCCATACATCTGTATCTTCTCCAATAATCCCTAGTTTTACGGTAGTTTCTTTTTTGTCAGTTGTATCTGCTTTTCCTTGGCTACACCCTGCCAACCAAATAATTGCTACAAATGTAATGACTACAAAACGAATAATTTTTTTCATTTTTTCTCCTCCACTTTCAATGTGTAATTTTTTTAATCAGTTGATTACTGATAAATTGACTTAAAAAAACTAAGATTAGAATCAATAATGTAGCCACAATCGTTACATCTGTTTGGAATCGATTATACCCTCTCGATATAGCAAGATTCCCTAATCCGCCTGCACCTACTGCTCCAGCCATGGTAGTCAGTCCGATCACGTTGATGATAGTCAACGCCGAGACCCGAATGATACCAGGCAAACCTTCTAACAAATACACACGTAAAATAATACCGATTGGACTGGTTCCCATCGCTTCTGCCGCTTCGATCACCCCAGGATCAACTTCTAGCAGTGCGTTCTCGATTTGACGAGCAAAAAACGGAACAACTCCAAAAATCAATGGCACTAAAGCTGCTTTCGCACCAATCGTCGTTCCAACTAAGAAACGAGTAGTCAATGCTAAAAGAGAAAGCAAGATAATGAAAGGGATGGAACGAATGATATTGATCAGCTTATCAAGTATTTCAAATAGCAGACGGTTAGCTAGTAATCCATTAGGGCGTGTCACTACTAACGTCACACCTAAGATGATTCCGATCATCCCGCCAATGAATGCTGTCCAAAAAGACATATATAGTGTTTGCTTCGTCGCTTCGACAAATTCATCCGGAATCAAATAAACATTGGGCAAATATGTTTTAAAGAAATCAGTCATTTTATCTTCCTCCTTCGATCACTTTGATACGACTATCTAATTCGTTTTTTTGTAAAATATTTATTTTTACACCAGATTTGATCAAATAATCCAATGCTTTTTGCCGCTGTTTGGTTTCTCCAGCTAAAGTAACGATCAAACTCCCTAACGGCGTTTCTTGTAATAACTCTACATTGCCATATAAAATATTCGCTGTTACTTGATATTTGCTGTACAGATGAGCGATTAGAGGTTCGTTCGTCTGATTTCCAATATAACTTAATTCCACCAGCCATTTATTGGCGATCTGATCGGCAAAAGCAGAATGGGCAATGATCGTTTCTAATGCTTGGTCAAGATGAGTAGCTGTTCGAATAAAATCTTTGGTCAATTCTTCTTCAGGATTGCTGAAGATCTGGATGCTGCTACCTTTTTCAATGATTCTTCCATCTTCCATAACCGCTACCTTGTTGCAGATTTCTTTGACAACTTGCATCTCATGAGTGATCAGGACGATTGTTAAACCTAACTGGCGATTCAATTTTTTTAACAATGCAAGGATCTGAAGGGTCGTTTTCGGATCAAGTGCACTGGTTGCTTCATCACATAATAATACCTTAGGTTCATTCGCCAAAGCTCGTGCGATTGCTACTCGTTGTTTTTGTCCCCCCGACAGTTGTTTAGGATAAGCAGATGCTTTTTCTTCCAAACCGACAAGTTCCAGTAGTTCATTCACTTTTTGACGACGTTCCTGTTTCGATTTTCCAGAATACTTTAAAGAAAAATCAACGTTGTCAAAAATAGTTCGGCTTTCCATTAGATTGAAATGCTGAAAGATCATACCGATGGCCTTTCTTTCTTTTCGCAATTCTTTGGGAGAGAGCTGACTCAAATTCGTCTGATTGACAATGACTTCTCCTGCTGTTGGTTTCTGCAGCAAATTCATCACACGAACTAACGTACTTTTCCCTGCACCTGAGTAACCGACGATTCCATAAACATCGCCTTTTTCAATCGTTAAATCTACAGAATCTACTGCCTGTATCTCTTTTTCTTTTTGTTTGAAACATACAGAAACATCTCGCAATTCAATCATTAAAATTCCTCCTTATCTAAAAAAGCGTCCTCAAGAAAATGTCATTTTCTTGAGGACGCTTTTTTGCGTGTTACCACCTCATGTTCAAGCTGTGTTCACACACAACTCCTCTTCAAGTACGATCATACTCTAGCAAGATATCGGTCGCAGCCGTCATCGCCTTACATCTATGCTCGGGATGAATTGCTCGATGGCCATTTTCCAATAGTCGTTCCTTGCTTCTTCTCAGCTACCGAAGCTCTCTGTCAAAGGTTCTTCTATCGTACTTACCATTTCAATGCAAATAATATTCAAAAAAAAAGTCCTTTTACTAACATAAACTATGTCAGTAAAAGGACGACGTATCGCGGTACCACCTTTTTTCGGAAGTTTCCTTCCCTCAAGCCCAACATCTCAAAAAGAGAGATTGGCGTTCGTTTTAACGGTCGAACAGTTCCGAATTTGCCTACTTATCGACAAATTATTCTCCAAGGCCATTTTCAGCTTTTCTTACTTGACTCTTCTCACCAGCCAGAGCCTCTCTGCAAAGTTTCCAAACTTACTTTCCTTTTCAACGAAATCGATATTTTGTTGTTGGGATTAATCTACATGAGGAAAACTGAAAAGTCAAGTACGAAATTCAAATTATTTTTTCTATATTTATTTTTCTGTTTTTTTATTTAACATTTCAATAACAGTTCGAAGATCTTTTCCTTCCGCAAGAAGTTTCAATTTTTCCTTTTCTTCGACGGTATAATTTCGGACAAAACTGGAATCAGGTATCAAAACAACGCCTAATCCTGCTCGTGAAGCAGCTGTTGCTCCTACTAAAGAATCTTCCACTGCAAAGGCTGAACTAGCTTCTAATCCTGTTCGTTCCAAAGCTGTCAGATAAGGAATCGGTGAAGGCTTGTTCTCCGACACTTCGTCTCCGAATGTAAACGTGTCAAAGTAATCAGCTAATTTAAAGTGATCCAAGATATCTGTTGCTCTTTTCGTAACAGTGGTCGTAGCAATGCCTAGTTTCATATGACGTTCTTTTAAGTCTGCCAATATTTCTTTTGCATATGGTTTTAAGTGGATGGCTCCGCTTGTCAGCTGTTGATAAAAATATTCTTCGCGCTTCGCTCGGACTTCCTGTACTTTTTCAGGGCTACCTGCTGCTTTCACTAAAATATCAAAACTTTGTTTCCAGTTTTTTCCGCCCCAAGCGTCAACGATTTCTTTTGGGATATGGATATCAAATTGCTGAAATCCCCAAAGCCAGCCATCACGATACGTTTTTTCTGTGTCAACTAACAAACCATCTAAATCAAATATTGCACCTTTCATTTATACATTAATCCTTTCCAAAACAATACACATAGTTTAGCACGACTGGTCCAAAAAGAACAGAAGCAAAGAACCAGCCTTCTCGTTTATAAGAGTTCTTGGAATCGACGGATATAGATTTTCTTCACAGCTGTCACAAGCGCCAGATAAGCGATGACTGTAGCAAATAACCATAACCAGTAATTGCCAGGAAGTGGCATCAAGCCTAATTCAGTACCAAAACTTGTAAAAGGAAGGACAGAACCGACAATAATTCCTAATGTAGTGATAACAAACATGGCAAATGTTGCATTGCTTTGGATAAATGGTACTTTCGGTGTACGCAGTGCATGGAGCACTAAGGTTTGTGTCCATAGTGATTCGACAAACCATCCTGCATGGAATAATGCGATGAAAATCACTTGCTGTGAACTATCCAATGTATGGAAACTTCCGCCCACTACAGCAGGACAAATAACAAAATACATCAACAAGTAAGTAGTAATATCAAATATCGAACTTGTTGGGCCAAAGTAAACCATGAATTTCCCAATACTAGATGCATTCCATTTTTTTGGCTCGTCCAAATATTCTTTATCCATCCGATCCCATGGCAAGGAAATGCAGGAAACATCATAGATCAGATTCAAAAACAGAAGTTGTAAAGGCAGCATTGGTAAAAATGGCAGGAACGTACTTGCAATCAGCACGGAAAACATATTGCCAAAATTAGAACTTGCTGTAGCCTTGATATATTTCATGATATTCCCAAAAGTTTCTCGTCCAGAAAGAAGGCCTCTTTCCAAAATCGTCAAATCTTTTTCTAAAAGGATCACGTCTGCAGATTCTTTCGCAATATCCACAGCTGTATCTACAGAAATACCGATATCAGCCACTTTCATTGCAGGAGCGTCATTGATACCATCTCCTAAAAATCCGACAGTATGACCATTTTTACGTAAAGCTGTCGTCAAACGTGCTTTTTGCTGAGGATTCAATTTTACGAATACTTCATGGTCTTCAGCTACTTGTGCTAATTCATGATCACTCATTTCCGAGATTTTCTCACCGGTAACCAATTCATTGATCTCTAGACCTACTTGACGGCACACTGAACGTGTAACTAATTCGTTGTCCCCAGTCAGAACTTTTACAGCTACACCATGTTCTTTCAGAGCTTTCAACGCTTGTTTCGTTGTTTCTTTTGGTGGATCAAGGAAAGCAAGATAACCAATCAAAACCATGTCTGACTCATCTTTGACTGAAAATTCTCCAACGACGCTTGGATTGGTCTTTTGTGCGACACCAATCACTCGTAAGCCATCTTCATTAAGTGACTGTACTTTTGCAAGTACGGCTTCTTTTCGTTCTTTTGTTAATGGTGTAACAGTACCGCCAAGATCAATAAATTTAGAAATGTTCAGCATTTCTTCAATCGCGCCTTTTGTGATCATTTGTGTTTTACCAGCTGGATCAGCAACCACAACACTCATACGGCGACGTTCAAAATCAAAAGGAATTTCATCCACTTTTTGATAATTGATCTTATCTGTATCTAAAGTTTCTGTTGCTTCATCAATGATAGCCACATCTAACAAATTTTTCAGCCCTGTTTGATAGTAGCTATTTAGATACGCATGGCGCAAAACACGATCATCTTCATTTCCTTCACAATCCATATGATATTCAAGAATGATTTTATCTTGTGTCAATGTCCCCGTTTTATCCGTACATAACACATCGATTGCACCAAAGTTCTGGATGGCATTCAAATTTTTGATCACTGTTCCTTTTTTGGCCATCACACTTGCTCCTTTGACCAAATTCGTCGTAACGATCATTGGAAGCATTTCAGGTGTTAGACCAACTGCTACAGATAGTCCAAAAAGAAAAGCTTCTAGCCAATCCCCTTTTGTAAGCCCATTGATGACGATAACTGCTGGAGCCATCAATGACATAAATTTGATCAGTAGCATGGATGTTTTATGGATGCCTAATTCAAAGCTTGATTGAATTGGTTTTTCAGATAGCGTTTCTGCTACATGACCAAATAGTGTTTCATTTCCAACAGAAACAATGATTCCTTCCGCACTTCCACTGATGACATTACTTCCCATAAAGACAAGATTTTCGTAACTTGTTTCGCTTTGCTGATCGTCTTCACATACTTTCGCATGCTTTTCTACTGGATAGCTTTCCCCTGTCAATGCTGCTTGGGAAATGAATAAATCCTTTGCGGACAATAAACGCATATCCGCTGGTATCATATCCCCTGCTGAAAGCCGAACAAGATCTCCACAGACGATTTCTTCCATAGGAATCTCTGTGTACTTTCCATTACGTTTTACAGCTGCCGTTACTTTCACAAGTGATTTCAGTTTTTCAGCCGCTTGATTGGAACGTACGGACTGAATCAACGTCATTGTCCCGCTGACGATAACCATAGTGAAGATAATGGCTACACCGAAAAGATCTTTATCTCCAGGAGCTGCTAATACATATTCCGTGATGAATGAAATAATTCCTAATGCGATCAACACTAATGTAAATGGCGTGATGTATGCTTTCAATATTTCTACGATGAATGGTGTTTTTTTGCCATATGAAATCGCATTTTCACCGTAATTTTCTCTTGAACGTTCGATTTGTTCTTCTGTCAATCCATTTGCTGATGCATGGAATAGTTCAAATAATTCTTGTTTCGTTTTTCCAGCAAAAGCTGCATAGATTTTTTGTGTATCTTTCTTTTTTTCCATCTCAATCTCTCCTTTGTGTCCAAAAGACAGCTGTTCTCGCTGCTTTTGGTCTTTAGCTATTCATCGGATCGATAGAGAAAAAACTGAAAGGGGCTGAGAACAGATAGATAATAGCCCTGGCCTTTCCTCTAGATCCTTGTTTTTCGAATGACTGTCATCCATTTGTTCTCATCTCCTTTACTAAGTAATTTTAATTCATGACTTCCAATCATTTTTCGAATAGTTATTTTCCCAATTAGACCACCTCCTTTTTATTTTTCACCGATGGGGATTTGCGGCAACAAAAAAACCTCTCGCCAAATACTCAGCGAAAGGTTTGAAAAAGCATATTAAAAAAAGCTTCTCAGATCTCATCGTTGAGTTTTGACACTGTACAACGTAAAAAGCAGATACCTGCTTTTAGCTACCTTATGAAAAGCCTTATCTCGACAATTCCTGTTCTACCCATTGGCGTCTCTCGACGTTTTTGGGCAGTAGCCTATGTTTGTATAGGAGCCTCACCTAACAAATCTTATTCGGTTTTCCTTCGTTAATATAACAACTAAAAAAGAGGATGTCAAATCAATTTTCCATGTTTTTCATACTTTTTTAAAATACACACGTTATATTCCTGTCTCACGCGGTTTTATTTGTCTCATTTTCCACCTCCCGCTATAATAGAAATATAGTAGGAAACGAGGTGCTGTTATGGAAAGAACACTTGTTATTATCAAGCCAGACGGCGTGAGACGCCATTTAGTCGGAAGCATCATCCAACGTTTTGAAGCAAAGGGACTGGCCATTGCTGAAATGAAGTTTGAAACTATGACTCCTGAATTAGCAAAAGAACATTATCAGCACTTGACTGAGCGCAGTTTTTTTGATGAACTGATCGATTACATGACTTCCGGTCCTGTTGTTTATCTTGTGCTGGTCGGCGAGGAAGTGATCGATATCGTCCGTAAGATGGTTGGAGCAACAAAAGCTGCCGATGCTGTTCCAGGTACGATCCGAGGAGACTACGCGCTGCCGGGGACTGAAAACATCATTCACGCTTCTGATTCCCGTGATGCTGCGGTAAAAGAGATCGCCCGCTTTTTCCCGCCATTCGATACAAACAAACCGTCTGAAAAAGCGGCGAAGTGATACAAATTCTAAACTGCTGGTCTAGTTGCTGGGTTCAGCAATGGACAGTAGTTTTTTCTCTAAGGACCTCCGTTGATTCTTTCCTAACATATATTCGAGCACTGTGAAGAATTCTTGGTAGTCTTTCGTCTTTTCTTCCCCTAAAGCAGCAGAAATCAATCTTTGATAATAATCTGCCATCAATGTTTCATAGATCACTGTACTTCTTTCTTTATGTGCTAAACTCCGTTTCATATCTTCATTCACACTACGTGCCTTTTTCAACCGACCATTTTCTATATAAAACGAAGTCAGGTTCATTAAAAAAGTAAAGAGATACTGCTCATGATTGTTCAACTGTGCTAATCGTCGCATTCTTTTTTTGATTTTCAAATAATTGTTCTCAATAAACCGATCACTGAATATCCAAGGAAAATCAGCTAGAATAGATAGTTCAAATTGACCATAGTCTGGTATCTGCATCAAGTATTCTTCAATGATTCGGCATTCATAACGTAAAAATTCAAATTCTGTCTCAGATACTTCTGTTTTTTCGACCATGTGAAGATTCAAAACCAAATAATACAGATCTTCTGTTTTCTTAAAATGCCTACGGTTATTGCTGATCTCTTTATAAGGATCAAAGCTGTCTTCTTGTACCCGATCTAGCATTCGTCTTTTTTTCTTTAACTTTATTGGTTCATCCAGCTGGTTTCGCATCCATTCATATTCTGCAAGTGTCATGTTCATTCGCTCTAAAAATGATCTCAATGTTACAAATGACATTTTTTTCACTGAATTTGTCTCAATCCCGACTAGAGAAGTCTTAGAACAGATTCCTTCCGCTAATTGGGACTGTGTCAACTTCTTGTTGACTCGAAGTTTCTTAATCAATTCACCATCATACATAATAGTTCTCCTTTTTAATTTAAATTTTTCCGCATTCAATAAATAGATACGTTAAAAAGGAAAAATACACGAAAAAAATAAAAAAATGTTTTTTTCATAAAAAATACCAACCTTCAAGCATTAGAATGTTGTCTAACTACTGAAGGTTGGTTTGATTGTTTATTGATTATTTTTTTGCTGTTCAACGTCTGTTCTTGTTACTGGATATAAGTTGGTTGTTGTTTTATTGCCATTTTTTGAAAAGACACTTGTCGAATGTTCGCCTTTTTGCTTTTCGATGGCTATGTTACGTTCTGCTTCATTTTTATAGTCATATTTTTTCGGATCGATCGTTTCAAATCCGTTTGGCACATAAAAACGCAAGAGATTTTCTTGATTCAGCTTATCTGAAAGACTTAAAGCAGACTTGACTTTTTCCTGATCTTTGGAAATTTCCTCGTCGATTCCTGCTGCTTTCGTATCGATGATTTCTCCTGTTTGGTTATTGTAAGCTTTTCCTCCTAAGACGGTGTATTTGGGTGTCACGAAGTTCCCATTTCGAAAAGCCACTACTTGATCATGCTGAGGAGATAATAAATCCGTACCAAAATGGAGATAGTCTTTATCATCGATTCCCAAGAGATGAAGTAATGTCGGCAAAACATCGATTTCTCCACCGTATTCGTGATTGACTGACCCTTTAGTATAACCAGGCATATGAATCATTAATGGCACACGCTGCATTTGTGCGTTGTCAAATTCATTCCATGTATCTGGGTCTTTTCCAAGAGCACTTGCTAAATCTTTATTATCTGTATTTGAGATGCCAAAATGATCCCCATAAATCACAAAGATCGAATTTTGATAAATACCGGATTTTTTCAGGTACGTAAAAAATTGTTCCAATGACTGATCCAAATAATGTGCCGTTCGAACATAGTTATCTACTGTGCTATTTCCAGTGTTCAAAGATGGAAAATCGAAATTCTTATCATCCGTATAATAAGGCGTGTGGTTGGTTACGGAAAGAAATTTCGTGTAAAACGGCTGTTGTAGATGCTCAAGATATTGGGCAGATTCTCTGAATAAATCTTTATCTAATATCCCATAACCTAACGTTTCGTCGGATTCATCAAAATAAGATCGATCAAAGAAATTGTCATAACCTAAGTTTTTATATACATGATCTCTATTCCAAAAACTAGCTACATTCCCATGGAAAACAGCGCTTGTATAGCCTTGCTTTTGTCCAAGGATCGCTGGTGCGGCTTGAAAGACATTGTCTGACCCAAGCTCTGTGAATAATGAGCCTTGAGGTAAACCAAATGTGCCAGTTTCCAACATATTTTCAGCATCACTTGTCTTTCCCTGTCCTACTTCATGAAAGAAATTGTCAAAGCTGATCGTTGCTTGATTCTGGAAAATACTATTTAAAAACGGTGTGACTTCTTGTCCGTCTACCTTCATATTAATCAAAAACTGCTGGAAACTTTCTAAATGGAGAACGATCACATTTTTCCCTTTAGCGATCCCAAATGTTTCGGGATTTGGCTCTGCATAATGTTTCTTTGTATAATCTAAAACTTCATCAATCCCATTACTGCTTGCATGCGCGCGAACACTGCTAGTCATTCCTGTTTTGATTCCGTCATAAATAGTATACGCATCGATTCCTAGATATTTGACAATATATGAACGGTCAAATGTTCGCTGCAGCAATTGTGGACGGTTGGCTTCGCTCAGCGCTAGATTTCCTGAAAAAATAAGCCCTGAAAGACAGGTAACAGCGATAGCCATCGGTTTGCCGACAGGGTTGCTTTTGATAGGTATTTTCTTGACCTTCAACCAAACCAGTAGCCCAATGAACACAGCGATATCCAGCCAGTAGATGACATCATGGGGCTTCATCAAAGAAAAGGAGCTTCCTGACAATCCTTGCGACACTTTCGAAAAGCCTAATACAGATTTGACTGTAATGAAATCTGTGAATTCCCGATAAAAAATAATATTCAAGTACAACAAAAGCGTATTTAAAATATCAATGATCAAAAGAATAGCTAACGCTGGCTTTGGCTTTTTAATATACAAAGAAAGGCCAAAAAACAATAAGGTAGTCGCAATTGGGTTGATCCACAAGATAAAGTACTGGATCGTACCTTCCACACCTAATGAAAAATCTGCATAGTAGGCAATGATCGTCTTCAGCCAGAAAAAGAAAACAGCTGTCAAAACGATTGCTAAACGATTTTGGCACAATTTTTTAAGTTGTGTCACGTATATCACTTCTCTCTATTCACATTTTTCCTTATTTTGCTCCTGAAAAATGAAAATTCCCTAAAAAAGTTGTTATCTTAAGATTTTTTTATTCTTTCTAAAGATTATTCCGTCCATTTTTCACAGCATAAAACCGCTGTGATGTAAGCGATTAAACTAATGAAGAGATAAAAGTCTTGTGGTGACCGCTTCACTCCACGGTATTCAAAAGCCAGTTTCTCGGTATTCGTACAAAAAAAGAGGCTGTGACAAAATTCTTGTCGCAGCTCCTTATTTCTTGATGCAGGACAGCTTTTTCGGAAATAAGCCGAAATTTTACAAAAACTTGAGAAGCACTTTTCGTAAATTTCTTCTTATTTCTTGAAGCTGACCACTTCTGTCACAACCTCTGTTTTTCATTGTCCATAGGATTGATATTGTCCTTGTGATGACTCATTCGTAATAATTGAGGCTTGATTTTCTTCACTTCCCGTTATCGTTTGTCCACTGCCAGAATCTGAAGGACTTGTTCCTGTCGACTCGTTTTTTTGAGAAGAGACAGTTGTTTTCTTGACTTGTTCATTTGTCTTTTTCCATTCCGCTAAACGATCGGCGATCACTTTTTTGTCTACTTTTTCAGAATAAGCGGTGATCACTTTTCCATTTTTCAAACGGGCTACTTTGTCGCCATCATGAGTCAAAAGCAAAACGGTCAAATGCTTGTCTTTAAATTGATATTGTCTGAGAGAAATCGCACTAAGTACGTCATCGATATTAATAAATTGATTTTCTTCTTTTCCTTTTGGCAAATAAATGTCCAATTCGCCTTTTTCGTAATTGGCAGTTATTTTATACTCCGCCCACCAATAAGTTGAGAATTCTTTTTTGAAATTATCTACTGATTCTTTGCTTGCTACGATTTTTTCTGTTTCTTTCTGAGCAAGATCTGCTGTCATTTTTCCTGAAAATGCTGCGGATAAAATAAGCAGTAAGAAAAAACCGAATAACCAAAAGAGAAGAAACGGTCTTTTTTTCCTCATGCTTTCCTCCACTCCTATTTAATTTTGACTATTCTATTATATACAAAAAATGAAATAGAAAGACAAAAAAGTTGAAAAAGATCGTAAATAATTGAACTTCTTTTTCACAAAATGGTAAGAATGGAGAATTTCACGCATTTGCTCTCAACTATTCTTTCTTAAGCCTCAAATCCGTTTTTATCTGATACGTCTTTGAACCAATGACCCGATTTTTTGATTGTTCTTTTTCCATCTTGTGCTAAGTCTACTGAAATAAAGCCATATCGATTCTTATATGCATTGGTCCACGACCAGTTATCCATACATGTCCACATATGATAGCCTAAACAATTGGCACCTTCTTGAATGGCTTGATGGACATATTTCAGATGAGATTGGACAAATTCGATCCGATAATCATCGTGGATCATGCCATCTTCTTTGATAAATCGTGCTTCGTTTTCTACACCCATACCGTTTTCAGAAATAAAGCAGTCGATATTTCCATAATGATCTCGTACATTGATCAAAATATCATAGATTCCTTGTTCATAGATCTCCCATCCGCGATAAGGATTCATTTTACGACCAGGCATTTCATAATTGTCGAAATAATCCTCAGGCATTGGACCGTTTTTAGTATCGATTGGTGTTTCTTTTGCTTTTACCCGGCGTGGCTGGTAATAATTGATACCTAAAAGATCTACTGTATTTTCTTTGATGACCGTCAAATCCTCTGCATGGATCACAGGCATGAGATCAAGTTCTTTTACTATCTCAATCAATTCACTTGGAAACTCGCCTTTTACAGCTGGATCTAGGAATGAACGATTGAAGAACGCATCTGCTATTTGCGCTGCTTTAACATCTTCAGGGTTTGATTCGTCTCTTGGATAGCTTGGTGTCAGATTCAAGATGATACCAATAACACCACCTTGCTCCATTTCATGGTAAGATTTGATGGCTAACGCTGAAGCCAACGCTTCATGATAGCCAACTTGGATCGCTTTTTTCATATCTGACTCTTCTGGATAATGCCATCGATATAAATAACCTGCTTCGACTGGAACGATTGGTTCATTATGAGTAAACCATTTTTTTACTTTCGAACCAAACAATTCAAAACAACTTTTGGCATATTTTTCATAGGCTTCAACCGTTTCTCGGTTCAACCATC
This sequence comes from Enterococcus sp. E4-150, assembly GCF_035726465.1. Lineage (NCBI taxonomy): Bacteria > Bacillati > Bacillota > Bacilli > Lactobacillales > Enterococcaceae > Enterococcus > Enterococcus sp. E4-150. The sequence goes on along the minus strand of NZ_JAPRGK010000010.1, from coordinate 57,948 downwards.
CGCCTTTTTCTTGCAGATACATCGGCATATCGAAATGATACAGATTCACAAAGGGTTCGATACCGTTTTCAATCAACTCATCAAAATAACGATGATAGAAACGAACGGCTTCTTCGTTGATTGTTCCAGATTCATCAGGTATCAAACGGCTCCATTGGATAGATGTTCGAAATGAATTATGCCCAGTCTGTTTCATCAACTGTACATCCTCTTGATACTTCGTATAAACTTGTGAAGTTTTTTCAGGTCCTACTTGGTCAAAGAACTTTTGCGGTTCTTTTTTGTACCAATAATCAAAAATGTTCTCTCCTTTTCCATCACCTGAAATCCTTCCTTCTGTTTGTGGGCCACTTGCTGCAGAACCCCACCAAAAATTTGCTGGAAATTGATATTTTTTCATCAAAGCACCTCTTTTTCTTTTTTAGTTCGTTTTAGTTGATTCCATGTATGATATTTTCCATCACAATCACTTTTTCATTTTCTTCCTCTTCTTTTTTGATTCGTTTCAACAGCTGTTCTGCGGCTTGTTCCCCGATTTTATCTGTTGGTGGTGTAATCGTGATTTTCGGAAGGATGCTCAAATCGTTTTTATCCAAATAATCATAATGACTGAACGCAATGTCCTTCCCGATTCTGATACCTTCTTGATTGAAACATTCGATAGCACCGATCGACATATTATAATTGCTGACAAAAATCGCTGTTACTCCTTTTTCTAATAATTCTTTTGCCCCATAATAGCCACTTTTTCTAGAATAGTCTCCTGTAAAGACCTCTAATTGGATCGATGGATCATTTTGGACCGCTTCTTTGGCTCCTGCTAAACGTTCTCTTGCTACGTAATCTGTTTGAGCGGCAGCAATAAATCCGATTTTTTTATGTCCTTGTTCACCATGATGAGCGATCACTTTTGCTACACTTTCTCGATCATTCACTAATATTGTATCAATACCTGCTGGCCCTTCTGGACAATTCAATGCGATAACTGGAATACTCATTTTTGTGAGCATTTCAAATCCAGACCACTCTTCTTCGGATAAGAAGACAATCAGCCCATCGATCACATGCTTCATCAGGTATTCAATTTTTTGTTCGATTTTTTCTGGCTGATCGGCAAACCCGCTTAATAATAAGCTATACCCATTTTCTTCAGCTACTCTTTCGATCCCTGAAACAACCTCCGAACCAAAACGGCTAGATATCCCGTTTATCAAAAGTCCAATAGAGAAACTTCGATTATTCTTCAACCCTTTAGCAATGATGTTTTCTTTATAGTCCAACGCTGAAATCGCTTCTGCTATTTTTTCCATATTCTTTTCCTTCAGCTGCTGACCATTCAAGTAACGGGAAACTGTTCCCACTGAAACACCAGCCATCTTAGCCACGTCACGGATCGATGCCATACATTCTCACTCCTGCCAGTTACATTTGATTTCTCTTTCTTGTTGTTCGATTATGATGACCGCATTCTTTGCATAGTGTTGCTTGTCATCAATATCCATATAACTAAAGTCTTCAGTAGAGCAACTTCCTCTCACTATTAATTATACTTAAACAAGTATTTGAACCGGTTCATTTTTAATATAGCATTTTTTTAAAAGATTGCAACACTTTTTTAAAACGCTTTCTGAAAGTGGCGGATTTTTTGCCTTTTTAAAATTTTATTCTAAAATTTACTCTATTTGTGGGTGTTTTGTGCGTTTTTCTCTTCCATCCGTTTGAAGTTTTACATTCCAATGGTATAATTTCTTTATCCTATCAAATGGGGGAAGTATTTTGAAGAAATTAATCGTACTATTTATTTTGTCTGCGGGACTTTTGACATTGACTGGCTGTGATTTGTTTGGCGGCTCTGACCAATCCTCGGACGAAACAACCGATTCTTCTGTCTTAAAAGCGGAAAAAGCAGATATCACCAACAGTGTATATACGCTAAAAGTACGTAAAGATATGGATTTATCCGCGGGACAGTTGACATTTACAGATAAAAAAATGGAATGGACACGCACGTATCAGACACAAGGAACTGATTCTTCTGAATCATCTGAAGAAAAAACGGTGCTGACAGATATCAAGATTACTACCAAAGATGACGAATATATTATTTCAGGAAAAGAAAATAAAAAAGAAACAACAGTCATATTTACAAAAATCGGTAATTACCGTTTGAAGGATGAGGATGGCAACATCTACAGTCTATAGTGCCGTCTGTTGGATCTTCTTTTGTTTCTCCCCTTCTTTTCTGCTATAGTAAAGAAGCAAGATGATTGTAAAGGAGACGAAATGGATGATCGATAGTCCTGATTATTGTACATGTAATAACAACAAAAATATCCATACAGAATTTAATGACCAAGGAAGCTTGAGCATATGCGACAACTGTCACAAACTAGTCAAAGATTCATTTAAAACATTTGAATCTTATCCTGTTCAAAATTATGTAAAAAGTAGAAGAAGATAAACAAAATCAAGCAAAACTCACTATGGCTGATTTTTATGAACTTCAAACTCAGCTTCTTCCTTTGATCAAGCTTCATCAGTAAAACAAACAGTGGATCATTTCAGTTTACAAATCAAAGAGTAAAGATTTATTTATTTCAAATATTTGAATATAAAATAACCAAACGATAGAAAGGCTTATTCTACATCACGTAGTAATTTTTCTTTCCCGTCGTTTGGTTTTTTATTTTTAGCCTAATTCTTGACCTTTTGCATGCTGGTTATCCGTAAAATATTTTCCAGCAGGCTTTCCTTCCAATTCAGCTAATTTTTCTTGGATCTGACGGATCACCTTTTTTGCATCTTCTGGATTTTCTACAAAATCGAATGTATCCCCATCCACTTGTATTTTAGGACATACATCAAAATCTTCATACCATTGATTATAGCGGGTGTTCAACGTTTCGTAATAGGTATATAACGTTTCATCGCTTTCTAGCTGTTCATAATCACGCCCACGTTTTTTGATACGTTCTAGCATCGTGTCCAAAGAAACTTTGATATGGACCATCAAATCAGGCCGTTTTTTTGGAGCAACATCATCTAACTCGTTTAGCATCGTATCTAATAAGCTATCGTACTGCTGTACTTCGATATCCGTTACCCGACCTAAATCAGCGTTTAGATGGAACAACAGGCTATCTTCATAGATGGATCGGTCTAGCACATTGTCATCGTTCACTAAAGCATTTTTCATTGCTAAAAATCGCTTGTTCAAAAAGAAGATTTGCAATAAAAAAGCGTACTGCTCAGGATTTGAATAAAAGAGCGGCAATACTTCGTTATCTTCGACATTTTCATAAAATGGTTTAGAATCAATCTCTTTTGCAAGCATATCCGTCAAACTGCTCTTACCTGCACCAATCGTTCCTGAAATCAAAATCACTGACATACAACCCTTCCTCTTCTATAAGTACTCGCCTACGTAAGTTTCAACAGGCAATGTTTTAAAATCATATTCACGTACAGCTTGGTCTGATTTTAAATACGTATGGAGACTTTGTGTAATCATCAAGTTCGTAGGTACCGTTTCTTCTTGTACAATGATCATCGGTTTTTTCAACATAGTTGCCACACCTAATTCGTAAGCCGTTCCTGGATCGATTGTTTGATGCTCAAAGTCAAGGATAGCAACAACAAATTCTGCATTTGTCAGTTCTTCCATATCTTTTTCGTATACTTCCTGCACCCATCCAGCGCTGAATAGTTCATAATTGCTTTCTTGGTGATGACGTGGAGAGTAGAAACTTGTGACTGTTTTGTTTTCCTCCAACGCTTTTTCGATACGACTTACTCGATCGATTTGCTCCTCTGAAAAAAATGGTCCTGCTAAATATATTTGACTCATTATTTTGCCTCCTTCAATAATAACTGATTTTTAATAGATACTGCTCGTAATTCATTGACCAGTTCCAATGGATTATTGGAAAAGATTACTTGATCCAACCATTTTTTATCCATAAAATCCTCTTTTGCAAAAGTTTCTAATAATTGTTGCAAGCCGCTGTAATAACCGCCAATATTCAATATTCCGATTGGCTTGTCAGGCGTCAGACCGATTGCTATCCAAGAAAGAAGTTGTGAGAATTCCTCCAATGTACCTAGACCTCCAGGGAAAACGAGGACAGCATCTCCCTTTTCAAATAATAATACCTTTCTTTCATCAATCGTTTCTGTAGGAATAAATGTAGTAACATCTTTTCCAGGCAATTCAGTTTCAAAAAGCCCATTCGGATAGATACCTGTGACTTTTCCGTTATTTTCCAGTACTGTTTTACTAATCACTCCCATAATCCCGGAGTATGAACCACCGTAAACCAGTTCGATTTCTTCTTGTGCCATGTATTTTCCTAACGTTTGCGCAATAAATTTGTAACTTTCTTTATTGCCAAAACGGGAACCGCAAAAAACAGTAAGTTTCATAAAAAAACACTCCCTAACTCAAAAGTCTATCTTCATTCTACACGTGTTTTTTTTAAATAAAAGACTAGATTTTGTAGTTTTTTAGTGGTATATAGGATAGACACCACTATATATAGTATTTAGAAAAAAATCATTTTTCAGCTATTTTATAGATAAAACAAAAATAAATAACGTGTTTTCATCGATATGAAATGACTTACTTATAGGAGATACTGGGATTTCGTCCTATATGCCAATAACGTGTATTATTTTAAACAACAAATACTTGTTTCTTTTATGAACGAAAAAATCATTTTGTTCTCGTGTTATGTTTCACTGATAAATGATGTTTCTCTAAATAAAAAAGCCGACGAACTAAACGATCAAAATTTGATCATTTTTGTTCATCAGCTTCTCCTAAAAATCTTTTTGTTAACGATAAATAGCTGGATTTGTAAAAATATCACTTGAATCGTCACTGCTGGAAGAAAATTCAGTGATAACCGCACCTGTTGCGCCTGCCTGGAACTAGTGTTTGATATTGGGCTCGATCGTGTACTGATCTCTAGCATGAAGAATAATTTCTTTTTTTACTGTATAATAACTTTCTTTCCTTTTTGGAATAGTACAGGAAAGTTTTTTTGTTTCCTTTCCTTCGACATAAGGTATACCAGACCTTTTCGACAACGAAAGGTTCTCATTTTTCCTTCATCGTCATTTCAAGGAGGGTGCCGATGCTCTGGACAGTTTCGATCGCTCCTAAACCAAAATCTGTATATTCGATTCTTTCTAACTCTGATTCTTTCATACCATTCCTGCCTCAAGGTACATCTATTGTACTTTTTTCTTGTAATCCATTCTGCCTCTCCTAACTAATTGTCAAATCATCCCAAGATATGTCTTCTTCCTCTTTTTCTTCTTGGATGATTTCTGCATTCGGATCTACTGTTTTTTTCAATAATAAAATGGTTATTCCTGTGACAAAAGAACCAGCTAACAATGCACCAATGAATGCCCATGGTCTGGTCATCGTAGCGACTGCAAACATTCCCGATGCCGGAATACGGCTATCTGCGCCCCAAAGCATGCTTAATCCGCCACCTACTGCCCCACCGACTCCCGTTGCTATGACATTGCGTGCCAAGTCGTTCAATACGATAGGGAAACATCCCTCTGTGATCTGACAGATCCCCATAGGAAAAGCGGTCTTCAATGTATCGATTTCTTGACGATTGAATATATTTTTACGAATGATTTTCCCTAAGAAATAAGCGATCGTCAAGCCGAATGGGGTTACCATCGAAGCTAAAATCAATACAGTGATTGGTTCATAGATTCCTTCTGAAAACAAAGCAAACACAAAAGCAAATACTACTTTGTTGATTGCTCCACCGTAATCGATTGATGATAATACGCCAATTACTGCACCATATAAAAATAACGAAGAAGTATCTAAATTACTTAGATAACCTGTAACCATCTCTGTAATCCAATTAATAGGTGTCCCTATCACGTAATACATGACCAATCCTCCAATGAAAGAACTGAGAAATGGTAAAACCAGAGTCGGCATTAGACCATCCATCCATTTAGGTACTTTGATTCCTGCCGTTAGTCCAATAACAACTAATCCAGATAAATATCCGCCAACCATTCCACCTAAAAATCCCGCTCCAATCCCACTAGCGGTCATCCCAGTAATCAAACCAGGGGCAATACCAGGCTTATCTGCTATTGAATAAGAAATGGCACAGGAAACAATCATTGGTAATAAACCTAAACCATATCCTCCCATCGTTGTCATCGTATCTGCAAAAGAAAACCCATCTGTGAATGATTCAATAGTGACTCCATCCATCATATTCCCAATAGCTAGCAAGAATCCGGAAGCGACGACGATAGGTAAAAAGAAAGAGATCGCCGTCATTAAATGTTTTTTGAAGCCTATTGATTTCAGTATCTCCATCTTATTCCCCTTCCATTCTTTCATTCAGCATCTCTTCTAATTTTTCGATCATCTTTCTCGGAGATTTGACAACTAAACTAGTTGGTACTTCGACTACTTTTTTTCCACGAAAACGCTCTTTTCCGTTTACCTTGATATCTGCTGCAATAAGCACGACATCTGCAGCAGCAATGCACTTTTGCTCTAGTGGCTCTTGTGTTCCAGCAAGACCTTGTGTCTCAATCCAGATTTCATGTCCAAGGCTCTCTGCTGCTTGAAGCAGTTTTTCCTTTGCGATATACGTGTGTGCAATCCCCGCGGTACAAGCTGCGATTCCTACGATCTTCATTTTGTTGCCCCCTCACATATAGTATTTTGCTTTGCCATCTGATTGGAATAAATAAATTTTATCTAAAGCAACCTGTTTTGCAGCTTCCATACAAGGCGGAAACAGCATATTCGGTTCACGTATCTCTAAATCTCCTGAGTTCAAGATATCTCGGAGTTTTTCTGCGAATGCCATTTTGATATCACTGGAAATATTGATTTTATTTATTCCTAATTCTACTGCCTGACGAATCTCCTCATCTGGATTGCTTGATCCTCCATGAAGGACTAAAGGAATAGTAGTCAATGATCGAATCGATTCTAAAATATCGAAGCGAAGCTTGGGTTTGAGTTCTTTAGGATAGATCCCGTGGGCTGTTCCAATAGCGATCGCTAAACTGTCGATTCCGGTCTCCTCAATGAATGCTTGTGCTGTTAACGGATCCGTATAAATAATCTCGCTGACACCGCCTTCTACAGTATTACCTGTGTCTCCGATCGTCCCCAGCTCGGCCTCTACAGAAATACCAACAGCGTGAGCAGCTTCTACTATTTTTTTAGATAACATGACATTTGTTTCATACGATTGATGGGATGCATCGATCATAACAGAAGTAAAACCTAAGCGGATGGCATGAATAATTTGTTTGAATTCATCACCATGGTCTAAATGGATACATACGGGAATATCTGTCTGCTCAGCTGCATATTTCACTTGAGCGATGAAACTGTCTGCCAAAAATTTCAGTTCTTCTGGATGGATTGCAATCATAACAGGAGATTCTGCTTCTTCACAAGCTTCTATCACTGCGTTCAATAATTGCCCAGAACCTGCATTAAAGGCAGGAACGGCAAAGCTTCTCTCTTTCGCTACGGCTAGTATTTCTTTTCCTGTTATTAACATAAGTCATTATTCCTCCTAGTCATTTTGTGTCAATAATATATATAATTCCTCGATTGAAGCAGCTTTTTTCAGTTCTTTGATAAACCTCTCTCTTGCCAAAAGTACGGCAATCTTTTGCAAAAGCTGAAGATGCCCTTTATTTTTGTCACCTTCTTGTACAGCAAATAAAATCACGATTTCTACAGGACGATCATCTAATGTTTCCCATGGAATCGGATCCGCTAAAGTAGCAGCTGCGATCACTGTCTGCCGGACACTTGGTGATTTACCATGAGGGATAGCAATCCCTTGTCCGATTCCTGTTGCTCCTTCTGCTTCTCTTTGATAGACATCATCCAAGAAACTTTCTGTATCAGTTATTACGCCTTTATCTGTCATAAGTTTTGTTAATTCTTTTAAGATTTGGCGTTTCGTTTGTGCTTTTGACTGAATGATCAGCAACTCTTCATAAATGACTTGAGTCAATTCCAGCGGTATTTCCTCCCTTCAAAAAAACAGGCTTGACGCATTCCGCTGAAGCGAAATGGGTCAAGCCTGTTGAACAGTGACTCCCCGATTTTTAAATTTTTTGATAGACACTTTCCACATCTCTTTCATTGATTGGATCCCCGATTTTGCGTCCAAAGCCTATTCCTTTTTTGATCAACACCCACTCCCCTTCCTCTGATTTCGCAATGATAGCATTGTGATTCAAAATAGCGATCACTTGCATCGGTTGCTCCTCTCCTTTCAGCGATAGAAAACAGCCAAATAAAATCTGCTTCCATAATAAGATACGCAAAGGCTAGTTCCTTTGACGAAAAAACATCTTTTTACACTGACCGATTCTGCTGGCTATAGCTCTATTAAAAGCACAAGAGATCTTCGAACAGAGCAGTTTTATCTTCAGGTGTATGTTCAGACAAAAAAGGTATTGAACACAAACGTCCAATACCTTTTGCTCAGCAAATAAAACGCATACATTTTGTTAAAATTTCTCCTCTAAAGGGTAGATTTCTCCTTTTAGATTCGATACAATAAACAAGGTTGATGTATTTACATTGACTATGGCAAACTTGGACGGTCACGTGTGATGACTTTTCAAGGTCTCTGCTTCTAGCTGCCACTAGAAGCAGAGGTGCCTTTTTTATTTGGCTGTGTCTATCTGCCATTTATGATACTGATAGCGCCATCAGTAGTCAAGAAAAAACGAAAAAATACGAAAATGTGTACTGTTTTTCGGTCAGGTTTTTGTAAAAACAATATTTCTTATTCTTTTACGATCCATTCACGAAATATACTTGTTTCTAGTGCCCCTTCTCTTTTTTTCTTTCTTCTAACAGTCTCAAGATGAGAGGTACGACATTTCATTCATCCAAAACTTCTGGTGATCATACTTTTTTAGCCAATCCTTTTCCTGATTCTTGGCTACACCTTAAGTCAAAGCGCTACTGATAAGGACCTGCTTTTTTTGCTACATAATAATTTTTCTCCTCTTATGCAAATCTTATGCAAACACCGTAAACAAAGAAAAGTGTCGTGTGTTTAGCCATTTTGTTAGCTCCCCTCACAGTTTATAAAAAATTTATTCGCAAGAAACTTCAAGAGATACGTCTTAAGCTCCCTAAAGCTAATATTGTTAATGAAATTATAGAATTAGTGATTTATAGCTAGTCAGTACTCAACTCAGTATGTTGAAAAAGTATACTGGTATACGAACCACTTGATTATTTCCAAGAGTGGTCTATGATTAGGTTAAACGAACAGATAATGATCTTCTCTGCTAACTGAAGATAACTATCAAGTTCAAGAGTATTAAAGTATATACTACATTACTTATATTATATAGACACAATAAAAGTATTAAGGAGTGAAAGGTATGAAAAAGCTGGTATGGATTTATTCGGTAAACACAAGAAGGGGAATTCTTAAGAGTAGCGGAGCCGGTATGATCTGGAGTAGATCAAAGAAGCTTCAGGAACAATTACGTATAAAAGTTGAACCCGAATGGGACCTTTCAATCATTAGCTACGATATTACTACTGATATTCCCCAAGCTGATTTGATTATGTACAATGAAATGGATCAAGCTTATATGAATGATGAGATCAAAAAAATGGGCTTTCCATCCCTTATCAGGATTTAGCAACAGCTGACGTAGATAGCATTTTCGATAAGATAGAAGCCTTTTCGAAATATAATCATTACAAATTGAATGATCCTGTGTTATAGATCTTTGAGTTTATTACCACCATAGCAAACAGCTATTAATTTTTAGGGAATTTTTGTTACGCTACTAAAAAACGATTATTACCAAACTACTATTTAACAATCCTTATGTAAGTTATATTGGCCAGCTCCATATACTTATTTGAAAAGGAATATTGTTAGATACGGATTTTCTTTTTGAAAAATATAAAGAAAAAATACACTGCGTGAAAAAAAGAAAAAAACCATTAATTACATTAAAAGAAATGGTAGATGTAAATGAGGTCCCTATTTCCAAAATCTATAAAGATCAACTTGAAATGTTAAAAACCAATGTTGTTAACTCGATTTATGTTCGAAAAGAAAAAACAATAGAATTTCACCTATTTTATGTAGAAGACAACTCAAAAAGCAAAATATATTGTCAGTCATATGCAAAAAATCCAATCACACTCCCTAGGTTAAAGAAAGGAACAATTTATATTATATTCGAAGCATCACTGGGGATCATGGAAACAAATTGCAGTTTATTAGCTATTGACTTTAGAATCCAACAAGGAATCGAACAGGAACATTTAGATAATAGAGATATTTATTTTTTAGATTATGTTTCAACTTTGAAAATCGACATCTCTTTGAATCATACAGAAGACCGTAGTTCTGCTTGCAGTGTTCTCCTTTCATAATGGATGGAGGTTGTGACAGAAGTGGGTAGCTTCAAGAAATAAGAAGGAATTTACGAAAATTGCTTTTCAAATTTTTGTGAAATTTCGGCTTATTTTTCGAAGAAGTTACTTCTGGAACACCGTGTATCAGAGGTTGTGAAAAAGCTGCCCTGCATCAAGTAATAAGAACAGCCAAACAAAAATAGTTCCTCATATTTTACGTTTGGTTGAGCTTATTACCGCAGATGCAAGCTTTTGAACACCGTTTATTCGGAAAAAGGAACTGCGACAAGTCTTTTGTCACAGTTCCCTCTTAGCGTCATACTTTACGTTTATCTTTAAATTGATTTCTTTAGATTACATACGCTATATATCTACATGGTTGAGTTTTGTATGCTCTTATTAATAAATGATTTACAATTTTTGGAGACTTAAAAGCTTACTTTATATAAAGTAAGGCAATATAGTTGCTACTAGCAAAATAATATAGAGAAACAGTCCAAACAGATTTCTAGGATTGATAGTATACCCAAATCCCAGGCCCTTTTCAACGAATACCTCATGTTTTTTCGAAGGTTCTACGTTTATGAAACTAACAATAAGAATCCCTAATACAACAATAAATGAAATCAGCGGAAGAAAATCAAATTGGCTGTTTTTGAATATTGTATGTCTTAGAACTAGCATAATGAATACAATAACAACCAAAATACCTACTAAAAGATCATTTGCTTTCATTCCTTTGAGTTTCTTTTTTTTATTTTTCATTTTTTCTCCTCTTTTAATTAAGAATTTTATATCTTACATGGATTGTTTCAAATGGTTTTCTATTCAAAAGGGAATTTTAACACTTTCAATGATTTCATCATAGTTCTCTGCGTTTATTTGATGGCAGACTTAAATCTCCCCGTAAGATATGTGTGTTGATAAGTATATTCTAAGCTTACGATACTTTAAATCATTCCATTTATCCACCTCGATAATTTTTATAGTCCTCATTGTAACTATCAAACATTAATTACCCATGAATTTTGTTTAAGTTTACAAATAAGTTGGTTTGTTATCTGTATCGGTGTATATCAAAAATCTAACAGGGGGAAATTTGACTTTTTCCTATTTTAGTAAGATAGTATCAAACCTTCTCGAGTGTTTTCTTAGAATCTTCCAGCATACCTAGTGTAAAATTTTATGGTTACGGCCCTCATGTGTCATGTCTCTTTTTCTGTACTCTTCGTTATATGATTTTTTATTTGCAAAGACTCAAATAAAAGAAAAAACCCATGACCAAAATTCGTCATGAGCTTTTTTGATACTCGATGTAAGATAGTTTTTCACCTTGTCTGATTGGTATACTTAACGGATCAAGTCTGTTTCAGGATCATTCAGCAGACGCTCGACTTGTACTCTTGTCGTTAACGGAACATCTCCTTGGATCGAATGAGCTAATCGAGCATTTCCTAAGGCAAAATAAACGGTCTTCTGTAAGGACCACTTCTCAGAGAAACCGAGTAAGATTCCAGCAGCAAATGCATCTCCTGCCCCGATTCGATCAAGTACATCCAAGGGATAAACTGTTGTTTTCTCTGCTTCTTGTTGTGTGATCAAGTAACCACTTAACTGTTTTCTTCCATCCACACTTTCTCGCCTCGTCCCAGCAAACCACTGGATATCGTAGTGATTCATAAAGGACTGGATATAAGAAATAGGATCATGTTCGTTTTCTACATTGTCTGTTTCCTCCCACTGCACCAGTTCTGTCAGATCTCTAACTGAGCCAAACAAGATGTCGCAATAAGGTAACATTGAATGATAACGCTTCTTCATCTGTTCTTTTTTTCCATCTTCTTGATTCAAACTAGGACGATAATTGAAATCAAAACAAACTTTTTTCCCTGCTTTATGTGCTTGTTCTGCTAACTGGATAGCTGTTTCAGCCGTCTCATCAGATAAGCTTAAACTGATCCCGCAGATATGGATCAAATCGATCTCATCAATAAATGCTGCACAGTCATAATCCTCTATTACAGATAAACCAAATGAGCTATGTTTTCGGTTTTGATAAGTGACTTCTGTTGGGCGGACACCATACCCCATTTCTGCAAAATAAGTCCCGATGTGTTGATATTGATGGATCACATACTTCGTTTGGATACCTAGGCCGTTCAAATTAGTGAGTGCTGCTTTTCCTAGACGATTGTCTGGCAGAGCCGTCAGTAAATAACTTTCAACACCAAAATGGGCAAGGTTCCCTACTAGATTTACGCCAGTCCCTGTGTAAGCCATGCGTAAGGTATGGGTTTGTTCCAGCATCAAATGTTCTGGAGGCGTGAGTCGCAGCATGACTTCCCCAAATGCACCGATTTTCATTCTTCTCACCTTATTCCACGATTTTTTTCATCAATTGCAACAGTTGGCGTACCTCTTCTGGGCGTGTATTACCTGTATCCTTGTCGATAATTGCACTATATACATGAGGGATGACCTTTTTCACTCCTGCGTCTATTGCGATCCGTACGATTTCTTCCACATTATCAAGGTCGATTCCACCAGTTGGCTCTAAATAAAAATCATTGGCAGCACAAGCTTCTGCTAAGGCTTTATATTCTTTGATATGAGCAAGTCCCTTCATAGGAAAATATTTGATTGAGCTGCCACCCATATCTTTCAACAATCGAATAGCTGTTTCAAGTGTCACGACTCCTGCAGGTCCTTGTGAACTTAAAGGACCAGTTGCGATGTTGACATATCCTTCTTTTCCCGTGGGAGAAACCAAACCGTTGATGACCGTTTCTGTCTGTTTCAATACAGCTCGGGAAGCTCCTACTCCTGTAAAGACTTGATTGACATGCTGAGGCTGCAATACTTCGGCTAAACGAGTGACCATCTGGCTCTGGTTTGGGTCTCCCGCGCCTAGACCGATGGATAAGGCATTATTTGTTGCTTGCTGGTATTTTTTCATTTCTGCAATAGCTGTTTCGTCGTCAGAAAAGTTCTTTGAAAGAACCCCTAAAACAATATGGCCTTCCGCGGCCTCATAGCATTCTTTTGCGTTTTCTACAGAATTTGCTAACACATTTAGACATATCTTATCTTTTAAATAATTGGGACTTAATCTCATTCCTTTTTCTCTCCTAGTTCTTCAAGATTTCTTTTAAGCGATCGATGATTTTCTCCATCTCCTGTTGATTGACGGAACGGATATCAAATTCAATGATGCCGTTGTTTGCCTGGTATTCTCTTGTATAGATGGCAGGATTTTTTTCTTTCAATGCTTTAATCACTTGTTTAGCTGATTGATCCACTGAAACTTTCACACTTGCTCGATAGATTTCTCGACCTGCGCTATCTTGAACGATTTTGGCTTCCAAATGATCGATCTGATTGAGTTGTTCGATGAACGGTTGTAGTCTTTCTTTCATTGTAAGGCCAGACTCACTGCCTTTATTCAAATAGTCTTCCACTGCTTGGACAAAACCGAGAATATTTTCCTTTCCGATTTTCATGGAACGTCCGATTCCTTTTGATTGCATCCGAACCCATGAAACATAAGTTTTTTTTCCAATCACCATTCCGGCGCTTGGTCCTTCGATCGCTTTTGCCCCTGAATAAATAACTAGATCAGCGCCCAACTGCACATATTTTTTCAGATCTTCTTCTGCCGCAGCATCAACGATTAACGGAAGCTGGTGCTTTTTGGCAATCTGTGCTGCCTCTGACACGTCTAGCATACTTTTTTGTACCGTGTGATGGCTTTTTATATAGAGAATCCCTGCTGTTTCTTCTGTGATCATCATTTCGATCTGTTCCGGCGTACACATATTAGCGTAACCTGCTTCGACTACCTGACCGCCTCCTTGCTGTACCATGATTTCCACAGCCGTGCCGTAATCTACATTGTGTCCTTTTGGCAAAATGATTTGTCGTTTTTTGATGGATTCTGCATAAGGATGATAAAGGGGATACAGTTCTCCTTTACCTATAACAGCAGCTACCGATTGAGCGATTCCTGCAGATGCGGATGAAACGATCTGGACATCTTCTACTTCTAACAAATCGGCTAAATATTTTCCTGTTTGAATGCTTAATTCTTCCATCTCAAAAAAATGCTGGCCGCCAAAACGTTGCGCGTCAAGAACTGTCTCTGAGAGGGTCGAGACTCCTAGAATCGTCATTCTTCCTGAAGCATTGATTACTTTTTTCAGCTGAAATTTCTCATGATTCGCATGCATAACTTTTTCCTCCGATAATCGTTTGTACTGGTTTGATTTGCTGATTTGACTGTCTTTTCTCTCCATTAGAATCGATTAGTTCCTTAGGTTGATTGATCAATTCAAAAACAGTAAAATCAGCGTCAAAGCCTTCTTTGATTTGTCCCTTCGTCTTCAAGTGAAAATTCTGTGCTGGAACTTCCGTCACCTTTTCGATGATTTCTTCCCACGTATATCCGACAAGCCGCAATTTTTCCATTGTTGTGGCCAAATCGTAGACTGGACCGTTTTTACGATTACGAATATAGATGTCTGTGCTGATCGTATCTGCTTTTATCCCTTGGTGATAGGCGGTTTCTGCAACTTGGAAATTAAAACTATCCGTCCCGTGTCCAATATCGAAGATGATTCCTCGATTTTTTGCTTCTACAGCTATTTGTTTGATTTTTTTCGTTTCCTGTTCCAAGATCCCGTTTGTTTTTCCATTGAAACAATGAGTCATAATATCTCCTGATTCCAGTAAAGCTAAAATATCCAACAAATTTGGCGGAGAAGAACCGATATGAACCATCAAAGGAAGCTGATGGTTTTCTTTTTGTATCCTTTTTGCTAGCTGTAGCGGAGTGATGCCGTTTTGACCCACTACGCTCTTGCTCATCCGTGCTTTGAGACCAATAATGAAATCCGGCAGTTCCTCGATTTTTTGCTTTACCATATCAGCTTGGATCTTGTTTAGGTCTGCTAGTTCATCTTGTGCAATGATTCCCCATTTTGAGATATTCAAAAGCGCATAGACATTTGTTTTTGCCTGTTTGGCATGTTCATAAAAATCAGCAATGTTTTCTGCCCCAGTCGTCCCCGCATCGATGACTGTTGTCACACCTTTATTCACGCCGATTTGATCTGGATAATCATAATACAGGGTCATTTCTTCAAAACAATGAACATGATCGTCGATCCAACCAGCCGACAAATATTGCTGAGGGGTCAAGCTGATTTTCTGACGAGCTTTTTTTGTGATGAGAGGTGCAATTTCGCAGATCTTTCCTTTGGTTATCCCGATATCGAAGGTCATCCCGTTAAGCTTTCTTGCATTTTTAATGACTAAATCATACATAATCATTCCTACTTTTCTATAAATTTGAATTTAGACCATGGATGAATGAATGGTAGCAAGATCAATTCTTCTTGAATAATATGCCCTACTTTATTCTTTCGCGGATCACTGTGGGGCTCTAAAACGATTTGCAGTTCGTTTTTATATTTGCCAAAACGGTCATTTCCAACGACAACATCTCCTACGACAAATTCAAACTCGGTATCATGTGCTTTGTTTTCATATTTTTGATATTTTTTTCGTACTTCCGTTGATCGTATCACTTGATCTGTGATGTCCCCTCGACGAACATGCTGCTCTTCCAATACGATTTGCCGTTCCACCTCATTTATATTTGCAACAAACTCGACCCTAAAAACAGTCTGGTAACGATCCAAATGCCCTAATGACTTCAATTCTTCTTCACTCGCGTATGCGTTTCCAATAATTATATCATCAATTAGGTTTGTAGCAAACAAATGCTTGGCCGCTGTTTCTACAGAAAGATGGCGATGCATTTCTAAAGTAGGCAGTCCATCATTGATATCCCATGGTCCGATTGTACCTGATTGTGAGGTAATGAAGGCTGCCGTTCGAATACCGTTTTTTTTGAATCGTTCACTACTAGATTGGAAAAAATGATACGGTAAACCGGTTCCTTCTTGCGGATAAAAATTGTGACAGCCATATAGAAAAGATGTATTCGCCTGATGTGTCAAGATATTTTCTAGATAAGCGACATCGTTACTCATATTCAACTCGATGGCCAATTGATAAGGATTAAAAGTCAAAAGTGCTTCTTTTTTTCCATCAAATCCTAAGTCTAAACGAATACCATCTGCTCCTAATTTATGGAAGAATCCTAAATCGTCATAAGAAATATTCAGTTGTTCAAAAATAGCGGGCGAAACATCTAATATCGTTTCAAATCCTCTCTCTTTTGCAAAAAAGATCAATTGCTGGAATTTTTTCTGAACAACTTCCGGATCTTCCGAGATTTCAAGCATACTCATAAAAATCCTGCTGAATCCGTATTGATGGGCTGTTTCGATATACTCACGATCTTTTTGAGGATCACTGTGGTCTGGGTAAAGGGAAATGCCTAATGAACGTTTCATGATTTGTTCTCTTCTTTCTTTTCAATTATAGTCGTTCTTCGGTGACGCCATCTGTCAGAGTGAGATCTGCTTGCTCTTTCGCTTGCTCCTCTGCTTCTCTGGCTAATTGCTGTTTTTCAAACACTTTGAAGAATGGATAATAAATAGCCAAAGTAATCAAGAAATTACCAATAACCAATAATCCTGCTGCAATATTCCAGTTCGTGCTCATCCAAGCAGCAATTGGCGCAGGCATCGCAAACGGCAGACGCGCAACCATCATTGGCACGACACCACTGACAGTAAGAATATAAGACAGAGTCGTCGTCACGAGAGGTGCAAGAATAAATGGAATCCCTAAAACTGGGTTCATCACTACTGGTGCACCAAAAATCATTGGTTCATTAATATTGAACAAACCCGGCAAAATGGACAAACGTCCTAAGCTTTTTAAATACTTAGATTTAGAAAACATGAATAAGACGACTAACGCAAGAGTGGTTCCTGCTCCGCCAATCCAAACGAACCATTGTAGAAATTGTTCAGTGAAAATATTCGGCATGGCGTGAGCACTTGTCCCTGCATTAAACGCATCAATGTTTTCAGCAATCGAAATATCCCAAAACGGACGAATAACCGGACCCATGATCGCTGGGCCATGGATTCCTAATACCCAGAAGAAACAAATCAGGAAGACAGTCAAAAGACCGCCAAACAAGCTGTTACCCGCTAATACACCTTTTAAAGGCATAAGTAGTTGACTCAAGAATCCATTTAAATCGAACCCAAGCATATGGCGGATGATCCAAAAGAAAATCAAGATAACTGCTCCTGGTATCAATGCCACAAAAGAATTTGTTACTTCCGGCGGTACACCATCTGGCATTCTGATGGTTATTTTTTTCTCAATAAAAAACCGGTAAATTTCTACTGAAATAATTGCTGTCACGATAGCTCCAAATAATGAGCCCGAGCCTAGATTAGCAATGTTGATGTAACGTCCGGCTGTGACTTCCACCATATCTTCTAAAATACGTGTAGGAGGAGCTGCCACGATCAGAAAAGACATTAATGCCAAAATACCTGCTGTTAGGGAATCGAGTCGATAGCTTTTCGCCAAAGAAGAAGCTATCCCAAATGTCGCATAAAGAGCAAGGATACCAACAGTATAGCGAAAAGGAATATCTAATATCTCACGGTATGGCTCAATGACTGCTGCAATCGATTCAACTGGGATGTTCAGTAAAATTGTAAAAAATGATCCTACGATTGTCAGTGGCATAGTGGCAATGATTCCTTTTCTAATGGCAGTCATATGTCGCTGAGTACCAATACGATTGGCTACGGGCATGATTTTTTGTTCGATAATTCCTATAAATTTATCCATCTTCTTTCTTCTTTTATAACATTATAATGTTTACAAATGAATAGTAACACACTTCTCTGTTAATTGTAAACGCTTTTCTAACAATCTCTCCTTCTTTTGCTGTTTTCTTTTTAGAAAGAAAAGGAGATATGACAAAAGTCGTGCCACACCCCCTTATCCAGAATAAATGGTAATCCAGAAACAGCCGTGTATCTGCGGTAATAAGTCCAACCAATTCAAAAACATGAATAGCTGTTTTTTGAAATTGTTCCTTGTGACTCAGAGCTGAAGGGCAAGTTCACGACCTCTCCACTAAACGGTGTTCAAAAGCCAGTTTCTCGGTATTAAGCCAAATTTATGCAAAAATGTAGAA
Organism: Enterococcus sp. E4-150; assembly: GCF_035726465.1. Lineage (NCBI taxonomy): Bacteria > Bacillati > Bacillota > Bacilli > Lactobacillales > Enterococcaceae > Enterococcus > Enterococcus sp. E4-150. The sequence goes on along the minus strand of NZ_JAPRGK010000010.1, from coordinate 39,379 downwards.
AGCCATTTTCACAAAATTTTTCTTAATACTCGAAACTAAGCGACTTTTTCACAACCTCTTCCTTAAACGGTGTTCAAAAGCTTGCATCTGCGGTAATAAGTCCAACCAAACGAAAAATATGAGAAGCTATTTTTGTTTGGCTGTTCTTATTACTTGATGCAGGGCAGCTTTTTCACAACCTCTTTTTTTATTTATGTTTCATAATCAATATGGTAAGGATGCAGCTCCGTATGGTAGACCGCCTCCGAATATTCAATCATTTCCCCAATTTGCGTAGACGATTTCCGTATCCGTTTGATGCCGATCTGTGCGTTTGTTTTCAGAATTCCTTGTTCTTCTTCTGTTAAAAATACTGCAGAGAAATCATCAGAAAATGAGTCAATAGTATATCCTTTTTTCGTCAGCAAACGATACAAAGATTCTTTGCCAAATTCTTCTCTGCTGAATTGCATCATTTCTTGTGGAAGATAATGGACAAAATAAATATAAGGCTGATTGTTCAAATAATATAAGCGCTTAAAACAAACAGCTTGCTCACCGAAAAAGGAAAACAAAGGATCTTCCTTCTTTATATGGACCAATTGCAAATCCAGCGTTTCTTTCCGGACTTCATATCGGGAGTTCTCCAAGATTTGCGTAAAGCTTGCCGCTTTGGATAATCGATTGTAAGGACGATTGCTTAGAACCGTCGTCCCACGACCACTTTTCTTTTCGACATATTCATCTGATGCCAGCAGTTCGATTGCCTTTCGGACAGTGATTTTGCTGACTTGAAACAGTTCTTCTAATTCACTTTCTGTCGGCAACATCGAACCGACTGGATATTTTCCTGAGAAAATATCTTCTTTAATTTTATCTGCGACTTCCAAGTATAGTACACGTGTCCTTTTCATAACGTCACCCTTTGCTTTACTATTACTAAAAGAATAGCACATAAAAAATAAAAAAAGAACACAAATCACATGTGAGAAGTGTGTTCTTTTTCATTCAGCTGCTTTAATTACAAGTTTACGCCATTTGAGGCAATTACTTCTTTATACCAATCAAAAGATTTTTTCTTTGATCGATTCAGTGTCCCATTTCCTTCATCGTCTAGATCCACATAGATAAAGCCGTAACGTTTACTCATTTCTCCTGTTGATGCACTGACAAGATCGATACATCCCCAAGGCGTATAGCCCATCAAATCTACACCGTCTGCTACTGCATTAGCCATCGCTTCGATATGACGACGTAAATAATCGATCCGATAATCATCAATAATCGTGCCATCCTCTTCCATATGATCAATGGCTCCAAGACTGTTTTCAACAATGAATAATGGTTTCTGGTAACGATTGTATAATTCATTCAATGCGATTCTCAGCCCTTCTGGATCGATCTGCCAGCCCCATTCACTTGCCTCAAGAAACGGATTTTTTACTCCTCCCAGCAAGTTCCCTTCTGAAGTTGTTGCTTGTGGATCAGTCTCATTGATTGCCGTAGACATATAATAACTAAATCCGATGTAGTCCACTGGATATTCTTTTAGCAACTGGAAGTCTTCTTCCGTTTGCTCTAATTTTTCCGGATCGACTCCATATTTTTTATGGGTACGCGCTGTGTATGCAGGGTATTCTCCACGTGCTTGGACATCCGTGCAGAAAAAATTGAATTCTTGGTTTTGGATCATTGTTGCTGCCTGATTGACTGGATTGGCATCGATGCTGTAAGTTGTTGCATAGATAATCATGCAGCCGATTTGGATATCCGAACGCAATTCGTGGCCGATTTTTACGGCTTTGCTACTTGCAACGAATTGATTATGCCATGCTTGGAAAATATTTTGGTACTCTCCTGCTCCATTGCTTTTTACTAATCCTTGACTTAAAGCTGGAAAGTGAAAGGCCGAATTGATTTCATTGAAAGTCATCCAATATTTGACTTTACTGCTGTATCTCTCTAATACTGTCTGAGCAAAACGTTCATAGAAGTCGATCAGTTTCCGATTTTTCCAGCCACCATATTCTTTTGCCAAATGAAGAGGCATTTCGTAATGAGAAATCGTGATCACAGGTTCAATATCATATTTTAAGCACTCATCAATCAGCTGATCATAAAATTCTAATCCCGCTTCGTTAGGAGTACCTTCGTCTCCATTTGGAAAAATTCGTGTCCAGGCAATCGAAAAACGATAACATTTGAATCCCATTTCCGCAAACAAGGCAAGATCTTCTTTGAAACGATCGTAATGATCGATTCCTCGATGATTCGGGTAAATATATTTTTCTTGATCAATCGTCCAGTCAAATTCTTCACTGCCGATAATCGCAAAGCGCTGCTTACCTCCAGGCATAGCATCTGCAACGGATAGCCCTTTTCCGTCTCGATCATAAGCCCCTTCTAATTGATTGGCAGCAGTTGCTCCACCCCATAAAAATTTTTCTGAAAAACGTGATTGCATCCTGATTTCCTCCTTATTTTACAATTGCTAGAACATCTTCGTTTGCAATAATCTCTTTTTGGTCTAATTCAAGTATATCGGCAAATGCATCAGTATTCGTAATGACAACTGGAGTGATTACGCTATAGCCAGCTGCTCTAATTGCTTCGATGTCAAAACGAATCAATAAATCTCCTGCTTTGACGAGATCCCCTTGTTTGACTAAGATCTCAAAGCCATTCCCATTTAATTCTACTGTATCCATCCCGATATGAATCAAAATCTCCGCTCCGTCAGTCGTTGTGATCCCTACAGCATGTCCAGTTGGGAAAATAGTCGTGATCTCTCCGTCTGCAGGTGCAACTAGTTCTCCTACTTCTGGATCAATAGCGATACCTTTTCCCATCACGCCAGAAGAAAAAACTTGGTCTGGTACTTCACTCAATGGCAGTACTTTACCCGTTAAAGGACTTTTTAAGGTATGCCGTGCTGAAGTAATCGGTTCTCCTGCATTCGCATGTTTGTTTTCTAATTGATTGTCTTGTGTTTGTTCGTCAAATCCTAAAATCAATGTACCTACGAATGCAAGAACAAAAGCAATTCCTGTGGCTATTACTGCTACTGTCACATTTGACTCTACACCATCCACCGTACTAATGAAAGTCGGAATCGTCAATAAGCTGACCAAACTGCTGGAGAAAGCTTTTACTCCAGAAAATCCGATAATAGCTCCACCAATACCTCCAGAAATACAAGCGGCAATGAATGGTTTCTTCAACGGTAATGTCACACCATACACAGTTGGTTCAGTGATTCCAAATAACGAAGTCACTGTAGAAGAAATCCCTAATGCTCGAAGTTTCGTATCTTTTGTTCGCAATGCTACAGCTAAAGCAGCCCCACCTTGTGCCAAGATGGCTGGAAGAAGCATTGGCATCAATACATCAAACCCATATTGTTCGATATTCAAGAACATGATTGGTACGAATCCCCAATGCATGCCGAACATCACGAATACTTGCCATAAACTTCCCATGATCAGACCTGCTACGATTGGACTAAATCCATAAATCGAGTTGAAGAGACCGCCTAAAGCATTACCGGCAACCGTCCCGATTGGTCCTAAAGCAAGAAATGTCAACGGAACCATCACTACTAAAACGACAAGCGGAACTAAAATCATTTGCAGAAATTGCGGAATCACTTTTTTTACGAATGGCTCTAATTTACTTTGAACCCATACGGCTAGAATGATTGGTATGACAGAAGAAGTATAACCAGATGGTGAAAGAATCACTGGGATCCCAAAGAAACTGATAGCTTTTCCCGCACCAGCAACTGCTGTGATAGCTGGATACACAAGTGCCATAGCAATTGCTACTGCTAAAAACTGGTTGGCCTTGAACTTTTTAGCTGCTGTAAAAGCAAGCATGACAGGTAAGAAGGTAAAGACACCATCTGCTGCAGCAAACAATATTTGATAAGTACCGCTATCAGCTGTCAGCCAGCCCATCACCGTTGCCAATGATAAGAATCCTTTCAATACCCCGGCGGCTGCCATCGCCCCTAGAAAAGGTGTAAATATACTAGAAATGATATCAATTAGACGATTCAAAATATTTTTGGACTCTTCTTTTCCATCCTCCGAAACTGCAAGACCTTCCTCATCCACGATCGATTGATAAACATCTGCTACATTACTGCCAATCACTACTTGATACTGACCGCCACTTTGTACGACTTGGATCACGTCCGGGTCTTCTTTTAACTTTTGCGTATCTGCTAAAGATTCATCTTTTAATCTGAATCGCAACCGCGTAGCACAATGTACTAAACTTTTGACATTCTTTTGTCCTCCTACCGCTTCCCATACACGACGACCAACTGCTTGATTATCCATTGTTTTTTCCTTCTTTCTTTTTTATTTAAAAAATAAAAACCCAGATTGAAAAAAACAGTCACAAACATTTGTGAACCTATTTTTTCAATCCAGGTTTTGCCTGCCATACAGTAACAATCCTTATGATTGGATGCTTTTTTTCTCACTTACTACTCTTTGAATATGAATCGTTAAATAAATCTGCTCTGCTATTCCCATTTCCTGTTTTTGCGTTTGTCGAAGGTACTCATTGATCCGTTCGACACAATGAAACGCTTTTGGATATTTTTCTTGAACTAATGCGTAGAGAAACTCATCTTGTTCGTCAGATCCTTCCCCTTTGAGATAACGCTGGGCAAAAAACTGCAGATGAGTAATGATACGCTGATAATTCAAAGATTCTTCATCGAACACGATGCCGAAGAATTTACTGATGATACTCAGTATATCTCTTACCATTGTGGTAGCGGTCATCGTCACTTGCATGTCTTCGTTTCCTTGCTGGCTATTCACAAAATGAAAGGCAATAAAACCGGCTTCATCCTCAGAAAGTTCCACACCAGTCTTTTGTTTCACGAACAAAAGAGCCTCTTTCGCTGCTTGATATTCTTTCGGATAAAATTTTTTTGTTTCAAATAATAATGGATTAGGCAGTTGGATATTTTCTTTTGCTCGTGTGATTGCATAATGAAGATGATCGGTCAACGTCAGATAAATATTAGGCGAAAATTCAACTTTTAGTTTATCTTCAGCTTGTTCTACTACTTGCTTGACCCATTCGATCTCCTCTGCCGGAATATCAGCCATCAGCTGCTGGAATTGGTTTTTAGCAAAAGAATCTCTTAAAACAAATTCTTTTTGGACCGCTTCTGGCGAAATCTCGTCCCCAATCTTTTTTTGAAAAGCTAGTCCTTTTCCCATACAAACGACTTCTTCCCCGAATCCATTTTTCGAAATGACGACGTTGTTATTCAAAATTTTATCAATTTTCATTTTGCTTCGCCCTCTCAAGAAAAATAAAAAAACCTAGAATTCACCTACTGTTTCTTAGCTGAATTCTGGTTTTGCCTGCCGTACAGTAACAATCCATTTCTTATTCAAAATCATCATACCATCGAACTTTCACTTATGCAAGCCTTTTCATATAAAAAAATAAAAAAAACTGGAACACAAATCTATCTAGAAAACAACCAAATCAGAGATGCACCTCTTTGCGTTCCTCTTTTTTTCAGCAAATCGGTTTTTCCTTATCGATTCATATCCTTTGGCTGTTTTTGATCTGTAACGACTTATGTCCCAGTATCCTAAAATGTTTTTGTCTCTAGATTGAAAGCAGTTCTCATATCATCTGTCGCATCTTTTATCGGTGTAACACTTTCCAGTTCTCCTTGTACAACTAGTCGCGTGACGGCATCCATGTCGCCACAAGTAATTAGTGTGACAATTTCTTTTCCCTCGACTTCATTCAGTAATTGGGTATCTGTAGGAGCAACTTTTTCTTTAAAAAATGTTTTGTATGTATACACATTTTCTAAATCTGTCAAATAGATCTTGGCACCCATCTCTAAATTTTCCAGCGGTGTAAACAGCAATTCAGGGTTCGTTGCACGATGGCTTGCTAAGGCATAATTTCCTTTTCCCATTTCTTGATCTGGAGATAATGTTCCTGCTCCGTAAAGTAGTGACGTATTATCCAAGCCTTTGAAAATCGGTAAATTGATTGAAACTGAAGGGACTGCGATACTAGCAATCACTGGTAGATCTGTTCCTCTCATCTGCGACCTCATGACCCCTTCTGTCGTCATTGGTTCTACCGCATCAAAGTCAAAACTGACATCTTTATCGTTATTCTTTTTCAGATCTTCTTTTGTTACATTCGCTATAGCATATTTATCTCCTGTCTCTCTGACAAGATAATCCTTGATCTGTTCATTGAAAATCAAAGCTAGTCCTACTAATAACAAGAGGAACAAGAGGATATTGACTAGCCATCTTTTTGCTTTTCCTTTTTTTTTCATTTTCTCTCCCTCCAGACTCATTTTACTGTTTTTCTTTTGCTCTTTCCAACAGCCGAATGACACATTTCTACAACTCTGTGTATTTTTTTCGTACACCTGCGCTTTTTTCTACAGGATATTTCAAATTATTTTTGATCAATTTTTCTTCAATGATCTCATCTAGATCCAGCTGAAGGTTATCTGCCATCATGTATGAATAGATCAATACATCCGCCAGTTCTTCTTTGATTCGTTCTAATTGTGTTTCTTTTACTTCTTCCGGCGTTTTCCATTGAAAAAGTTCTAACAATTCAGATGCTTCCAAAGAAATAGAGATAGCCAAATCTTTTTCGTTATGAAATTGTCGCCAATTACGTTCATCTCTAAACTGGTTGACTTTTTCCATGCTATTCATTTGCTTGCCTTCTTCCAATCATTTCTTACTTGATTAATCATACCATTTTTTTACATAAAAAATAGATGATGCTTTTAAAAAAACTCCTGTTTTCTTTTATTTAAAATAAATGTCATAGAAATCAGTAATTTAGGTAGCCACCATGTGTATGCAGTAATGTGACTTCTTCCCCTGAGGCTTTTTGTTTTTCGATACGTTCTTCTCCCCAAACAGACATCGCTACTAGAATCTCTCTTAATGATTTTCCTTCTTCGGTGAGCGAGTACTCTACTTTAGGCGGGACTTGGTTATAGACTTTTCGATGGACAATGCCATCTTGTTCTAACTCTCTTAACTGCTGGGTCAGCATTTTTTGTGTGATCGTAGGGATTTTCTTGCTTCTCCACGCCTAAAATAAGCGATATTGCTCTTCCCTTTATCTGGTGTAAGCAAAGCAGTTAGCATTTTGACGATCGTGGGTTCCGCTTTTCACTTCTTATCTACTTAGTATCACGAAGTATACTTTCGTACTAATACTAAGTAGCGGAAGTGTCAACTACTTTGTTTAACTACATAGCAAAAGAAACAGAAGGGTGACAACGGTCATCACGCTTCTGTTTCTTTTGAATATGCTGTGTTGTTGTCTCTATCTCCGTGTAGACTTTCCTCAAGCTTATCCTTTGACAATAAGTCAGTAGGCTGATTTGCTCTTTCTAGATGCCAGATACATTTCTACAAAGAAACAGTGATTCTGCTTTGAAAAATCGATTTTTAGTTCTGCATTTTCGTAAACATCCAGCATTTTTTTCGCACTGTATAGACCTAACCCGCTATTTTTTTTAGAGGTTTTTCCTCTTTTGACCATCTCCGATAGCGTCAAATTCGTTGGATTTGCCTTGTTCGCTATACTAAAACGTAATCCCTCTTTTTCTTCCAGCAAATTGATCGTAATCGGACTCTGATCGGCTACACGATGATCGAATGCGTTAGAAATAAAAATAGATAAACAGCGAATAAAAACAACCAGATCAATCGGGATTGTTTTCACTTCGACAGGAATAACTACTTGGATCGGGATTTTCTCCGATTCTGCTTTTTCTAGAAATTTTAAAAAGACACCCCTGACAGCTAGGGATACAATATTTGTTAGCTGTTGTATTTGCGGTTTTTCAAAAATAGCTGCAGAACGATCTTCTAAGATTTCTAAAAATTCCAACGTTTCTTTTTTATTTTCCTGAAGAGTAATTTTTAATGAAAACAGTAGACTTTTATAATCATGTTTGAATTCCTCTAGATGATGGTAATATTCTTCATTTATTTGATACAGTTGAAGCGATTCCTGATGTTGTCTTTCTTTTACTTGGAAACTGATCAACATAATGGAAAAAAACAAAGAAAAAAAACTGATGACTATCGACAAAAGAGATAGAAGCAGATAATTAGATGAGCGGAAGTGAACACTTCCCAATACCAAGTAAATCACGCCCCAGCTTAATAAAATACAAATACCTCCAAAATAGTGTTCAGTTGGATAAGTAAAAAGCAAGTTGAGAAATCTCGTCTGTTTGTCTATACTTTTTACTAATAGATAGAAAATAAATGCGATAAGTAGTGCAAAAAAACTTGCTGTTCCAAGATGTCTCTTTCCTAAATAATCCATCAGATCAAAAACCAGAAAAAAGCTGAGTCCAGTGATAGCAAAAAAAAGATTACTGATCAAACAGCTGATAAACAGGTTTTTCGTAGTAAAATAAAAAAGAAACATCAATAATAAGCCAACTAGGTAAGGAAAGCTCACTTTAGGGATAGGAAGTAAAAGTGTCACCACCATCAAAGCTATACAACCAAAGCTGTTTTTTACTAGCAGTTGTTTCGAAAAGAATAAATAGATACCTAAATCTAAAATCAAAGTAAAGGTCAAATAAAGTGTCACTGTTGCGACCATCTTATTCCTCCATTGTTTTGTTTCAAAATGTACACATATTTTTTTAATAGGAGCCTGCATATGAAAAAGTATTTTATCATAGAAGATAACCAGTTTCACAGCGAATGGATCATCAAAGAATTGGTCAATCATCATATCGAGAATATCGTGCAGCTCACTTCTATCTCTCAAATCAATCAGTTGATCCAGTTGGGCACTATTGATAATCACGATGTTTTCTTTATCGATATTGACTTGAAGCAATCACTCACAGGTATTGATGTCGCCGAACAAATACGTAAAAAAAATGCACATAGTAATATTGTTTTTTTCACCGCTTATACGAATTTTGCAGTAGAGATCATCAATCGGAAAATCCTTCCGATTGGATATATCAGAAAAGACAGGAATTTATCTGAACAAATTCGTCAAGTGCTAGAACAGATCAATTGGAAAGAACAGCAGATCGTAAATGTTGATAAAATCTTTATTGATCAAAAAGGTGGAAGTCTCGTCCTGTATCCTCGGGAAATTTTATATATTGAAAGTATCAAAGGTTTGAAAAACCAAGTTATGGTCAAAACAACTACAGAAGATAAATTAGTGAATACTTCTTTAAAACAATTGAAGACAGAGTTGGAAAAGTATGCTTACTTTTTACTATTAAAATCTTACTGTATCAACTTATCGCAATTGCAGAAAATTGATTCTGCTCATTATGTGTTAGAATTTTTCAATGGTGACTCCTTACTCGTTGGTCGAAAGATCTTTGAAAAGACAAAGGAACGTTTCCATGACTTCCAAAAAACTGCTTCGAGTTGATGAATAAGAGCTGAGACGTAAGCATAGCAGATTTCAGGGAGTAGGCCTTGAATCGGCTCCACTCCCTGAAGTCATTGATTTGATTTTACGCTTTCCCTTCTGTAGGAGCATCTGTTAACGACCATGTGAATGTTGAAACGTAGTTGTCTACGGCATAATTGGATACAGGAACAAATAATTCCACTGATTGTCTCCCTTGTTCCACATTCTCTCCTAATGAATAAATCCATGTGCCAATCCCTTCATTTGCTCCTGCAGTTACTAGATCTACTGCCTGATCTGCTGGGATCTCAATTCCTTCAGCGCCAGTACCAGAAATAGTAGATGGCGTTCCACTGCTATTAGTTGCGCTATTTCGAATCACGGCGTTTTTGAATTTCACCTTTGAACCAGTTAGTTTATTCGTATCAGATGTTGTACCAATAAATTCTGTTCGTTTGACTGATAGTTTCCAACCGGCATAATTTCCGCTTTTATCCGTTACTTGTACGAAATTCTGTACTTGTGTTGCTGTCCCTGTACTGTCCGTTCCGTTTTGTAATGCAGCATATACTGTTTTTGCTGTACCTAACTTGATTGTTCCAAAATCAAGATCTGGAGCTTGGTCAATCGTCAGTAATCCGGATGTTCCCTGATTTGGTTCGTCAGGTGTAAACGGCGTATCGGGATCATTTGGATCAACAGGAGGAACTGGAACAACGTCTTCAGGATTTGCGGCATCTGGTTTTGTTACAGAAATCGTTCCTTCTGTAGTGGCTGAGCTCTTATTCTCAGCAAAAACACTTTGTGTACATAATAATAGACTTCCAGCTAGAACGGTACTTAATGCAATTGTTTTTTTCATTTCTTTTTCCTTCTTTCTTTTAAAATAAATAATCCAGCAAATAAGCCAATAAGAATGACTCCAACAAGTATCAGCCATCGCCAGTCAAATGTTTCTGGCTGATTTTTTAAATCAATATCCTTTTCATTCAATTGGTCCGCTGCATCATCAGTTATTTCAAAATCAGTATGAAGATTCCAGCGTTTTTCTTTCCAAGCACCCTTCACAACCGCTTGATAATGTCCCGGAGCTAATTTTTTTCCTTCTAATGGGACAAGTAAATCAAAATTTGTATTGGGTGCTACATCTATTTTTTCTTTTTTTATTGAAAGGTAAGGCTCTTTTGTTTCTTTTTTGTAGATTTCAACCGATGTAGTCAAGCCGAACATATAAGAAGCATTTGGATTTTGAAGATTCGCCTTAATCACATTTCTTCCATCGCTTTGATCCGCATAAGCTTTTTTTAATTTCAAATCTGGGGAAGACTCTTTTTCGCTATTTCGAATCAAGATTGCTTTCACTTGAGAAAATTGATTGACGACACCAACTGTACTTTTGTTAGAAACGTTCTCTTTTTTTTCTTGAAACGTGATCCCTCCTGCGACCACACCAGCCAGCTCTTTTTCTGGCGCTTTCAGTGAAAGTGTCTCAGTGACCGCACTTTGAGGAGGAACAGTTATTTCTCCCACTGTTTTTGCTAAGTTTTTCATATCATAACTTAATGTTTCATCAAATTTACTTTTTGATTCTCCATATTCGATCACACCGTTTGAATTCGTCGTAGCGGAGTGGATCAATGTCTCAACTGTTACTGATTTATCTGTTCGGTTAAAGACCGTGTAGGGGATTTCCTGTGTTTTCCCAGGCTCCATCCTTACATTTATATATGTTTTGTTCTTATCAATCTGATTAGCCGGTAATTCAAAATCTACCGCAAAATTGAATTCGGAGGCATGGACAGGTGTCTGCCAAAGGATGAATCCAAGGAGAAGGATCAGAAGTAAAGAGCAGTTGTTTCGATGACTTTTATTCCATATTCGATTCATCAATCATCCTCCTTGATCTTTATTCTGCCGGCGCATCTGCTAATGTCCATGTCATCTCTGCTGAGTAATTACCAGCTATCTGATTTTCTTTGGTTAAGACAAGTTTAAACGCCCGACCGTTATTTAAATATTCTGAATAATCTGTTTGCACATTCGTTGAATTTTGTCCTCTGACAATTTCCAGTTCTTCTTCATTCACTAATTGATACTCCTCGCCTTTCTTGAAATATAGGACATCCTGCATAGAAAATCCTGCATCGTTTGTGAAAGGCTGAGATAATTTTATCGTTAAGATCCATGGACTTTTTGTTTCTCGCTGATCATAAATCCATAATTTTTCCTGCCCATCCATTTGGCCAAATGCTTCTTGTATCAAACCAGTTGCTTTGATCTGACCAAAATCGAGTTTGGAAGGGGCAAGAAATGAGAGACCACCTTCTACTACGATCTTTGTAGCAGGTGCAAAAGGCGGGGCATCATGATAAACAACTGGCGTATCACTTGGATTGTGATTCCCAATTTCATCGTTGGTACTTGGCTTGTTCTGCACACCCTTAGCAGCAGCTTCTCCTGCTTGGTCGTTTAATACAATTTCTAATACATCTCCTGCAAAAAGTTGATTTTCTGGGATAGAAAGAACAAATTTCCCTGTATCATCAATAGTTGTTTCGGACAAAACAGCTTGATTTTTTTTCAATGAAACCAAGGCTCCTGCTTCACCTGTACCTGTGATCGTGCGAGAAGCTGCATTGATCAATGTGGTACTTAAATTAGCAGGTTCAGGAGGAATCACATCGACTGTCGTTTTGGCAGAGTCCAGTTCTGTCACTTCTTGGCCGCCTCTTACTTTTTTAGCAGCAACTACTTGCACTTGATCCCCCGTTGTTAGTCTTTCTTCGTTGGGTACTTGAACTTCAAACAAACCGCCTTGTTCGCCTTCTCCCCACGGATTATATCCTGCCCCTTCATTTTCATCTGTTTGTCCTTGTGTGAGAGCAGTAATTTCTACAGGTGATTTCGTCGTATCTGCATAAGTAATACGTAAAGTCACTTCTACTTCGCCTGTCCAAGCATCTCTTGGCTTTGCCTCGACACCTTCGGGAACAACGACATGCCCATAGATTTTTTTATCTGCATTCGTTGGTACTCTTAAGGATTCAATCATCGGAAGCTGGTTATTGGCACTGATTCGATTATAATTTTTCATTCCGGCACCTGTCTGAGCAAATTCATTTGTTAAACCTGCACTAGGGCTTGACACAAAATTACCTAAGTCGGTTCCATTGATCGATAAGTCTGTCATATCAGAAAAATAATCCGGATCTTTTTCAAAGTTATCGAACGTTGCTCCTGCCTTTCGCCATAAAGCAATTTCTGAATGAGCGATCTTCAAAGAAGAATCGCCATTTCCTTGAAATACCCAACCACCTATGCCATTAGTCTCGCTTCCGATCCGTTTGTTTTGGAAATCGAAATAGGTAGGAGATTCTAAGTCTACATTCAACACATCCCCACTGATGATGCCAGTCTTATCTTCCCCAGTTTTCCCGACCATGACTAAATAAGTTTTTTCGCCAGCCATAAAGTTCAAATCAATATCTCCAGTTGTATCTACGGTAGCTCCGGAATCTGCGCGTATATCGATATTTGATTTTTCTCCAGTAACCGTAAAATCAGCTGACCCTGGACTTTCTAGAAAACCAGAAGCGTCATAAAATTGGATCGCTTGGTTTCCTTGATTGAGTCTGTTCACATAAGATTTGCCATCCCCTGCATTTCTTACCTTCAATGAGCCTCCATTAGTTACTGTTAGTTTTTGCGTACCGTTCTCAAAACGAACTGCGCTAGAACGACCACTTTGCTTATCAATATCGATGACTGATCCGGCTCCTTCTACGATCAAAGAAAGTCCTTTCCCTACAAAACGCATCCCATTGTTTCCAGGCTGGTCGCCATCTCCAGCCATTTTGACCGAGATTTGTCCACCACTTGATACATGGATTTGACTAGAATCTCCTTGCAGGCGAAATCCGCCAGTAGTCGCTGTATTGATTGTGATTTTCCCATCATTCGACACAGCGACTCTTGATCCTGAGCCTCTCATTTGGATAATTCCGCGATTGTTGTCGTTGGTAATATTAATCTTTGTATTTACCGAAAATTCACTTCCTGAGCCACTGACTTCAAATGTGACATTCCCGGGTAGCGTATCGACAGCCTCTCCTTCATCGCTGACGCCATCTGCCCGATCATAGTCAAGAGAGACCTTTGAACCACTCAAGATATGGAGTCCTGGTGCTGTTTTTCCACTGCCCGTCTCATCACCTGAATCTAGAAAACCATAGAATTTTCCTAGATATGGTCCATAAAGCTGACTACCATTGATTACATTTAGCTGATAGCTTCTACAAAAATAAGCTTTACCCGGAGCGGCATTCATCCCTTCTTTCACTGGTTGGACATCCAATACACCGGAAACACCATCTAATGTGACAGTTGCCCGAGGGGCGTAAATCAGGCCTAATTTAGAACCATCATATAAGTCAAGTTTCCCGGTAAATTTTATTTCTCCCGTAAAATGATATCTGTTTCCCCAAAAATCGGACATATAAGCAATGATAATGGCATTTCCATCGATATTTGGTATCAACCCACCTGGATGAGCTGCCGTTCCTTTAAAATTCTGAAACTCGATCGACTGAGGTGTCTCATTGATATAGATGTGATGTGTGCCGAAATTATGAGCAAGTCCGCCAAAATCGATAACGATATCTCGCTTGATCTCCAATTCCCTGTCTAAAGTCAAAGGCTGAGTTAAACGAATCTTAGCTACTGATTCGTCTGCGAGAAGCTGCGTCAGTTCTTCTGTTGTGGCAGCTTCGCTGTACCCATCCGCTGAAACAACTCTAACCTGTACCTCTTCACTGCTATCAGACGTTTGTTCAGCTACTTCTGATGTCTCACTTGTCTTATTTTCTTCTTGCCTTGTATTAGAAGTAGGCGCCTCACTTTGGGATTCTGTAGTTTCAGAAGTAATTGATTCTTCTGAAAAAGTAGTCTTGTCAAAACTTTGATTCTCTGATTGCGTTGATTCGCTTGTTGTCTCTACATCGGCAAAAACGGATGTCACCATCAAGAGAGGGAAGACAAACAAAATCGACGCAATCAGCTTTTTTACATATTGATTCATTCTCCACCATCCTCTCTGACGTTTTGACAATTTTATTTTAACGTTTTAATTTATTTGTAATTGTACTTTCATATTTAAAATATGTATTTTTATGGCAAATTTTTCTGTTAGGTGAAAATTTCTTTTTTGTACAAAAAAAGGCTGTGACAAAAGTCTTGTCACAGTCCCTTATTCCGAACAACCGATGTCCTCCTGACAACTCTTCGGTCACAACCTCCATTTTAACAATAAACCTGTAAATGTGAGGGTAACACTTTGATTGTCACAGGTAATTTATCCCCTTCATCTCCATCAACATTCGTCGTCAATTCTTCCTCATCAGCTAATGACACAACTAATTGCTCACAAGTAAGATAGGCTAGATTTTTCGTAGATTCATCTACTCCTTTTAATAGGTCTGGCAATGTTTTAAGCGTATCGATCAAAGAAGAATCTTTTAAATAAACCAAATGGAGCTTACCGTCATCCACTTTTGCATTTGGAAGTAATGTTTCAAAACCGCCGACTGAGTTAGTTAGTCCTATCAGCAAGGTACTGCTCTCAATTTCTTCCTTCTTTCCATCAACTTCTACGTGAAACGAGTAGGATTGTGTGGAAGCTAACTGTTTGATTCCTGACATGAAATAAGCTAGTTTTCCAAATTTCGTCTTCTTCTCCGCATCTACATCATTGATTGCTTCAGGGATAGAGCCAATTGCGACGACATTCATAAAATAGTCGTCATTTATTTTTCCAATATCCAATGGCTTGACTGATTCAATCGAAAAATGATTGATCGCTTCCTCAGGTTCTAGCGGTATCCCTAATGCTCGAGCCAAGTCATTCACCGTACCCAATGGGAAAAATCCGAAATTTGGCCGATGTTCTTGTTCAGCGATTCCACTGATTCCTTCGTTGACTGTTCCATCTCCGCCCATGACAAACACACTATGATACCCTTCCGTAGCCGCTTCGCGAGTAAAGTTTTTTGCATCCCCTGCTTTTTTTGTATGCAAGACGACCACTTCATCAAACACCGATTCCAATTTTGCTACCGCTAATTGCTCAAATTCCTTTGCTTGTTCACCGCCTGAACTGGGGTTTACCACTAATAAAACTTTTTTCATCACTTTCTTTCCCTTCTGATTGATTTCTTTAATATAACGATAGCATAAAGAAAAAAATTAGGCTGTGATGAAGTACTGTTCATGAAACATTCATTTATTTTTTGACAAGATAAAACACCCATACTATGAAACTGAGGAAAATTAAAACAATGATATAGGAAATAAAAGAAAATGATAGGCATTGTATACCTAATAAAGTAAAAATCTTAGGTGGCAGATAAAAACACAAAAATAGCAAGAAAATGTAATAGCGTTTCTTCCACTTTTTGTTATCAGACCTTATAGCGATCAGAGGAATACCAAATGCATAACTGAAAAACTCTTGATGTACTGTTAATATGTCACGACCTTGAATAATAAATGCGACAATCCCCGCTATAATTAGTGTGCCTAACACCAAAACGGAAAATTGATGAATATATTTTATATACAAATGATCCATTGTACTTCCTGCCTTTTTATTTGTGAGAAAAACAAATCCGTATACGTGAATAACTTCTAGAAATAAAAGAAATTTGCAAAACCACTCCATTTATCTACTTCTACGTGCATTTTTTGATATTGTTTTCTTTATTTAAGATTATACAGAAAAATATCTAGGGTCGCTGGATTCTAAGTAAAAAAAATTTTTAAAATAAAAAGAACTAAATCAAGTAGTAATTAAACTACTGTTGATTTAGTTCTAATAAAATGATTTAGATGAACAGTTTTATTAATTTAAATAGTTCATATTTTTTATTTGTACTGCTTATTTACTACTTGCTGTACTAGAATCTGAAGTGAATGTACTCAAAACATTTTCAAAGTCTTTGTCTTTGATTTTTACATTAGCGTCTTTCAATACTTCGCCAATTACTTTATTCTGGAAGGTACTGTCACTTAATTTTGTATCTGTTGCAATTTCTTTCAATTCTTTTTTGTATTTATCCATGTCGTTGCCTTTGTTTTGGTTTTTCACCATTTTAACCACATAATATTCCGTAGTATAAGTTGAAGCATTGGTAGAAGTGATCACATCAGAAACTTGACCATCTTTCAACTTAAAGGCTGCTTCTTTGACTTCTGCCGGAACCGTTGTAGTAGTGGAATCAAATTTCACTTTTCCGCCATCTTCTTTTGTCGTAGTATCAGTTGACTTGTCTTTGGCTAATTTAGAGAAATCGTCTCCCTTATCAGCAGCTTTCTTCACATCTTTTGCATCATCTTCACTTGCTACTTGGATAATTTGAGCTTCCACTTCTGGATGGAAAGATTCCCAAGCCGTTTTTAAATCTTCATCGGTCAATTTGATATGTTTCTTTAGACCTTCTTGAAAGGCTAGACTTTGTTTGATACTGTCTTTGAATGTTTGTTCTGTGTAACCTGCAGATTTCAATTGTGAATCAAATGAATCACCCAATTGTTTCTTTGTTTGATCATATTGGGAATCGATTTCTTTGGTTGATACGTCATCTCCATATTTATCTTCAAATACTTGGTAAACGATCAACTGTTGCACAGCGGAATCTGCTCCTTGCATTTTTTTCAAGCTATCCATTACTTCTTGTTCGCTGATTGTACCGCCTTTATAACTAACGGCTGTTTTTTCACCGGCATTCGTACAGCCTGACAATAAGCCAGTGCCTAGTACGATGGCAAGTGCTAAAAATCTTTTTTTCATTTATCAATTCTCCTACTTTTCGTTTTTTGCGAATTGCTAAAAACAAAGGTGTTCAAGATGAAAATCATCAAGAACACCTTTACTAATCTGCTCGATACGTCCTGAATAGATATAAGGCTACACAATCCAGAAAGTTCGCTCAGCAGAATAAATGTCAAGTAGCACATCACACCTTAATATACTACTTCTTTTGTTACCGTTTTTCAAGTCTATCTTGCGTTCCGTATTTAACGTAACTAATTCTTAGAACAAATGTTATCGATTTTGTTTTTCTTCTTCCGCTGCTGGGATATTCAAATCAGACACTTTTATGTTCGATTTTCCAGACATTTTTTTGTTGTTTTTATTGAAAAAAATTTGATTTTTCATTTGTTTTCTAAAGCATGATCTTCTTGTTTCCTATTTTGGTCAGATATGGATCATGCGTGACCACGATAACTAACGTACCTTGGGAAGCTTGTTGCGATAAAATTTCAACTACTTTATCCTTATTTCGTTTATCCAATGACCCAGTTGGTTCATCGGCTAAAATGATTTTGCTATTCTTCAATAAGACTCTCGCACAGGCGATTCTTTGCTTCTCACCACCAGATAATGTGTAGATAGGCGTACTTAGTTTCTTGTTTATATTTACTTTTTTCAATGCCTCATACTTTGCTGTTCGCTTATCTGAAACATTTAAATTCGAAAACTTCAATCCAATATCTAAATTAAAATCGATTGTTTCATATTCAATCAACCCAAAATCTTGAAAAAGAAAAGATATGGTATTTCTTTTTATCAAGCGCTTCTCTCTTCCAGTTAATTGTTTCGTCTCTTGATCGAACAAATAGAATTGTCCTGAACTGAACTGATCATTCAATCCTAATATATTCAATAACGTACTTTTACCTGCTCCACTTTCTCCAACAACAGTCACAAGATCCCCAGCATCCGCAGTGAAACGATCCAAATGAAGAATCGTTTTGTTTCGAATGATTTTTTTCGCACCTTTTATCACTATCAACGGCTCCAATTGTTAACCTCCATTCATCAGCAATAACTGACTTTTCTTTTCTGTAGACAAAATAAAAACAACTGAAAGAATAAAATCAATGAAACTAAAGAAAAAAATATTAAAAAGATATTTAGGCTCTCTTTCTATAAGAAAAAGGAAGATTACACTTGTCGTCCCCCATTTGATGAGGTTCATCATGAAGAAATCTTTATACGTTTCAAAGAGCGAATAACCACTTGAACGAAAGATAGCGATTTTCCGACAATTGTAGACAAAATATATGCATAACATGACATAGCTCAACAAGAAGAAAGAAAAGAAAGTGAGTAAAAATATCTGTATCAAGTAATGAAATGATCTGCTTAACACTTTGACAGCTATCTCTTCAGTCTGAGTATACGGAAATGATAACTGCAAGTTATCACGTAACTGACTTTCTTCAATCAGCTCAAATAACCTTTCTTTCGACAAAGAGCCTATCTTGATCTTTAACGGTGGATAGATTTCTCCGCTGAGAATATTTCTTTCCCAATACGTACTGTTTTTCAATGTCAGTATTTCAACAACCGGATAATGTTCGATCCAGGGGATAGAAGGAATAAATGTATAAATGGGCTGATTGTTTTTTATAAATAGAAATTCCGGTTCTTTTTCACTGATTTCTTGATAATATTCTGTTATTTGCGCCAGGTCATTTTTTAAATCTGTATGTCTATATCGTTCAGGGATCAATATAACAGGGTGCGTTTCTTCTTCGGTTATTTGGATCAACCTTCCAGAGACATCAATCAAAGGAAATTTCTTAAGATAATTCAGATTTATTTTTATCCCTCTGCCAAACTGTTCATTATCTTCATTCAAGTAATCTGATACCTTGACTAATATACTTCCGTTTTTATTCAAAGTTTCATATAATTCCTGATCTGCTGCTGATGCAAAACGATTGGAATAAATAAAATCCACGTGGTTTTTCCCGATGGTTACTGGATAAAACACATAATAGTCTTCATCAGCGATTTCTTTTGGAGGTTCATGGGAAACAGCTAACTGTGAAGAAGAAAAAACAATAGTTGCTAATTCGACATTGGCAACGGTCAAAAGAAGAGAAAACAACAATCCAAATGTAAAAAGAATGTATTGGATATAGTTGAACGCTTCTCTTAACGAAGCGATTTTTTCAACTAATAAAAGAGAAATCAAAGAAATACCATATATTCCGCTGAACAAGAAAACGTACATCTGGAACAAATAAAGAAATTGCTCCTTATAATACATAAAAATAAAACCACCAATGATTCCTGCAATTATGAATGTAATAATGATTTTCTTTTTCCCCAATAAACACCACAATACTTGATGTAATGAAAAGCCATTATTCAACAATAAACTGATTTCTTTATTCATCAATAAGAAAAAGGATGATAACAAAAGGAATAAAAGAATCAATCCAATAGTTAAATACACTCGATAATTATATACGTCTGTACTTGAAATAACCGAATACGAATAGCTATTTTCAAAGTCTTCAAAAATATTAGTCGCATAATCAGTGTGAAATGCTTGATTGAATCGTTCAGTGAATAGTGAAATGAACCGTTCATATTCTTCTTTTTCTCTCGTCATCAAGAAAAATTCACCTTCAAAATCTTTTATTTTGATCGATTCTTCAATGGACGTTACGCGAAAGGAGGTATTAGAATAGGGTACCTTCTCGTGAGAAGATTTGACATCCCCTTGATAATACAATGTCATTTCAAGCTTTGGCTGTATCTTGAAGTTCCAAGATGTATCTACTTCATTGGATTCATTTACTGTTTTTTTCATATAAGAAAGCTCAGTTTCTGATGAGACATTTTCAAATACCATGATTAGCTGCTCATATTCTTCTTGCCCAATAAAATGTTGTGGCAATCGAATCGGAGTATAAGTATCTGTTTGATGGAAAAATTCATTTGTCCGATAGAGTACCTGTTTATTTATACTAACCAAGGCAAAACCACTCATGATACCGGTCACTATGATTGTGAGTAAAACTGTGAACTTTTTTTTGATTATCACCACTCTCCCTTACTTAAATGATTCTTTGATAAAATCATACCGTTTTTCATCAAAAAAACGTATCTATCAAGTGTATAGGTCATGTAGAATAAATCTATATACTGTAGAATCGAAAGGAGAAGAAGATGAACATCGGAGAAAAAATACGAACTTACCGCAGAAATTGTAAGCTTACGCAAAAAGAATTAGGCGAAAAAATTGGTGTTTCCGATAAAACGATTTCTAGTTGGGAAAATTCTCGTACAATGCCAGACCTTGAAATGCTGTCACTTTTACATCAGACTTTAGGTCTGCCGATTGATTTTCCTTCTATTGAATCAGCTACCGAATCAATAGAACCAACATTGCCAGACGAACCTCTTGTTAACAAGAAATCTTATTCATCAAAACCACCATTATCACTCAAAAAGGCACTATCTTTCTTTCTGCTCGTCTTTTGTTTGGTCTATCTTTTTCTTATCAATTATCAATACAAAAATGAAACGATTGATCGATTCAATCCTTTTTTGAAACCACAAATCGGCTATACCACACTCCCTGTAGGATACGTGGACAATTCCATCGAACATTGGGTATGTAATGATATCTTTGGCCATGGTACATGGCTGTCTTTTCACGCTGGAGAGGTAGAAAAAGAGAAAAACCATGCTGTAATCAAACACAAAGGAAAACACGTCATGAACGTTCGCCTGCTCACTTGGGAAGCCATTCCCTCAGATTACCAAGAAATCCTCAGCCAAGACTATGACGACGCCTTAAAAAGAAGCCCTCAGGAGCCAGATAGGCATTAAGTAAAAAGATGAGTGTGAAATAGGTAAAAATGGTTATTCAACCTATCTTGAACAGTTGTTTCTATACTTATGGAAATTAATCTTATTGAAACTAAAAATCATGGTTGACTGTAAGTATAACGATTCCTAAAAATTAGATTTTCGATCTAACTTTTAGGAATCGGTTTACTTTCTTTGTGTAAAGGAATGTTTTATTATGAATGACGTTGTAATCGTATTCTTTCTAACTGCTGATGTTTATGATCGCTAAGAATTACTTCCCGCCCATGACAAATCCTTCCTCGAAATTTTTATTGAGGAGAATATAAATAATTATTGTCGGGATGGATGCAATACCGCAAGCTAAAAGTACTGCTGGTGCATTTGTCGTTGCACCACTAGGACCATTTAATTGTGACAAAACAGTCATGATAGGACGTACATTTCCTGATTTGCTAAACGTCAAGCCAAATAACAAATCATTCCAAACAAAGGAAAATTGGAATAGAAACAATGCAGAGATGGGAGCTTTAGCCATTGGAATATAAATTTGACAAAAGATCTGAAAGTCAGAAGCTCCGTCGATTTTTGCCGCTTCTCCTTGTTCTTTATCTATAGAATTGAAAAAGTTTCTTAACACAAATGTGCAAAATGGGATAGAGATTGCTGTATAAAAAAGGATCAATCCCATCTGTGTGTCATATAACCCTAAGTTGGCATACAGCCTGTAAACTGGGACTAGGTACATTTGAAAAGGGAAAATCGTTCCGCTATAAATCAAGATAAACCAGAAAAATCTCCCTCTTATGTTTAATTTCGTAATCGCATAAGCAGCTAAAGCAGCTAACAAAATAGCTACTGTGGAAGAAACAACCCCATACAATATACTATTTATGAATCCTTGTCCAAATGAAACCCTCTCTGAAATAAAATCAAACGAGTTAGTAATTGAAATCCCTTTAGGCCAGTCCCAAAAATTCCCTTGATTGTATTCCGGACCTGATTTCACTGCATTTACTAAAGCAAACGTAAATGGAAACATCCAAATAAATCCTAAGACACATAAGATAAGATTAGTTAATTTCCCATTTGATTTATTCACTCTTCCCATACTAATCCTCCTTAAATGTCTGTCTCAAATAAATGACCGAAATCGCTAATACAATAATAGAAAGAACAACTGCAACTGTTGAACCATAGCCGTAAGAACCGTTAGCGAATGTTTCCTTATACATCGTCACTGCAAGCGTTTC
The DNA here is from genome assembly GCF_035726465.1 of Enterococcus sp. E4-150. Lineage (NCBI taxonomy): Bacteria > Bacillati > Bacillota > Bacilli > Lactobacillales > Enterococcaceae > Enterococcus > Enterococcus sp. E4-150. The sequence continues at coordinate 17,038 of NZ_JAPRGK010000010.1, read as the reverse complement.
AGAAGAGCGGTATGGGCCGCCTCCAGTCATCAGCCAAATACCGTCAAATGTCTTGAAACTATTGATGATTGCCATCAGTAAAACAATAATTAAAGTAGGTTTCAATAATGGTAATATAACATATCGATACAATTTGAATCCTGAAGCTCCATCTAGTTTTGCAGCCTCTACTGGTTCTGCTGGTAAATTACTTAATCCTACAATCAGTAAGATCAAGTTAGTGCCTATTCCCTGCCAGACACTTGAACCTATCATGACAAATGTATTTACATAAGGTATCCCTAGCCAATAGGTGGTAGTTTCAGTCAAACCAACTGTCTCAAGTAATTTAGGTAGTCCGTAATTCGATAAAAGCGAGGTCATAATCAAGGCACCAATTGTAGGCGAAACAGCGTTAGGTAAATAGAATATGTTTTTAAATGCTGTACCCCAGCGACTATTTATAACCATTATTGCTAATACTAATGGGATGATGACAGGGATAATTAATGCTGAAAAGACCCATATTAACGTATTAAGTAAAGACTGAATAAAATAACCATCGTGGAATAAACGTATATAGTTTTCTAATCCGACAAATTGAATATCCGACAATCCATTCCATTTAGTAAAGCTCAAGCTAAAAGTAAAAATAGCTGACATGATAAAGAACACTGTAACTAATAACGCTGCTGGTAATACATAAAAATACGGAACAATTTTTTTGAATGATAATTTATTTTTTCTTTTAACTAGATCTGTTTCTTTGATCTTTATTTCCATAGTTGTTCCCCCAATCAGGGATAGGGTTTGTCTACCCTAACCCATATCTTTACCCGTCTTTCTCGAAAGCGCTTGTTATTTTTCAGTTTTTTCCCAAGCTTTTTGAATCGTCTCTAAACTTTGATCGACTTGTGCATTTGTTGGATTAGAAAAAATTTTCCAATATTCATCAATTGAAAGGTTGACGATTTCCGGTGTAAACTGCTCATAATAACGTAGCTTCAAATCATAGTGTTCTGAGTCATTTGCTTTTTCAACAAGTGATTTGCTGATAGGATCTTCAAAAGAGACATTTGTTACAGCAGACATCCCTGTCTTATCAGCATATTCTTGTTGAACGTTTTCTTTAAAATATGACGTTAATACTTTTTTCGCATTTTCTTTGTTACTGCTATTTTTTCCAACTACTAGAGGGGCAACTTCGTAATAAATCGTCCTTTTTGATTCTTCTTCTTCACCAGGTAAAACAAACATATCCATTTGCTTTCCAGAAGACATTCCGTATTCATCATTCAGACCCGTTAACAAATTTGTCGCCTGATACATCATCGCAGTTTTTTTACCAGCAAAATCTTTTACCTGATCCTGTTGAACATCTGAGAAATACCCTTTATTTATCATTTCACACCACTTATAGAAAATATTCTTGATACGTTTATCCGTAAATGGAACTTTTCCAGCTGTCCACTCCTCGTATAAATCTGGGTCTATACTTCCCATCAACACTTGGGGCCAACTAAACGACTGCCAAGTATTTCCGATACCGATTGGTACTTCCCCATTTGATTTCAAAGTTTCACAAATCGTTAAAAACTCGTCTAAATTTTTGGGGGCCGATAATCCATACTTATCAAAAATTTCTTTATTGTAAAATATACCATTATATATCACATTTAATGGTGCGCCGTATACTTTTCCATCTACTGACAGTGCATCTTTGATTTGATCACTCACTCCCTCATCCACGTACAGATCCCACTGATCTGTTAAGTCCTCTAGCAAGTCATTTTTTACTAATTCTTTTAATTGACTTCCTGTCCACCACGTAAAGAGTGCAGGTGCATCTCCACCTTGCAGTGATTGTTGGATATTCGTCTGATACGCGCTCAGATCCGGCGTGTTGATAAACTTGACCTTCAATCCAGCTTCTTTTTCAAGGATTGGCACAAAAGTTTTAGAGGGTCCCGTACCTTGTCCTTTATCATTCAAAACTTCTACTACTTCTGTGTTGTTATCAGCAGATTTTGAATCCGTCCCTTTTCCACAACCACTAAGAAAAAATAATATGGATAGAAAAGCAATACTTAAACTCCATGTTTTTTTTATAGACATTTTTTCTTCCCCCCATTTTCTAAACCGAGATTCCAATGATTCCTTGCGAGAATTCCTCCAGCTTATCTCTTGCTTCTTTTTGGTCAAAGATCTTATCATAGAAATTTAGTGAATAATCAAATTCATAGAATCCTCCCAAATCAGCTTTGAAATTTGTTTCCCAGAAGTTATTCATGATCCAAGAATAAGTAACTTGAGTGTTTTTCCAAGTGGTACTTTCATTTGCTAGCTGGATTTCATGAAAATCCAAATCACCATATGTCAGTAACGGTGCATCTTTGCAATTTACAAATAATGTTCCTTTTTCCGATTCAGAGATCCAACCATTTTGTGTAAGATAAAATTCCATATTGGTATCTGGAAGCTGATCAATCCCTGGACGAATCAGACAACCTGTTTTATCTATCCATGTTTTGGAATTTGGTAATGAAAATGGTAGCGATACATACAAGTTTTCTGGGGCCCACACACTTTCTTTATGCAGTCGTATCGTAGCGTCAATCCTTGCAGTAGTTTTGAAAAATTTCATGTAGACAGCGTATAGTCGTGTCCCCTCGAGTTCATAATCAAATAAGACACTCGTGAAAATCTCTCCATCATCTATAATCCGAATGTCTTTGAGTACTGCTTGACTTCTTTTTGCAAATTTTCCTTTTCTGTTCCTCCCCATCAATCGTCGTTCCTCTACTGGATCTTGTCGAATCGGTGTTACTTCGTAAACACCAGAAAATGGTGCGTAAAGCATTTCATCATTTATGATAGAACATGCATTTTTCTTTAACTCCAAATGAGAGATTCCCATAGGATACTCGAATACGGTAGAAAAGTAATCGTTTTCAACACCGTTTATATTTGCTCTGTTTTTTTGCTGTTTCTCTAAAATATCCTGCACTCCTTCTGATCCTTCAATCAAGGACAAGTCATATAATTTTTGCTTTTCAGGTTTGAAGATTACTTTTATGTTTTTTTCTTCTTTTGGTTCTAATTCTATCCAAATTTTGACTTCTGTGGCTCTTGCAGTCTTCATAGCTTGTGTTAATAGCTCTTTACCAGTTTCCTGATCAACTGCTGACAAACGATGAATATTTTTTTCATCGATATAGATATCCTCCACATTTTCCCAATGTTCAATATATACGGTAGCCATGTCTACTATTTTTTGATCATGGGGATTGATGATCTTAAATCTTTTTTCTCTGTTGGGACGAATCGATACTTCTCCATGTTTTGCTAATATTTCATCTAAATGAAGAGAAGCGGCTACACTTGCTTGAGTGGCATATCCTGTTTTTCGATATTCCAGTTCATTGACCAATGTATTCCACGGTTCAGATATCGAGGAGGAATACCCCCATGTGTGTTCTGCATACATTATTAAGTTGTCTTCAGCTTTATGTTTTTCATTCGTGATTCCAGTTAACCCATCTGGATCCAATTTTTCAGCTAATTGATACTTTCGTTGTGCTTCTTTATATATTTTCGTTGCTGCTGGTGTCGAACCGACACCGTCTGCCCACCAATCATTCCAATCGCCCGAATAAACTGGTAAGCCTGTTTCTTTTTCTGCTATTTCAAAAAAGTCATTGAGCGTGATCATTTGTAGAAAAATTTCTTGTCCATGTTTTTCATTCCATAAATTAATTGTATCCATCAATTCGCCATTTGCTGGCGCATTGTCGGTCAATACACCGGAAATCATCACTGGTACATAATCAAACATATAATGATCTGCTTTTAGTGAATGGACATATTTAAATATACGTTTTTCTGTTATTTCAAATTGATTCGTTTGATGATCATCCATGAATTCGTCTTTCAAATGATACGTAAATCGTGTGTTAGGAATCAGTAAAAATTCATTTCCTAACATGTAATGTCCACCATTCCAAACAAATAGTTCTTTCCCATCTGGTGTTTTCCACTTAAATGGTCGCTGCTGTCTTCTTAATGGAGATAATCCGTGATGTCCATGTATGCAAGAAAACAAATTTTTGATTCCATTATCATAAAGTGCAGAAGCATACCCCCAACTATATCCATTGATATCCGCAGTCATTGCTGAATTCCCTTTGAAATCGATTTCTCTAGCCCATTCCTTTCCTTCTTGTAATTTCTTACGCAAGATCTGATCATCTACTAATTCCGTCAAATTCAAATAATTTAAAGAAACATCGATTTTTTTCTCTTGAATCAAACGATAAAATTCTGTTTTTTCATCAGATGTAGCTGATTTCAGAAAATTTTCTACTTGCCAATAATTTTCACAAGTCCATCGGAAGCCTTCCCAGTTAGGATGTGATCCTGCTTCAATTTCTTTGTTCATATTTATTACTTGTTTGATAAAATCAACATGATATCTTTCAATTTTTTCTTGCCGATCGGTATATCCGATATCTGTATGCGAATGCGAGATAAGATACATAGTAAATTTTTTTGCCATCAATATATCCTTCCTTCTTTTTTCAATTTGAATAGTCCTCTGATTGTCGTAATAGAAGTATTGTCAGAAACTCTTAATTTGACTGGTTCATTCGTCATCCTCAATTTTTCCAGGATGCCCTTTTTCATAAATTCAAAACTTTTGCTGATTTGCCCACCAAAAACGATCTCACTTGGCTGGAAGCTTTCAATGTATGGATATAATGCTAACCCGATATTTTGACCAAATTTATGGAATACTTCTAGTGCTTGCTCTTGATTTGAAAGTGCATTTTTATAAACCTCTTCAATAGAAATAACTGAACCGTAGACTTCTTTAATAATGTTCGTCACTCCTCTTGCAGAAATATAATCATCTATGATACTTTCCTTGAAAGGTTCCTTATAGATCATCCCTGATTCTGGTATTCCTTTACTGTCCTTGATGATTCGCTCATCTTCAATAAAAGTAGACCCACAGCCTGTCCCAATCGTTATATATGCTCCTCTGTTGTTAGTTGGCCGATAAATTTGATAGCCTCCAAAAGCAAAGGCTACAGCATCATTGAATATTTCAATAGATATTGTTGAAGAATAATCAATGAACGTATGTTGTTTTATTTCTTCTTCCAAAGCCATTTTTACATTTTGTTGATAAAGAGAGTCGAATTTAGCCAGATTTTTTATTAAACTAATTCCTTCCTCATAATCAAAAGGTCCTGGAAAAGCTAATACAATTGATGTCAACAATTTATTTTTATTTACTACTTGTTTGTATAAGTCTTCGATAATACCTGCAAAATTTTTGATGATCCCCTTTCTTGTTTGAGATGCTTTCGATTCATAGTAATTGATTCCTTCAATCAATTCTTTTCCTGTCTCGTCAAAAACCATTCCTTTTGTAAATGTCCCTCCGACATCTAAACAAATCGTTACATCCATTTGATTCTTTCCCCTTCTTATTTGATAAATGCTTTCATCACTATACACGTCTCTTTATCAACTATTGGCCGAATCACGTAGTTTTTGATATTCTCTGGAATAATAAATGTTTCTCCGTAATTGATTTTTAATGGTTCAAACGTCTCAGCTGTACTTTCAATAACTATTCCCTCTCCTTCCACAAGATTTAGCATATTTACACTGCCTTCAGTCGTCTGCTCAATCGGTACACAAAAAGTAAGCCTGTGAGTTTCGATTGGTTCCAATTGATGAAGACCAGTCCGCTCTATATGGATATTTTCTGTAATAGTTAGATCAACTACTTGGTTAACGAGTTCTGAAAAAACTCTATTAGTTTTCATGCTCTCATTGATCACTTGTTTCCCATGCTCAATATGGATAGGACGAGGAATTCCATCTAAATCTACTCTTTCCCAATCCCATAATTTAAAGGTAAATCGATTAGGCGTGGCACTTATTTCTAAAACCACGCAGTTTTCTCCGCTACAATGGATTGTCCCAGCAGGAATCAAAAAGTGATCATGTTTTTTTACTTTGATTTTATTTATATATTTTTCGACATCTAATCTTCCAGTGATGCGGCTTTCTTCTAATGCTTGGATAAAGTCAGGCGTTCCGACTTCTTCTTTTAATCCTAGATAAATATAGGCATCTTCTTCACAATCCATAATGTAGTAACTTTCATCTTGGGTGTACTTCAACCCAAATTTTCGATAAGCATAATCAAGAGTCGGATGGACTTGAAGGCTTAGATTCCCACCGGCCATCGTATCCAAGTAATCGAATCGGATAGGAAAATCACTGCCAAATCGGCCAAACACTTTTTCTCCTAATATTGAGACAGGATAAAAAAGGACAAGATCATTTCCTGGCACTTCAAAAGTTACGGTCCCAATCTCAAAAATCACACTATTTTCTTCTGGTACACCATCAAAACACCATGCTAGATTGACCTCTTCTTTTCCTACATCAAACTTTTTCTGCATCCATTTACCACCCCAAATGCCTGGTTCAAAATATGGGACTAAACGAAACGGTTGATTACTAAAATGCCTCAGAGCATTGTAATAATCTTTTGTTTTTATCATTTTTGGTGTATTTTCTTCATTTAAATCGATTAAATATTGACTAGAAGGAAGAACTAATTTTTTACGTTCGTCAGCTGCCGGCCATTCAAAATAATAAGCTCGTTTGACTTTTTTTAAAAATTCTTCCTGAGCATTGTCTGCTTGCCAATTCTCTGCACCTGCTTTGAGCTTTAATTGGATATTTCGCTTAGTCAGATTAGCATACACCACCATATCAGCATCAATTAGTTCCGCAGCTCCTACGCCAATCAACAATACGCGATCAGCTTGATTCAAACTTTCATTTTTTTCCTTTGCCAAAAAATCTAGAAATGTAGCATCTGTCAATCGTCCAAATACTCGATCATCTGTTAATATTTCTGTTAATTTTTCCTTTATTTCATTACTTGATTGGTAAAACTGATTCGTTGTGGTTATAAATAAATCTTCCATTTTAAGTGCTCTGATTTCATGTGCTACTTTTTCACTATCTATTCCTGGATAGCACTCTAAAGCAATTTTTTTCGTTTTCTCATCTTTCAATAATTCATTAATTATTTTGGTATACCCGGTAAAAGTGCTTATTTGTTCTTTCAAAATAATCCTAGGTCTTTTTTCATACATGTCATTCACCCTTTGTCTTTTTATCATAGCAATAGTATAATTCTAATTGTATGCGTTTACAATGCTGTTTTATGTACATTTTTTCTACCTGCTATATCAGCTTTTTTCGCTATTGTCTTATTGTATATAACTTAAAAAAGGAGGAACAAAATGACCAATGGTATTCCTTACTATCTGCAAATTGCAGATGATATGCGTAGTAATATTCAAATTGAAAAATGGAAAGAAGGAGAAAAAATTCCGACAGAATTACAACTATGTGATATTTATCATGTCAGCCGCATTACTGTACGCAAGGCAATAGATGAATTGGTGAAAGATAATTTATTAGACAGAAAAAGAGCGAAAGGCACATTTGTCAAGAAGCTGGATGCGAAGTTATCCGATCACTTTACACTAGTTAAAAGCTTTACAGAAGAAATGAAAGAAGTCGGAATAGACATTGTTACGCAAACAGTGAATGTCTTAATCACTCACGCAGATAAAAGATTAGCGCAGTACTTAGATGTCGATTTAGGAGAAAAATTGATCGTTTTAAAACGATTGCGAGGAGATAAGAAAAAAAGTATCGGATATTTTATTACGTATTTTAAATATGAGGATTTTTTTAGCCTAAATACAAGAGATTACTATGGCTCTTTTTATGCCTATTTAAAGCAACACGACATTATCGTCACAAACAAAAAAGAAATTATCGAGTCTATACATCCGACCCAAGAAATCGCCTATTTTTTAAAAGTTTCCCAAAATACTCCGATCCTTAAACGTACGCGATTTACTTCTGATTTGACAAATAGTTTTAAAGAATACACGGAATGTTTTTACATTGGAAAGGAATATAAGTACTTTGTAGATTTTCATTAATAATGGCAAAAGAGTGTTGTCTTGTCCCTCAAAGTCTATCTAAAATCTCACTTCGATAGGTTCGCCATTTTTCGTATTTGGTTCTTATAATCGAGACTAAATTCCTGTTAATCAATCTGCAACGATTTGCAAGGTTTCTTTTGCCGCATCGATCCATTTTGTCCTTTGATGGCAATAAAGACGTTGTTTTTTCTCGTGTGGGGAATTTTCTAGTTTGAGAAGTGGCTTTGCTAGGGCTAGCTACACGCAAACGAATCAGTTGTCTTTCTAGTTTTTTTCGTTGTTGGATTAATTCAGTGTCTCCGCCTTCAAGTAAAGCATCTGCTCCACTCATGATCCTGTCGAATTCAAATATATGAACACCACTCTCTTTTTGACTTTTTTTATTCTTTGATATGGAGCTTATTGACATGGGAAATAGCTAGAATACTTACTCCTTATCAGAAACAGAAACCAATTCATGTAATACTATCTATTGAAATTCAAAAAAAATCCCCCAGACCCTTCCAATGACTCTTTTGGGAATCAGAGTAAAGGAATAAGCTTTGTATGGATATTTCATTTAACAAATTACTATAGACTGACAGTATATAGCAGCAGATATTATCATCGGGAACGTAGCCAATATCGTAACCAAAACAGCAGGTAGAGAAGTTATTTGAGGATTCAAGTTATTCTGTTTCAGCTATGAAGTTAAGTTCATTTACTATAATTGAAGATAATTGATTTTTTTCTAAATGATTCACGTATTTTTTAAGCTCTTTAGTAATTGTTGATTAAGGGTTATTGTATCTCTTTATTACAACTTAAGATATTTCTTACCTATCTGATTAGTTTCATATCTTTTTGAATTTCTTCCATATCAATAATCTTATGTTTATTTACGACTCAAAGATAAAGTTATGGATAGTTGATCGATTAAGTACAATAGATATTTGCAAGAATTATCTAAATCTGAAAATAAAGTTGATTTTATCATCAAGATATTATAAAAAGAAGAAACGGTGACATAAGTCGCTAAAAAAGAAGCATGTGTAACTCTTCAGATCAATTCTCCCTATATTTAGTCGTCCAAGAGAATATGATTTAAGCGCAATGGGATTGACAAAAATAGATACTGGAAACATTGAAGATAAATATAAAAAATAAGGAGCACTCGAAAAAATAAGCCATTTTCGAGTGCTCCTTATTTTTTATAGAGTGTAACTAACTTATGTCACACCTCCAATTTATTCGTATTTCTTAGCGCTCAATTACTTACATAGATAGTTAAAAACATCAGCGCTACTTCCAATAAATAAGATTAGTGATTCAGTTAAATTAATATTTTGATAGAGATTAGATAAGACAACGATGATTGAACATCACATTGTAAATGATCATTGAAACTTTCGACACCTTATTTATTTTTTGTTAACGTCAAAGATTTGTAAACACACCCAATTATTGATGGTATTCAAATGACACTAAGCAAGATCAAATCAGTCGTTTTCCATGTACTATTAAGAGACAAAAATGTGTATACGTACCAGTGATCAAGAGATAGATAGATCGAACAACGATCGAATACTTGGAAAACTTTCTTTACCTTTATAAAAATTAGACTATGAAATAATGTAGAAGAAAAGCAAATTTAATAACGCTGCGATTCCATGTGTAACTGTATTTAATACTTAATTGATGAATTCGTGCTTTCGTCTAAATTCTATCTCCATCTTATTACACTCCGTTTCATTCGTGAGATTCCACTATACACAAAAGATATTCTGTTTACGTAAACTATATACTTACTTTTTTAAAAATTTTATTAGGATCACTAAAAATAGCAACAAGATCAAACCGCTTACAAGTAAAAATGCAGTACACTTTGCCTGTTTCACTTTTTCTAAGGATTCCTTTATTTCTTCTGGTTCAACAACGATTCTGTGTCCACGCACCAGTAAACGGTGACTGTTGATCATATACGGAGTACAAGTAACCAGTGTGACTAGATCTTGATCTTCTTGGATTTGCAACGCTTCTGTTTCTGTGGGTTCTACGGTTTTGATTTGATCGACTTGATACGCAAGATACTGTCCGTTAATTTCAATATAAAAGTGATCTTTTATTTTTAATTGAGGTAAATTTGTAAACAATTTTGCTTGCGACAAGCCTCTATGGCTAGAAAGTACCGCATGTGTCGATTTGCCTCCAATAGGGTATGAGGTTCCCTCGAGCAGACAAGCTCCTTTTTCCAGTAGTTTCATCGTTGTTTGATCAAAAATCGGTAAGTTGACATTGATTTTGGGGATCGTCAAAACACCAACGGTATGTGATTCGATATATGATTTCTGAGATTTTTGATCATTCTTTTTTTTCTTCGAAAATGAATCTGCTTCTGGCATCGCTTCGTTTGATGCCAGTTGTTCATTTTTTTTGATCATCCGCTTTTGTAATTCAGCAAGTACTGTCGCATGTTCAGATTTTGCCTTTTTTTGATAATTTTTGATGACCTGTTGGTCGAGATAATCATTCAACGTATCGCTGACAAAAGGATATGCCAAGCTGAGGACACCGATAAAAAATACCGATAACATGATTAGATCTAACAGACGCCATTTTTTTTTCTTCATTTTATTCTCCTCAGCGAGTCACTTGTTCTTCATTTGAAACTATTTAACTTTTGGTCGTTTTAGCCAGTACGCACCCACGATTGTCAGTAAAACCACACCTAAGAAAATATACAATGAAATTCCTTTGCCACCAGTTGCAGGTAATGTCCCTTTGTGTTTGTTTGGTACTTTCTCTGGTGCAACCAATTCACCTGCAATAGCATAAGATTGCTGATCTACCTTGAAAGCAATTCGTTTAGTTAATTGCACATAATTATTTGGTGCTTTCGTTTCTTCTAAATAATAAGTTCCGTATGACAAGCCTGTGACATCAACTAATCCATTACTTGTTGTCGTGAAAATCGTTGCATTTTCCTGTGAAGTCGTCCATGTCACTGCTTTTGTTACTGGATCAATGATCAAATACTTCGCTGTCGTTGCATCTTGATCACGTACCACAAACGAAGCGTCTGCTAATGGGTTTACATCAGCTAATGCTCCATCTACTTTAATAAATCGTTTTCCACCTGTCATTACCTCAACAGTTGGTGGTGTTTGATCTGTCGTATACCCAGTATCAACATTTGCTTCGTTGTTATAGCCTTGCGCTGGTTCCGCTAACTGATTCAAATGCATATAATAAACAAAGCGCAACGTACCACCTGAAGTCAGCGAAGGAATATAAGTTGGTTCAATCGCTACTGTAAAGCTATTTGTTTGTTCAGTTACGTGGTAATTCGTTGAATCAATGATATTTTCACCATCGTAAAGTGCATAACCTGTTTCTCCAGTTGATTGGTTCATAAACGTTAATGCTGGATCATGCGTATCAATTAATTTGAAGGTAGTGTATTTATTGTCTGAACCTTCTTTATCCGCAATTCCAAGAGGAATATTGACGCTGATTTCATAATTGATAGGTTCACCGATAGCTACGTCTTGTCCATCTAATTGCGGTGTTTCTTTTTCTACTTTTGTCGTGTCATTTTTCACTGTGAGTTCAACTGGCGTTTGGCTACCAGAAATAATAATGAATGGCGACTTCGTTTGCTCAGTGATCATTGCTGCATTTTCAGGTGCTTTTACTTCTTCTAACACGTATCCGCCAACTTCCAAACCAGTAATGATCATTTGTCCTTTCTCTGCTTCTTTTTCAACAATGTCCTCTTCACCGACTTCATAGCTTTTACCAGTGACAAAGTGTTTTGCTTTTGATTTATCAGTTGTCCATGTATACATTCCTTGTGCTACACTGTACAAATACTTGGAAACACCTGCTTCTTCTTTAGAAATGACAAATTCTGCGCCATTTAGTGCTTCACCTTCTGCTGAGCCTACTTTTTTGACCTTCAATGTTCCTTCATTTTCGACGACATTTTTAGGATATAAATGAACTATGTCTAGCTCTTCTGCCCCATATTGATAAGAACCGTCGGATTGTTTGATAAGTTCATATACTGGAAACGCCACAACCATATTCGCAGCAGTAGTTACTCCTGATTTTGCTTCTTCTTCAATTACATAGACCGCATCTTTTCCAGCTTGTTTTTTTGGTAATGATAAAGACAGGTCACCCTGAGTATCTGTTATACCAGAAAGGAGAGCTGTACCAGAAGTCTGTGATTGGACAATCGCTTTTGCTTCTTCAATTGTCGCACCATTTTTCCTTGCTTCAGCAAATGATTCGGTGACATCATACACATGGAACGTCACATCCGCCAAACCTTGATAACTATTGAATTCAGTCATTTCTTTCCCTGTATTTTGAATCTCTGGCTGTGGGAAATCTAACATTTTCTTTTTATGGATCACCAATTGTGCATCCATTCCTTCAGCAAACACTTGTGGATTAGGAAGAAATGCCACCAGTGTAAGTAATGAGGAAATAAGACATAGTAATACTTGTTTGAAATTTTTTCTATTCTTCATTATTCTTTACTCCTGTTCTTTTGATAAATAATGGAACTACCTACGATCGATATGCCACCAAAATACCAATACTTATTTTTTCATTTGTTTCCTCAAATTATTCGCTAGGTTACCCATCGGTAGCATATAGCATACTTTTTATGACAAATGAAATTTTTGGTCAAAATTATCGCATGCCCTAGCCCATATTGCTTGTTTGTTATCTACTATAGTTTTCTGAACCCACTTCCCTTCTGTCCAAATATGTGTCGTTCGTGATAATGATTCTGTTCTGCTGTCCAATATAGATTGATTAATAATCGCTTCTTCCAATAATCTCATCTGTTAGTTGATCCTCATGGTTTTACCCGTCAAATCTTAGTCATCAAAAGCAATACTAAATATCTGTTCATGACTATGGAATATAAGATTTGCTAATCGCTTTACTTAGTTGTGAATTTCTAAAAATTTAACTCACAGCTTCAATTCTTTCGCAACGCTGTTAGTGGCTACACACATTTCATCAATTGCTACCATCTCAGAAAACTGGATACCTAATTGATAGCAGACGTTCTCTCCAATCAAATAATCGGCTTATCTGCTAAGAAGTGGGTAGTGTGGACACTCAACTGGATCATCTCTAATATGTGAGTAGTATTCCTTTTTAGAACTGACAACGAACAAAAAAGGAATCATCAGCAAGAGCCAATAGCATTTACTCATCTCGTCTACTCCCTTGTCTCCACAAAAACCAATAGATGACAAATGAAATAATTCCGCTGAGACTCAAAACAAGAAGGCTGAGTCGGCCAGATCCTCCCGTTTCAGGCAGTGGAATCAATGCCTGATTGGTGATGACCAAATGGATTTGGTTGTTCGTATGATCATTTTGTAACTGAACTTCTGTTGGTTCACCATCTACAGTTACTTTTCCATCCGTTTGGATAACGATCTGCACGGGTTGTTCTAACCCCAGATAGCCTTCTGGTGTTTTGATTTCCTCCAACGTGTACTCACCCGGTTTTAGGTTCTCAAAAACAAACGTATCGGTTGCTCTATCGTCGTTTGGTAATTCAATCTGTCCATCTGGACCGGATAGTCGGAAGACTGCCCCTTTTAACGCCTGTCCTGTATCAGTTTGCTTTAGAACTGCTAAATCAAAAGGTTTGATTTGATTCATATGCGTCAATGTCCAAATGTTATTTTCTTCTACATTTTCTCCGTCATAGAGGATCGTACCGTAAGGATCAACTTGAAATTCATAGTTTCCTGGAATCGTATCGTAGCCAAGCGGTCCTACTGTTTCTACTAAGCGATATTCACCCGCTTTTTGTATCACGAATTCTGCCAATCCTGATGACGAGGTGACTTCCTCTTTTAGTGTATGATAGGTTCCTGTTTCTCCTTTTATTTGTAAAATAAAAGTTGCTCCTGGTAGATCGATTTTTTCTTTGTCTTTTTCTGTATATTTTCTTATGGCTATCGGAAGGTTTGCAAATGGATTCTCAATCGTCAATTGGATCACTTGATCAGTGACTGTAGCTTGTTGTGTGTCCACTGTTACTTCCCCATTGTCAGAAATAGCAATTTCCCACGTCTGCTTTTCCGATTTTTCATGTCCAGCAGGTGCACTGATTTCTGTCAATGTATAAGATTTCCCTTTTTCAAGGCGTGCGCTTTCTGGCAATGAATAGGTACCGTCCTCATGGTCAATCAGCTGAATCTCTCGCCCTTCAATCGTTAGTTGAAACACTGCTCCTTTTAAGAGATGGTCAGCTGACGAAGATTTCTTGGTTATTTTTAGATCTAAAGGAACAAATTGTTTTTTATTTTTCCAAGTCGTTGCGTTGACTTTTTCTGATTGATATCCTGGTACATCCAACTCATTCACAGCTTCATAGTGAAATTCTTTCCCTTGATTGTTGTATTTTGGCAAGCTGAGTGTTTCACGAGACGCTTCACTGGACGCTAGAAGTTTGGTGATATTGGTTCGCTCCCAAACATTGGTGTTCTCCTCTTCAGGTTTACTTAATTGTACATAGCTACTTTCCCAACTAGATGTTTCAGTGATTCCTGTTCGCTTGATTTCGTAAATCACTTTCTCTGGTCGAGTCTTCGTATCTTGATCAAATTCTTCCCATTCTTTGAAAAAATCAAGAGATACACCTGGTGCTTTGGCGGACGGCACACCGAATTTAGCAAGAACATCTGGGTTGCTCGTTGGTTGGAAGATTGTTTGCCCATTCATTTGATACCAAGTATCAGTCTCGAACATTTCGCTTTCTGTTTGGATTCTCACTTGATAGTGTAGTTGGATTTCCTGCCCTTTTTCTAAATAGATTTTATCGACTTTGATCGTTTGCCCATCAATAGAGAGAAGTGGGTCAATCGATACAGGCGTTGTCCCTACACTTGTAATAGAAGCGCTGTCTGGTTCATAAACAAATGGATCAATGATTGGATCAGTGATTTTTCCATCAACGACTGTTCCAGAAAGTTGCACAGCTTTTTTGGCTAGATAATTAGCAATATCCGTAGACTCATTTGCGGATTCATAATATGCCGTACCGTCTTCACCAGTAGATACCATCTTCCGCATTCGACGTTCCACTTCTTCTTTCGTGATACCTTCTGTTTCATCTCCCTGCAACTGTATACCCAAGCCATGGATTTCGATGCCTCGTTGTTTCAATGCCATTGCTTCACCGATCGTTGCTGTAAATGTTGAATTGATCCAGCGCCGTTGTAAATATTGATCTCTAACTGGTACATGATAAGGCGGGGAAATTTTTGAAGTATATTCGGGATGATCGACTCGATCACTAAAAGTCGCTCCATAATAACTACCGTCTTCTTCAGTCATCACACTTGATACTTGATACGAACACGTTGGAACACCATCAGTCAGAAGAACAATCACCTTTTTGTGTCCATTTTGTTCAGATAACATCTCACTTGCACGACGTAAACCATCTTGAGTAAACGTCCCACCACTTGTTGAATCAGGTGTTGCTGATTGGATTTCTTCCTTTACAGAATCAAATCCTGCGATTGGAATCGTTCGATTGGCGTACCCTTCACTAGAAAAACCAACATAACCTAAATTGATTTTTTCCGTCACACCACTTTTTGATAATGTAGCCACAAATCGGTCAATGCCATTCTTCACCTCGATAATCCGATTGTCCTCATTCATACTTCCAGACCAGTCAACAACCAGGACAACATCTAGAGGAGTGATATTTTTTTGAGTATTTCCTCGAACATTCAGATACAAGTCAAACAATCCAGGAGTCGCTGTCTCTTTGGCAAATTTTCGGATGGCATAATCGGCATCCTCTTTTTCCCCACCATATTCAATATAAGAATTGTTGCGATTGGTTGGATTGCCATCCCACCCATTCAGCCCGTCCCATTGCTGTTGTCCTTGGCGATTGCCTTGATGATTACGCACATATTGACTATTATCGGGTTGCCACATTGCCTTAGGGTATGTTCCTTGCTCATCTGTGGTATATTCTGGTTCAATCGTAGCTAACCCCTTAGGTTTCAACTGTGCATTAAATAATTGTGGTTGTTCAAACGGACGATATTCGTCTTTATCTAACGATGAATCATCCGATATCTCATGATTTTCATAAGAAGTTGATGTTTCAGACGTTTTTTCATTTGTTTGTGCAGTTTCCTGATTCTTATTATCTATAGAAAATGAAAAAGAAACAGGTTCGGATAAAAGTAACTGACCCGTTTTTTCTTCTATCTGAATATTGAGTTGAAATTCTTTGCTCGTACTCGGCAACTCAATGGTCCACTCTTTTTCTTCAATAGTTTGAGAAAAATAACCTGCTAGCCATTTTCGTTGTTGTTCATCTGTGTATTCTTGATATTCCTGAGAAACATAAGAGGAAAGCAGATTCGTTTCAGGTGCATCTTTTGAATGTAGCTGGAATAAAAATCGGGTTTCTTGCGTTTGCGCATTTAATCGATACAAGATCGTTAGCTGATGATCTATTTTCCTAATACTTACTTTGCCGTATTCATTATTTAATACTTCTATGGTTGATTCTTCATTGGCTGCCACAGTCTCCCCTTTTTGGAAATGGAAATAGGTGACGAAAAATAGAGAAAATAGACAGAAAACGATAAAATAATTTCGCTTCTTCATTTATGGATACCTCCTTAGAAAAAATTTAATATTCAATTAGATAATATAAAAAAAAGAAAAAATTCACTAATCTTTCTAGTTCTCTTCTCTTTTGGCTCTAACTATTCAATCAGAGTTATTTTAAAGGAAATTAAACTTGAGATAGATTAATAAATATATCTAATAATTAGTTATTGAAAATAGGTTATTTATTCTTTTCTCTCACAAAATATACTCATGATAAAGTCCATATAATTGTGTAAAAGATAAAAGGCCATGTAACAGCCCTTTTACGGTACAATGTTTTTAACCACAAAAACATACCCAGGAGGACGTTACATGACCCAAGTACATTTTACACTGAA
>NZ_JAPRGK010000009.1:0-110538 GCF_035726465.1 Enterococcus sp. E4-150 | reverse complement strand
GTTCAGTGTAAAATGTACTTGGGTCATGTAACGTCCTCCTGGGTATGTTTTTGTGGTTAAAAACATTGTACCGTAAAAGGGCTGTTACATGGCCTTTTATCTTTTACACAATTATATGGACTTTATCAATCAAATGGCCACATTTTTTAGTTATAAATTACAAAATGGCGAAAAATATTGGGGATTTGAAACTTATTTAGGAAAAGATCCCAAGACTGGAAAAGATATACGTACAAAGCGTAGAAGATTCAAATCAAAAGCTGAGGCACAAATAGCACTTAATAGACTACTTGTAGACTTTAAAGAAAAACAAGAGTTTAAAATCAATGTTACAACTTTTCAAGAGTTATATGAATTATGGATTGATAACTACAGAACGAGAGTAAAACCATCTTCCGTTGCCGTTGCTCAACGTTTTTGCAAGAACCATATATTACCTGCTTTTGGGGAATTACGATTGGATAAAATAAGTGTTAGTTATTGTCAAAAACAGGTTAATGAATGGCACAAAACATTAAAACAATATGGTTTCTTGAGAAAAACAACTGCTCAAATATTTAAATTTGGAGTAGCAATGGAAGTCTGTAAAGATAATCCTATGTCTAAAACATTGCTTCCAAGAAAAATTGAAGAAGAACAACCCTTGAAGTTTTATACGAAAGATCAATTACAACTATTTTTAAAGAATACTAAAGAAAATAATTCAGTTAAACTGTACACTTTTTTCCGTTTATTAGCTTATACAGGAATGCGTAAAAGCGAGGCATTGGCGCTTCAATGGGAAGATATAGACTATTTCAATAAAACAATAACAATTGGTAAAACTATCGCTCAAGACGAGTTTAATCAAGTAGTTCTACAAGTACCTAAAACTAAAAATTCATCAAGAACGATTCAGCTTGATGATTTTACACTTAAACAACTGCGTATTTGGCAACAAGAACAAATGAAAATAATGATCTTATATGGCTATAACACGAATTCACCAAAGCAGTTTCTTTTCACTACAAACACAAACAAGCTGTACTACCCCCAAGTAGTAAACGATTGGTTAGACTGGATTTACAAAAAGACACCGATGGAGCCTCAAATTACTCCACATGGATTTAGGCATACCCACTGTAGCTTATTGTTTGAAAGTGGTGCGTCGATAAAAGAAGTACAAGAACGATTAGGTCACAAAGATATTAAAACTACCATGAATATCTATGCTCATGTCACACCACAATCTATTAAGAAAACAGGTGACCGATTTGCAAAATTTATGGGCGAATAATTCCAAACGTAGCCAAAAACGTAGCCAACTATTAAAATGCAAATAAAAAAATGCTCGAAACGCTTTAATATCAACGTTTCGAGCAATGAAATAGTTATTATCCAACAGACCCTTCCATCTCATAACTGATCAATCGGTTGAGTTCGACTGCATATTCCATTGGAAGTTCTTTGGTGAATGGTTCAACAAAGCCCATGACGATCATTTCAGTTGCTTCAGATTCGGTCAGGCCTCGGCTCATCAGATAATAGAGTTGTTCTTCTGAGATTTTTGAGACTTTGGCTTCGTGTTCTAAAGAGACTTGGCTGTTGTGGATCTCATTAAATGGGATCGTATCGGATTTCGACCATTCGTCCATGATGATTGTGTCACATTCGATATGAGAGATCGAACCCGCACTGTTTTTGGCGAAGGTTACTTGTCCTCGATAGTTTACTTCGCCGCCGTCTTTTGAGATTGATTTAGAGACGATAGAGCTAGATGTATTTGGTGCATTATGGATCATTTTTGCACCCGTATCTTGGATTTGGTTTGCTCCTGCAAAGGCGATGGAGAGCATGGTGCCTCGTGCGCCTTTTCCATCTAAGTAAACACTTGGGTATTTCATCGTTGTTTTTGCACCTAGGTTTCCGTCGATCCATTCAACGGTTGCGCCTTCGTATGCTTTTGCTCGTTTGGTTACTAAGTTGTACACATTGTCTGACCAGTTTTGGATCGTTGTATAACGGCAATACGCATCTTTTCTTGTAAAGATTTCTACGATGGCGGCATGCAGGCTGTTACTTGAATAAGTAGGTGCCGTACAACCTTCGACATAGTGGATGCTTGCTCCTTCGTCAACGATGATCAGCGTACGTTCGAATTGTCCCGTGTTTTCCGCATTGATCCGGAAGTAAGTTTGTAATGGAACATCGACTTTGACGCCTTTTGGCACGTAAATAAAGGTGCCACCTGACCATACGGCTGAATTCAGCGCTGCTAATTTGTTGTCAGTTGGCGGTACAAGTTTTGAAAAGTACTCTTTGAATAATTCAGGGTATTCTTTCAAAGCAGAGTCAGTGTCAGTAAAGACGATTCCTAACTTTTCGAATTCATCTTTCATATTATGGTACACGACTTCTGATTCATATTGTGCGGAAGCACCGGCTAGATAAGCTCGTTCTGCTTCTGGGATACCAATCTTTTCAAATGTATCTTTGATTTTTTCTGGTACGTCTTCCCAGTCACGAGCGGGTTTGTCACTTGGTTTTTGGTAATATTTGATGGCATCGAAATCGATGTCTGAAAGGTCGGGGCCCCATGTTTGCATTGGCATTTTGTTAAATGTTTCTAGAGATTTCAGACGGAATTCAAGCATCCATTCTGGTTCGCCTTTGATTCTTGACATCTCACGGATCACTTCTTCTGTCAAGCCTTCTCCTGTACTGAAAACCGGTTCGACATCATCGTGAAACCCGAATTTATATTCTTCTAATTCTGGTACGCCCATGTTCTCACTCCTCTTCCTTGTGGTAATGATGGAAAGCTGCGGTACCATCGTTTTCCATTGCTTTTCCTAATGCTTTCCAGGCAAGTGTCGCACATTTGATCCGAGCTGGAAATTTAGCTACACCACCAAGCATAGCAGCATCGCCTAATTGGTCGGGATCTTTGACTTCTTTTCCTTGGACAAGCTGTAGAAAGTCTACAGTTAAATGTTCTGCTTCTTCTATTGATTTTCCGATGACGGCGTCTGTCATCATCGAGGCACTTGCCGTACTGATGG
Organism: Enterococcus sp. E4-150; assembly: GCF_035726465.1. Classification (NCBI taxonomy): domain Bacteria; kingdom Bacillati; phylum Bacillota; class Bacilli; order Lactobacillales; family Enterococcaceae; genus Enterococcus; species Enterococcus sp. E4-150. The sequence goes on along the minus strand of NZ_JAPRGK010000009.1, from coordinate 107,497 downwards.
AGCAGCCACTGCCGTCAAAGGCGATATTTTTGATGATTCCGTCTTTTACATCGACTTGCAATTCGATCACATCTCCACATGTGGGGTTGTTCAATTCGATCTTACTTGTCGAGTCAGTCAAGCTTCCACGATGATGCGGATGGGAAGAATGATCCAAGATCACTTGACGGTATAAATTGTCTAATTTAGATAGTCCCATGCTGGAAAAACTCCTTTGTTGCCATGATTGCTTCAACTAAACGGTCGGCGTCTTGCGTTGTGTTGTAGAAATAAAAGCTCGCGCGAGCAGTCGCTGATACTTCAAGGTACTTCAATAGCGGTTGCGCACAATGATGACCTGCTCTGACGGCTACCCCTTCCATGTCTAAAGCTGTCGCGACATCATGGGGATGTAACCCATCCAAATTGAATGCAACGACTCCTGTCCGAAAATTCGGGTCTTGTGGACCATAAACAGTCAATCCATCAATTGCTTGTAATTTTGGCAACACATAAGCGGCTAGTTCTTCTTCATATCGATGGATATTATCCATGCCGAGTTCTTGCAAATAATCGATTGCATGGCCTAATGCGATAGCGCCGGCGATATTTGGTGTCCCTGCTTCGAATTTCCAAGGTAGTTCTTTCCATGTACTGTCGTATAATTCGACAAAATCGATCATTTCGCCACCAAATTCAACAGGTTCCATTTCTTCTAACCATTTTCGTTTACCATATAAAACACCAATACCTGTTGGTCCGCACATTTTGTGTCCGCTGAAAGCAAAGAAATCACAGTCTAGTGCTTGGACATCAATGGCCATGTGCGGGACAGATTGAGCACCATCTACTACGATGACCCCGCCGTTTTCATGGACAAGTTCAGCTAATTCTTGAACAGGATTGATGACACCTAAGACATTGGATACATGAGCAATGGAGACGATTTTGGTTTTGTCCGTAATCTTTTTCGCTGCATCCTCCATATCCAGGAAGCCTTCTTCTGTTAGTTCGATATATTTCAAGACAGCACCTGTTCGTTTTGCCAACTGCTGCCACGGGATAACATTAGAATGATGTTCCATGTAAGAGAGCACTATCTCGTCTCCTGCTTTGATATAGCGGTCGCCGAAGCTTCTGGCTACCCAATTCAAGCTTGTCGTCGTACCACGAGTAAACAGCACTTCTGCTGTTTCTTTTGCATGGATGAACGCCCGTACTTTTTCTCTTGCTTGTTCATAATCATGGGTCGCGCGTTCTGCTAACGTATGGACACCGCGATGAACATTGGCGTTATCGTGTTCGTAATAGTGCGCTAATGCCTGGAGTACTTGTTTTGGCTTTTGGGTCGTCGCTGCATTATCCAGATAAACTAAAGGTTCATCATTGACGTCTTGAAATAAGATAGGAAAATCATTGCGTAGCTTTTTAGCATCGATCATCCATTCAACTTCCCTTCGATTACTTCGACTAATTCTTTCCGAACTTGTTCTACAGGGATTGCTGTTAAGACAGAACCGAGGAATCCTCGAATCACTAAGCGCTCTGCTTCTTCTTTATGCAATCCTCGACTCATCAGATAGTACATTTCTTCTGGATCAACTCGTCCTACACTGGCAGCATGTCCAGCAGTTACTTCGTTTTCATCGATCAAAAGAATAGGATTCGCATCACCACGTGCTTTATCAGAAAGCATCAAGACACGACTTTCTTGTTGGGCATCTGCACCTTTTGCCCCTTTCAAGATGTGGCCGATACCGTTAAAGGTCAATGTTCCTTTTTCTCGGATCACTCCGTGTTGCAAAATATGCCCGATCGTATGAGGGGCTTTATTGGTTACTCGCGTATCGATTCCTTGGATTTGTCTGCCCGAGCTGATTGCCACGATTTTGACTTCTGCGTGTGCACCTTCTCCTGCTAAATCTGAGTCAAAGTCAGCGATCACATGACCGTCATTCATGACACCAATTGCCCAGTCGACAGAAGCATCTCGTAAAATGTGCCCACGGCGATTCATATAAGAAGTAATATTTTCTCCTAATTGATCTACGGCTGAATATTTGATTTTTGAACCAGCTTTAGCGATGACTTCCACGATGATATTACCTGATGATTTTGCTACTTGTTCTTTGGTTGTCTGGAAACGTTCCAGATAAGAAAATTCACTATGTTCATCTGCCACGATCAACACATGCTTGAAGAAGTGCTCATCGGATGCGCCATCTTGAATGAATAAGGACTCGAGTGGTTCATCGATCACGACATTTTTAGGTACATACAGGAAAATACCGCTGTTCATAAAAGCTACATGGAGTGCAGTCAATTGGTCTTCGTTCATGTTTACTGCTTTTTTCATATAATATTCTTGGACTAGTTCTGGATATTCGATCATTGCAGTGAACAAGTCGGTAAAAATGACTCCTTTTTCTGCTAATTCCACAGGCAGTTGTTCAAAAATCGTCCATGAACCTTGTTGGACAAGCACAGGATTGTCTTTCATTGCATCAAATGCCGGAATCGTGCCTGTTTCACTGATGGTTTGTGTTTCTTTCACATCAAATAACGACCAGCGATGGAATTTCACCCGATCGATATGCGGCAATGGCAGTTCATCTGCTTTCGCTAGTGCGTCTTGACGGAAGGTTCTCATCCAATCAGGTTCGCCTTTACTTAAAGAAAAATCATTTACCGCGTCAAGATAATCGAGCCAGTTTTTTTCTTTCATTCTTGCTCCCCCTTACGCTTCTTCTTCTTTATAGTCGATTCCTAATTCTTTACTGATACCAGCGTAGCCTTCTGCTTCCAGACGTTTAGCTAGGTCAGCATTCCCTGTCATGACTATTCGGCCTTCCATCATGATGTGAACGACATCAGGTGTGATATAGTTCAATAATCGTTGATAGTGGGTGATGATCAATGCACCGAAATTGTCTCCGCGCATTTCATTTACTCCTTTAGCAACGACTTTCAAAGCATCGATATCCAGACCTGAATCGATTTCGTCTAAAATTGCAAATGTTGGTTCTAACATCAACAATTGCAGGATCTCATTCCGTTTCTTTTCTCCGCCAGAAAAACCTTCGTTCAGATAACGTTCAGCCATTTCTTCTGGCATATTTAGTAAAGCCATTTTTTCATCTAACTTTTTCAAAAATGCCATAACAGAAATTTTGTCGTTTTCATCACGTTTCGCATTGATCGCTGCACGCATGAATTCCGCATTCGTGATACCTGGTATCTCACTTGGATATTGCATAGCTAAAAATAAGCCAAGTCGCGCACGTTCATCTACTTCCAAGTCTAAAACATTTTTCCCGTCAAACAAAATTTCGCCTTCTGTTACTTCATAGTTTGGATTGCCCATGATAGCGGCAGATAAGGTAGATTTTCCTGTGCCGTTAGGTCCCATGATGGCATGGATTTCTCCGGTTTTCATTGTTAGGTTTACACCTTTAAGGATTTCTTTTTCCTCGATCGACACATGTAGATTTTTTATTTCTAAGACAGACATGCATTATACCCCCAAATTCTCTTTCGTTCTCACTCATTTTAGACTAATTGAGAATGAAGCGCAATGACCTTCCTTACTAAAATCAAATATCTTTTATTTATTATTAAACAATTTTGATTTCTAAATTAGAATAGGTATAAAAAAGATGAGAAATAAGCCATTGCAGACTTATTTCTCATCTTTTTTGTTCCATACCTTATTTTGCATCAGCCTTTACTGGTTTAACAGAGCCGCCCCATTTGTCTGTGATCCATTCTTGGACTTCTTTGCGGTGAAGCACTTCAATCAGTTTTTTGATTTTGTCACTGTCTTCATCACCTTTACGAGTCGCAATAATATTCACGTAAGGAGAGTTGTCCTTTTCAAGCAATACGGCATCTTCTAATGGATTCAACCCTGCGCCGTAAGCGAAGTTTGCGTTGATTGCAACTAGGTCACCTTCATCATTTTGGTACGTAGAAGCTAAAAGTGATGGGTCGATCGTATGGTTGAACTTCAAGTTCTTAGGGTTTTCTTCAATATCATCGAATGTTGCTGTTTCCAGATCTACTCCATCTTTGACTTTGACTAAGCCAGCATCTTGTAGAATTGTGATGATGCGTCCCCAGTCTGATTCAGAATTTGAAGTAATGATTGTTGCACCATCTTTTAATTCGGAAACATCTTTGACTTTTTTAGAGTACAAGCCCATTGGTTCGATGTGGACAGCACCGGCATTGACAAAGTCATATCCTTTTTCTTTGATTTCTTTGTTCAAATAAGGAATATGCTGGAAGTAATTGGCATCAATGTCGCCTTCTTCCAAAGATTGGTTCGGTAATACATAGTCATCGAATTTGACGATTTCAAGATCGATTCCTTCATCTTTCAATAATGGTTTCACATGTTCCAAAATCTCTGCGTGCGGTGTCGGTGAAGCGCCGACTTTCAATGTCGTGTCGTCTGCTTTATTTGCTGAATCTTTGCTGTCGCTGTTGTTACCGCATGCTGCTAATCCTACAGTCAGCAAAAGCGCTGCTGCAAATCCAAAAATTTTCTTTTTCATATCCTACATCCCCCTATATCCTATTATCTTTTGTCTGTTTTCTTAGTTAAGAAATCACCGATTCCTTGAACGATAAATACGATTAGTAAAATAATTAAAGTCGCAACGAATGTCACTGTCAGATTACCACGCTGGTAGCCTTCCTGCCAAGCAAGACCTCCAAGTCCACCTGCGCCGATCGCGCCGGCCATCGCAGTAAATCCGATCATCGAGATCGTTGTAACTGTTAATCCAGAAATCAATGCGGGAATACTTTCAGGTATCAAGACCTTCCAGATGATTTCCCAGTAACTTGCTCCCATTGCATCTGCTGCTTCCAGTACACCAGGGCTGACTTCACGAAAAGCAATCTCTACTAGACGGGCATAAAATGGTGCTGCGGATAAAACAAGAGCTGGAATGGCTGCTTGCGCACCTAGCATAGTGCCTACGATTGCTTTAGTAAATGGAATGATCAAAACCATCAGGATCATAAATGGCGTTGACCGGAAAATATTACTGATGATCGATACGATTCCATAAATGATTCGAGCATACGGTTTGTTTTTGCGTCCAATAGAGTAAAGGATCAATCCCAAAACTAATCCGATGATCGTCACTAAGACCATTGAGATTAATGTCATATATAGTGTATCAAGGATAGCCTGATTCATCGTTTCCGGGTTGATTTGTTTAAAATCTAGATATGTTTCTGAAAAGCTTTTATCCACGATGGATCACCTCAATTCCTACTCCTTGTTCTTTGATGAACACTTCTGCTTGATCTAATTCTTTGGTTTCACCAGTCATCAAGACAGTCAATGAACCAAAGGAACCTTCTTTCACTTGTTTGATCTTTCCATACACAACGTTGACATCGATGTTATAGCGTCGAATCGCTTGGGAAATGACTGGCTCGTTGGCATTTCTTTCGCTAAAGGTCAAAGTTGCCAAACGGCCGCTTGGATTTTCTTTGATGAGTTCAGCTAATAGTTCTGTCGAATCAGCTTCTGGTTCGATGTCTTGTTGTACAAAGCGTTTGGTTACTTCTTTTTTCGGTTGTCTGAAGACAGTCAATACGTCTCCTTCTTCTACGACTTTCCCCAACTCCATCACAGCGACTTTGTTGCAGATTTTGCGGATCACATTCATTTCATGTGTGATCAAGACGATGGTCAAATTCAATTTCTTATTGATCGCTAACAATAAGTCTAATACTTCTTCTGTTGTTTGCGGGTCCAATGCGCTAGTAGCCTCATCACAAAGCAGGATCTCAGGATCATTTGCCAATGCTCGTGCGATACCGACGCGTTGTTTCTGTCCGCCGGAAAGTTGTGAAGGATATGCTTGTCCGCGTCCTTCTAACCCGACTAAACGCAACAGTTCTTCTGCCCGTTCTTTACGTTTGCTCTTTGGTACGCCAGCTAATTCCAGCGGCAGCTGGATATTTTCAAGTACAGTTCTTGACCATAACAGGTTGAAATGCTGGAAGATCATACCGATTTTCTTTCGGAATGTACGTAATTCTTTGTTTTTTAATTTTGTAATATCTTGATCGTTTACGATCACTTCGCCGCTCGTGGGAAGCTCAAGTCCATTCAGGAGACGGACTAATGTACTTTTTCCTGCGCCAGAATAGCCGACGATTCCATAAATATCCCCTTTTTCAACGTTTAGTGAAACGTCATTGACGGCTTGGATGTTTCCGTTTTTCCCATTGAATGTCTTTTTGACATTCGTTAGTTGGATTAATGACATGCCATTCACATCTTTCTCTTATGATTTTTCAAACAAAAAAGCCTTCGCCCTCTTGCCTTAAGCAAAAGGACGAAAGCTTGAACTTCCGTGTTACCACCTTGATTTACCGTTACTTCGCAATAACAGCCTCTTCCAGTACTTGGACTTAGCTTCTTTCCGTATACTGTCGCGCTGTAACGGGCACTCCCGTAGTAAGTTTGCTTACGCTCGCTTACTCTGCTCTAAGACCATCTTCCATCTCATTTTCGTTACCCATTTTCAGCAAACAGGGCTCTCTTCAAACGTCCGTGACATGTACTCTTCTTTTCAAAGCTTTCTCGTTTCATATAGGATTGCTTATGATTATAGCAACTGGAAGAATCAGTGTCAACTTTTTTCAAGTGATTTTCTGATTTTATAATTCGTCAAATTCTTTTGGATCAACATCTTTGAAACTTAAGATCCACGCATTCATTTCATCTGAATCATTCAAGATATTGATATCTTCACCGATTTTATCATTAACAGAAGAAACTGTACCCGTTAGCGGGCTGGCAAATTCATTGACCGCTTTTTCCGCTTCAACTTCGATCAGAGGTTCATCTTTTTTTAGCGATTGTCCTGCTTTTGGCAGATTGGCAAACGTGATGTCTCCAAGTTCTTCTTGCGCTTCATTTGTCAAACCAACACAGTATTCTTTTCCATTAAATAAGATCCAAAGGTTGTCCTTTTTCTTCAAATGCTTGCCTGCCATTTTATATCAGTTCTCCTTCATAAATTTTTTCATTGAATCCAATTGCAACAAGCTGGTCCTCTCGTAAGATCAGTGGCCGCTTGATCAGCATACCATCTGTCGATAAGACTTGGCTCGCTTTTGAAGCCGTAAACTCGCCTACTTGATCTTTCAGTCCAAGTTCCCGATATTTCATCCCGCTTGTGTTGAACAGGCGACGGATTGGTACTTGACTCGTTTCTAGCCAAGTCTCAATCGTTGAGGCCTTCGGTACTTCTTTGATCATATCAACAGTTTGATAACTAACGCCATGCTGGTCTAACCACGCTTTGGCTTTTTTGCATGTTGAACATTTCGGGTACCAGTAAAAGGTGTACAATTTTCTTACCTCCTTGAAGATCTTGCAGGTGCTTCATTTTGGTATCTCATCGATAATATCAACCCGATACCGATCATGTTCCCTAAAATCGAAGATCCTCCCTGACTAATGAAAGGCAATGGGATCCCTGTTAAAGGAAGTAATCCGATATTTGCTCCAATATTCTCAAAGACATGGAACAGCAGCATCATGATCAAACCGCTTGCGATATAGGCGTAAAATTCATTATTCGTATCGAAACACACCCGAATCATACGATAGATTAAAATAAAATACAAGAAAATGACGAATGCACCACCGATAAAGCCGAAGTTTTCACCGATAACGGTAAAAATCATATCGGACTCACGAACAGGCACATAAATATTGCTTACGTTGAATCCTTTACCAAACAAGCCACCGGTACCAATTGCCAAAAGTCCTTGGGCCGGCTGATAACTCATTCCTGACGTATCATGGAAAGGGTCCAGCCATGAATCAATACGTGCAAACTGATAAGATTTGAAGCCAACTTTGTAAAGCAAGTCTCTTCCGCCTTCAGTCGTAACCAAGAAGATCGTTCCTGCTCCAACGACTACTGCCAAAATTACTACAGGTGCGATGATGCGCCAAGAGATTCCAGACATCAAGAAAATCCCGCCAAAGATCGCAAGAAAGACAAGCATCGTTCCAAAGTCATCTTGGGCCATGATCAATGCTAAAACCGGTATTGTCACGATCAAGAGCTTCCCAATCAGCCAAAATTCCGATTTCATCGTCCGTTCTTTTACTTGCGTATTATGTTTAGTTACGATCAGTGCCATCATCAAGATGTACGCAATCTTCATCAACTCTGCTGGCTGGAAAGTAAACGCACCGAATCGAAACCAGTTTTTAGACCCTGTTGAAGCAGCTAAATTCTGATCATAGAATTTGAGCAAGAGTCCCATTACCACTAACCCCAAACCATAAAGGTAAGGAGTCAGTTTCCAGATCCATTTGGAATTCAAATGCATGATGACAACGATTGCTGCCGCTCCAACTAAATACCACACAACTTGCATACCTACGCCTTTCAAGACTGCTGGATTGTTCGGATCATGGCTAAGTGCTACATATAATGAGAGCAGACCAATCAAACATAACAGAAAGACTGGTAAAATCACGCCATAATCAATACGATTATCGTTCGAAGCTTTTAATTTTTTTTCCATGTTTCATCCCTTTTCTTAAAAACCATACTGCTGATTATTATAGCGGTCCAGTTAGATAATGGAAAGTCTTTCCATAGACATTTGGGAAAAATTAACTTTCCGTTTGTGCAGTTGCTTGAGCAAATGCAGTACAAAAGCCTACTGCTTATCTTTAGTGTATCATAGAACTTTTTTTGATACATGCAATTATCTACCAGCTGAGATTCTCCTCGCTGTGAGAAGTTTCTGTGCTTTCATTGTATCGAAGGATCTCTTCGGCAATCTCTAGCAGCTGATCAGAAACCAGATTGGTTCGTTGGATGAAATAAAAATATCGATGGAAATTCAACGGAGTCATTGGCACATTTTCTGGAACAGAGCGCTTAGACAAAATCGAGCGACCGATTCCTTCCTTCAGCAACGCAACAATTACATCGTTACTTTTCACGATCATCTTCTTATCTTGGATATTCATCTCTTCAAAATAACGCTGCGTGTAATGAAAAACACCAGAGTTTGCTTCTCTTACAAGCCACAATTTGCTTTTTGGGTCCCCAGCGATGACTAGCTGGTCTTCCATCAAAGAGTATCTTTGTACGCCGGAAGTCTCTAATGGCTTTTCGATAAAACCAAAATCGGATTCATGTTTCGCTACTTGTTCTAATGATTCATGAGAATTCGCGATTTCGATCTCAAAATGCACTTTAGGAAACCTTTTGATCAGATGTTTCATCAACTGAGGCAAAAGATAGACAGCAAAGGTGTGGGAAGCAACGATCCGACATACTTCTTCTTCATTTTGTTCATTGAGCAATTTTTGCTGAGTTTCTTCCCATTCTTCTAACAAAACCAGTGTCCGTTCATATAATAAGTCGGCTTGCTTAGTTGGAAGCATCTCTTTTCTTCCGTTACGTTGAAAAAGATCGATATTCAATTCCCGCTCCAACTGTTTGATTTGATTCGAGACTGCTGGTTGAGATAAAAACAGTACTTCTGCTGCTCTGGAAAAATTTCTTGTTTCATATACTGCTCGAAAAGTCGTTAATAACTTAAACATGGCACCACTTCCATAACTTTTTATGATAATTACTATAAAAACTATTTGATTTAAATATACAAAAAACCATCTATAATAGAAATGTACAACAAAACAGTTGCTGATCCAACTAGTAACTTAGATGAAGACAATCAGCTGTCTGCTTGCTCGTAATCATACATTCCTATTCATTTTACAATGTATTCGTTCATCTTGGTACTAAAATCTATTAAATAAAAAGGAGAATATTATATATGAAGAACTTTTTGAAAATTATTCCGATCCCGATCTGCGGGTTGATCCTTGGGTTAGCTTCCCTTGGAAATTTGTTTAAAGACTATCACCATGTTGCTTTAGGCAATCTAACTGGCGGTATCTCTATGATTCTTATGATATTCATTTTTGTTAAATTGTTTATCTTATTCGAACACACGAAACAAACGTTGCATGATCCAATCATCGCCTCCGTTTCACCAACTTTTACGATGTCACTCATGGTTATTTGTACTTATTTTGTTTCATATGAAAGTATTGCACCAATTGTCAAATTCATTTGGCTGTGCGCTGTTATCTTCCAAGTGATCCTTGTCTTTTATTTCAATTATCACCATGTTATCAAAGCTGATCTTTCAATTGAAGCAATTTATCCAAGCTGGTTTATCATTTACGTTGGATTTGGGGTCATCACTGTAACTGCCGGGAACTTCTTCCCACTTATTGGAAAAATTTTCTTTTGGATTTCATTGATCTGCTATGCGTTCTTATTGCCGATCATCATCAAACGTGTCTTTTTCGTAAGAAATATGGCTCATCCGACACGTCCGCTGATTACGATCGTTGCAGCGCCTGGTTCTCTTTGCCTAACAGGTTATCTTAAAAACTTTGCTGAACCTAATTTTTATCTTGTCGTAGCATTGTTCGCTTTATCTCAAGTATTGTATTTCGTTGTGCTGTCTATGCTTCCACGTTTGTTCAAGCTTCGTTTTTATCCAAGCTATGCAGCCTTTACATTCCCGCTTGTTATCTCTGCAACAGCTATATTTACTACTGTTCATTACTTCAACAGTTTAGGTATCTATAGTAGCGTATTGGATTTCTTAAAAGTTGCGGAATGTCTGTTTGCAAGTGTAGTTGTCTTCTACGTTCTTGCTCATTACGTACGTTTCTTAATTAAAGAACATAGCAAACATGGAAAATTTGTTTCTAAAAAAATCGCTTAATAATCGATTCAATAGGTTGTGAAAAAGCTGTTCTGCATCAAGTAATAAGAACGGCCAAACAAAAACAGCTGTTCATGTTTTTGTACTGGTTGGGCTTATTACCGCAGATGCAAGCTTTTGAACACCGTTTACCAAGAGGTCGTAAAAGAAGTGGTCAGCTTCAAGAAATAAGAAGGAATTTACGAAAATTGCTTCTCAAATTTTTGTGAAATTTCGGCTTATTTCCGAAGAAGCTACTTCTGGAACACCGTTTACCAAGAGGTCGTGAAAAAGCCGCTTAGTTTCGAGTATTAAGAAAAATTTTGTGAAAATGGCTTTCCACATTTTTGCATAAATTTGGCTTAATACCGAGAAACTGGCTTTTGAACACCGTTTATTCGAAACAAGAGGTCGTGACAAGACTTTTGTCACGACCTCTTGTTCTTTTGTCAAAATACTGGTTTAGTGCTACTATGTTCGAGTATGCTTTTAGTATTTATTGACGAAAGGAACCGATCAAATGAAATCATTGTCACATCCAATAAAATCTGTAAAGGATTCAGCGGTCCGCGAAATCTTACCCGGTTTACTGCTTTCTTTTTCCATCGCTGCCTTCAGCAGGCTTCTTGCTATTTATCTGCCACAGTTAGGTGGAGCGACTATTGCTATTTTATTGGGTATTTTATTAGGAAATACTTTTTTTAAACAGCCTGTTCTAGCAATCGGCACAAAATTTGCTGAAAGCAAACTATTAGAATTCTCTGTTTTTTTACTAGGTGCAACTGTCACAGCTCAAACGATTGCTCAAATTGGTATAAAAGGAATTGTTTTTGTGTTACTGCAAATGTCAGTCACTATCATCGGTGCTTACTTGATTGGTAAAAAACTGCAATTCAGCGATACTTCTTCTTTGATGATGGCTGGAGGAAACGCTGTTTGTGGTTCTTCTGCTATTGCTTCGATCGCCCCTTCCATCCATGCGAAAGAGGAAGAAAAAGGACAGATCATCACACTAGTCAATCTACTGGGTACTGTGATGATGTTGACTCTCCCTTTTCTTGGATTACAGTTGTTTGGTGGAAATCTCATTGAAAAAAGTGCACTTTTGGGTGGTACACTCCAATCTGTTGGTCAAGTAGTCGCTGGGGCAAGCTTACTTGACAATTCTGTTGTCGAATTCGCCATGCTATTTAAGATTCTACGTATTATGATGCTCGTTGTTGTTGTCTATCTGTTTGAAAAATTCATGCACAAGAAACAACCAGCTCTGTTTGAAACGCCAACTGATACGCAGAAAAAACGAAAATTACCACTTCCTTGGTATGTATTAGGGTTTGTGATCTTTTGTTTGGTCAACAGCTTGTTTTCTTTACCTGTAGTTATTGACCAATCGGCACATTTTATCAGCAGCTGGTTTGAGATCACTGCTTTAGCGGCAATTGGTCTGCGTTTAGACTTTGCAAAATTCATGAAAGAAGGTACACGCTTCTTATCTTATGGATTAGCTGTCGGGCTTCTCCAAACAGTGATGGCTTTACTATTTATTTGGCTGATCAAAGTTTAGAATGAACATGAAAAAACAGTTGTGATTCTCGCATGGAACAATGTCCGAATCACAACTGTTTTTAATTTTGCAGATATCCTTCTAACAACAACAATTGGCGTTTGATTTCAACCCCATCTATTGCGTTTCCCATATATCCTGTCAGTTTTCCATTTTGCCCGATCACTCGATGACAAGGAATAACGATTGGCAATGGATTGGTTCGATTTGCCTGCCCAATCGCTCGCACAGCTTTCGGACTATCAACAGCAACAGCTACTTCTTTATACGTTCGGATTTCTCCATAAGGAATGGTCGACAAAGCTTTCCAGACATTTTGCTGAAAAGGCGTACCTCTCTTTATAGATAAAGGAACATCAAATTCTTTTCTTTTTCCCGCAAAATATTCTTCAAACTGTTCTTGTGTGCGCGTTAAAATTTGCTGATTCGCTGATTCGCTTTCTGAAATTGGCTGAAAAGATACAGCAGTCAATCCGGATTCATCTGCATCTAACCATAAAAAGCCGATAGGTGTGTGTATTTTCATTTTGTTTGCTCCTAGTCAATAGACTGGAACTTCCTCCTTTTTCTCTATCCAAAACTACTTGCCAACTAATAAAAATTGTTCTTAAAAGTTTGATAAACCGAGGAAACATGGTAAACTAAATACGTTAGTTTACAAAAAGAATACCTGTTCTTTTACGTAAAATCAAATTTTAAAGGTGTTATTTAAGGTTTATTAAATTTTGAATGTAAACCATATATAAACATACGATTGAAAGGATAGAAACGATGAAAGTATCAATTGTTGTCCCATGTTTTAATGAAGAAAAAACTGTTCCTCTTTTTTTTGATGAGGTTGAAAAATTCAAAGGTGCCCATGAGTTCGAATATTTGTTTATTGACGACGGATCAAAAGACGGTACGTTAGCAGCAATCAAGAAGCTAGCCTCAGCTTATCCTTATGTCCGCTTTGTCTCATTTTCCAGAAATTTTGGGAAAGAAGCGGCTCTGTACGCTGGATTGCAAGCTTCTACAGGAGATTTAGTGACCGTGATGGATGTTGATCTGCAAGATCCGCCCGAACTGCTTCCTGAGATGATCAACCGGATCACTACTTCTGATATCGATTGTGTCGGCACCCGGCGTTCGACTCGTGAAGGCGAGCCTGCGATACGCAGTTTCTTTGCGAAAAAATTCTACCAGTTGATCAATAAAATCAGCGATACAGAAATGGTCGATGGCGCTCGTGATTTCCGCTTGATGACTCGTCAAATGGTGGATGCCGTCCTAGAATTAACAGAATACAACCGATTTTCAAAAGGATTATTTAGCTGGGTCGGATTTAAAACAGAATATATTTCTTATGAAAACCGCGAACGTGTGGCTGGCGAAACATCTTGGTCCTTCTGGAAATTATTCAACTACTCGATTGATGGTATCGTGAACTTCTCGGATGCACCGTTAACGATTGCTTCATTTATCGGCGCTTTGTCTTGTGTCGGTTCTGGTATTGCAATTTTGTTCATTATTTTGCGGGCATTGTTGTTTGGTGATCCTACATCAGGATGGCCTTCCATGGTCTCGATCTTCCTGTTCATTGGTGGAATCCAATTGTTATGTCTTGGAATCATCGGGAAATATATCGGGAAAATCTTCTTAGAAACGAAACAGCGTCCTGTTTATATCATAAGAGAAACAGAAAAAGTGAAGCCAAATGAATTGAAGCCTCACCAATAATATACGTCAAATGAAGTAAACATTTTTTTAAATGAAAAAGGACTGTGACAAAAGTCTTGTCACAGTCCTTTTTTCCGAATAAATGGTGTTCCAGAAGTAGCTTCTTCGAAAATAAGCCGAAATTTCACAAAAATTTGAGAAGCAATTTTCGTAAATTCCTTCTTATTTCTTGAAGCTGACCACTTCTATCACAACCTCTTTCATATCTTATTACTTCTTCATTGCTGCTTTTAGTGCTGCTGCTAATGGGCTTTCTTCTGGTTCTTCTGCTTGTGCATATTTTTTCAGCAAGCGTCGTTCTTCATGTTTGGTCATTTTCTTCTTCTGCTCTTTTTTATCAAGCATTTTTTCTGTCGTTCCATCGTATTTACAACGGAAATAAGCACCGTTTTTACCTTCGATGATTTCCATTTTCCGGTGACATTGCGGGCATCGATGATTAGAGACTTTTGGATCTTTTCTTCTGCGGTAGTTGCAATCTGAATTGGTGCAGACATAGATTTTGCCGTCACGTGTGTTTTTCTCGCGCAGATTGGCCCCACATTCTGGGCATTTCTTTTGGGTAATCGAGAAATCTTGATATTCTTGTTTGCTTGATTTGATCTCATTCACCAAGCGTTTTGTTTCTTTTTCGATTCCATTCAAGAAGGTTCCTGCTTGTTTCTTTCCTGCAGCAATAGCTTCAAGGTCTTTTTCCCAGCTTTCTGTCAAATCTGGTGTTACTAAAGAGGGATTTACCAATACTAATAATTGCTTACCTTTAGGAGATACTTGCAGTCCTTGAGGGGTACGTTCCATCAGTTCAGATTTGATTAGTTTCTCGATAATCTCTGCACGCGTAGCTGGGGTTCCCAGACTGTATTTTTCCATTTGACCAAGCAAGCTTGCTTCTGACAATGGTTTAGGCGGTGCAGATAGTTCTTTTTTGATGGTGAAATCGGGATTGATTCTCATTCCTTTTTCCCATTTGACTGTTTCCGTCTCAGTTTCAGTTTCGCCTTTCCATCCTGCTTGGACGACACGATTTTGCCGAAAAATGAATCGTTCTTTACCAAATTCAACCGTAACTTTTGTTTGGCTGACTTTATGGGGTTGAGCAAACAGTCCTAAAAAACGAGAGACAATCATTTGATAGATTTTTTGCTCTTCATTACTTAATTTTTCATAACGTGCTCTGTTTTCAGTTGGCAAAAGTGCATGGTGATCGGTCACTTTACTGTCTTGGAATACTTTTGTCTGTTGGACGATGGCTCCGTTTTTCAAATACTGCTTGACCTCAGGAGCAAAGTCGCTGACTGCTTGCAATCGTTCTTTCATCGTACTTTTCATGTCATTTGTCAGATATTTGCTGTCTGTACGCGGATAAGTAACGATCTTATGGGTCTCATACAAACTTTGTACAAGACTTAATGTTTTCTTTGCAGAATAGCCATAGCGTTGATTGGCTTCTCTTTGGATCTCTGTTAAATCATAAGGCAATGGCGCAGATTCCGTTTTTAATTTTTCTTGGACTTCTGTGACAGTTCCTTTGCTTGTACTGATCAATTGAACAAGTTTTTGTGCTTCTTCTTGTGTTTTTAAAGCAAATTGATTTTTTTGAAGCATTTTGGCTTGTTCTTTTCCAGCTTGCAACGTGATCGTGAAATACGTTTGTGGACGGAACTGCTCGATTTTCTTTTCTTGGTCTCTCACTAATGCTAGTGTCGGTGTCTGCACACGGCCTGCTGATAAATTATCCGCGTACTTCACAGTTAAGGCTCTGGTCACATTCAATCCTACCAGCCAGTCCGCTTTTGCCCGGGCAAGAGCAGATTCATACAATGCATCATATTCTTTCGCAGGTCTTAGTTGCTTGAATCCAGTTTTGATTGCTTTATCTGTTTGAGAAGAGATCCATAACCGCTTCACTGATTTATTGAAATGCACATACTCTAAGATCCAGCGAGCAACAAGTTCCCCTTCTCTTCCGGCATCTGTCGCAATGACTGCTTCTGAGACATCTTTTCGCTGAGCCAGCTGCTTGATTGCTTTTAATTGATGTCCTGTTTTAGGAAGTGGTTTGATTCCTAGTTTTTTAGGGATCATTGGCAACGTGTCCATTTGCCAGCTCTGCCATTCCTTATTCAGATCTTCCGGCATTTTCAATCCTAATAAATGACCAAGGGCCCAAGTGACGATCACCTTGGGTCCTTCATAATAATTTTTGTGCTTTTGATTAGCACCAAGCACCTTGCTTAGGTCTTTCGCAACGCTTGGTTTTTCCGCTAGAATTAGTTGTTTCATAAAATTCCTTTCTGCTTTCTACTGTGATGGGCTGATGATTTTTCAACAACGCAAGTCCCTTGTATTGCTGTAAATCATCGTCACACTCTTCACACCAGCGCTCATCTCCGTCATTCCAAAAGGCGCTGAGAAAGTTACTTTTTGCATTGATATATTCATAATTTTGATGGATTTCGTTCCATTGTTTTTCGTACGCTTGTCGTGCTTCTTCGAAAGACTCGAATGTTTCTTCTGCTTCAATATCTTCTTCCCAGTCTTCAAAAAACCACCAAGGCTCATTGTCCCCGAACATGGTAATTACTTGATACATACTCGTGCTCCTTCTTTCAGCTTTTCTAGACTCATCTTAGTCACTTTTCAAGAAAGTTGCAAGAATTTTCTCTTATAAAAGGGTCATTTAATGAACATCTTAAAATTGTTACAAATGAATCTGATTGTTTAAGGCAAAGTAGCGATAAAGTCATTGATCATCCAAAAATAGCTGTCTTCTGGATCGATTATTGGTTCTTTTGTAAAGTATCCTAAAAAACGTAAGGAAAGATAACCGTGGATCATACTACGAAGTTCCCTGCTTCGATGAACTTTTTCTTCTTTCGTTAATTGAAAAGCCTCAAATATCTGCAAAATGATCTGATTCGTTTCATGGATTCCATCTAATAAAACAGCTTCATTGGTATGCGGTACACTGATCAGTAACTCATACACTGCTTGATTTGAAAAAGCAAAGGATCGATAAGTTTCTGCATAGATCTGCAGTGCTTCCTGACCACTTTTTCCCACAAGAGCCCGACGCAGCTGGTCATTAAGTTCCTGCAGAAGTTTTGCTGTTAACGCTGTTTTGACATCACGAATATTTTTGAAATGGTTATACAGCGAGGGAGCCTTGATATCCAAGCGTTTGGCTAAATGCTGAAAGGTTATTTGCTGAACATCCATCTCTTCTGCTAGTTCTCGAAAGCAGTCGATTATTTTCTCTTGAGACAGATTTCTTTTTTTCATCTCCATGTTTCCTCTCATAAAATAAATCCTTCACTCTTTCAGTTTACCACGAAAAAGAAAGAGAAAAAAGAGATTTTCATTGATAAACTACATATTGTAGTTTATAATAAAGAGCTGTAGATGAAAATTTTCAGAAAGAAGGAGTCTAATTGGCTGCAAGAATAAAGGAAAAATTATTTAGGAAAAGAGAAACTTGGGAACAAAACTTGTTTGTCTTATGGTTTGGAACATTTATGGCTGGTATCGGATTTAGTTTAGTCATGCCTTTTATGTCACTTTACATAGATACGTTAGGTAATTATAGTACGTCACAATTGAACTTTTGGAGCGGATTGACTTTTTCATCTACTTTCTTGGTGACTACGCTGATCTCTCCTTGGTGGGGAAAATTAGCCGACCAAAAAGGAAGAAAATTGATGCTGTTGCGTGCTTCATTAGGAATGGCAATCGTCATTTCTTTGATGGGTTGCGTGACTAGTGTGTATCAATTAGTCGCATTGCGTCTGCTTCAAGGGATTTTTTCTGGTTATATCAGTAATGCCACTGCCCTTGTCGCAACTGGGACGCCAAAAGAAAAAAGTGGTCAAGTTCTTGGAACCTTAGCAACTGGTTCTGTTACAGGAACATTACTTGGACCGCTTCTTGGCGGGATCTCTGCTTCAGCGTTTGGCTATCGCCCTACCTTTTTCATTACAGGGATCATCTTATTTTTCGTCTTCTTGTTGAGTCTGTTTTTCGTCCATGAAAAATTTGTCCCAGTGAAAAAAGAAAACATGGTTTCTGCCAAACAGATTTTCAAAGACTTGAAATATCCACACGTCGTCATCGGTATGTTCGTCACAACGATGATCATCCAAGCATCCAACAATTCCATTAGTCCAATCATCAGTCTGTACATTCGTCAATTGCTGCATGGACATGGGAATGTTACGTTGATCAGCGGAATCATCGCTTCGATACCTGGGATTGCCACTTTGATAGCCGCTCCAAGATTTGGTCGCTTAGGTGACAAGATTGGGAGTGAAAGAATACTTGCGATTGGTTTGGGTTTTGCGATTCTGGTTTATATCCCAATGGCATTCGTCACGAATGTTTGGCAATTAGCTGCCTTACGTTTTTTGATTGGTATCTCTGATGCTTGTCTGCTCCCTGCTGTCCAAGCATTGATCACAAAATATTCGCCTCATCAAGCTGCTGGACGGATCTTCAGTTATAACCAATCTTTCCAAGCAACTGGTAACGTAGTAGGGCCTATGATCGGCTCCAGTGTTTCCAGTGCATTTGGTTATCGTGGCGTTTTTCTTTCGACTTCTCTTCTTGTTTTGGTCAACTTCTTGCTTGTACGACACAATACACAAGAGATCCATCAGCAAGAAACTGCAGAAGAAAAAGCTTCAGGAGTCTCCATATCTTCAGGGCACTCTCCTTCTCATAGACAATAAGCGTAAATGAAAAACACTGCTTGAACAGTTGTCACAGACTGTCCTTGCAGTGTTTTTGTTTAGGCCTGTTTTTTCAAGAACTCAGATAAGAGGAATAATCCCTTTTCCAAGGTTTCTTTTTTACAACAGTAACCTAGTCGGGCATGCTTCGGTAAATCAAAGGCACTTCCTGGTACTAATAGTACTCCTGTTTCTTCTAATAAATTGATACAAAATGTCTGGTCATCTTCTTCGATGGCTAATTTAATGAAAGAAGTAGAGACGTAATTGGGAGCGACAAGTTCAACTTTCGGTTCATTGGCTACCCATTGTTTTAAAATCATAAGGTTCTCTGTAATGATCTTTTTGTTTCGCTCCAATATTTTTTCTTTATTCTTCAATGCATGTACAGCAAGATCATCTGACAGGACTCCGCCGCAAATCATCGTGTAGTCTCGATACTTTCGAAAAACTTCTGCCAACTCAGGTCCAGTAGCTGTCCAGCCAATACGAATACCTGGAATGGAGTAGGTCTTGGATAAGGAATTGGTTGCTATACCTTTTTCATAGACATCTACGATCGACAAGAATTCACCTTTATCCGTTAAAGGCGCATATACTTCATCTATCAATACATATGCATCTACTGTACGAGCAATTTCTGCGATTTTTTCTAAAGTTTTCCGATCTAGCAATGTGCCTGTAGGATTGTTTGCACTATTCAAACAGATGATTTTTGTTTCAGGTTTGACTAAGGCTTCTAGCTGTTCTAAATCAAACTGCCAATCTTCTTCTTCCTTCAAATGAACAAAGTCAACAGCGGCACCTAAAGATTGGGGGATGTCATATAATTGCTGATAAGTAGGAAGCATCGAAACAACATGGTCTCCTGCTTCCACTAACGCGTATAGAGCTAAAAGATTAGCACCAGTCGCTCCATTCGTTTGTAAGATGTTTTCCGGATCGACGGTTTGATAAAGAGAAGCGACTTCTTGTTTGAAAACATCTGATCCTTCGATCCAGCCATAGTCCAATGGTTCGTTTTTGCGTTTTTCGAAAAATTCACTTACGCTAGTCCCATCTAAGCCAACGAGTTCGTCTAATGTCAATGCTTCGATCGAACTTTGTGCAATATCATATACCGCTTTCTTTTCCCATTTATTTAGCCATTCTTCTACACCGAAATTTGCGATTTCCATGTTTCTTTCCCCCTTATATCTTGATCCAGCCTACAGCAAGCAACCCGATTGAAAGCAGTGCGGCCACACAAATCAGCCCAATCATTACTTTTTCTTTTCCCGTAATTTGATGTTTGGTTTCACGACAAGCGATCCAGTAGAAGCAAAAACCAGGAAGATAGGCAATACTACATAAAAGGACATAAGAAAATCCTGCTAAAATGATGCCCATCAATTCAAAAACTACAGCAATCCCACCGATCACTACTTGTTTTTTGATTCCTTCTTTTAAAGAAAACTGGACTTGATAGATCCCGACAAGTAGATAACAAATCAAAATTGCCGCTGTACATAAAGAATAGGCAAATTGATAGGCATAATCAGTAACTAAGAAAGTCAATAAGAATAGATTAGTCAAGATTGCAGTAACAACTAACGAATAAGTTGGGGCATTTTTTTTATTCGTTTTTCCCCAACCTTTCGGCAACAGACCGTCTCGAGCCATCAACATCGTTGTTTCTGCTGGGAGCATCGTCCAAGACAACCAAGAACCAATGATCGAAATAATCAAGCCGATATTGATCAGCGCTGCTCCCCAATTTCCCACGATTCCTTTTAAAATATTTGCCATAGCAGGTTGTGAAATAGTTGCTAACTCTTCTTGAGATAAGACGCCGTATGGCAAGATCGAAGCAAGGATATAGATAAACAATAAACAAAGCAGACCAATGATCGATGCTTGCTGGGCTTCTGAACGTTTCTTCGCGCGGTTGGCTAAAACACTTGCGCCTTCGATCCCTACAAAGACCCACATCATAACCATCAAACAACCTTTAATCTGCAACCAGATCGTTCCTTGCTGCCCTGTTCCATTCACTAGATTATCAGATACGTTACCCCAAAAATCAGCAGTGAATATATTCACTTTAAATGCGATAAATACAAATATTAAAAATAGGAATAATGGCACTAATTTACAGATCGTCACGATTGTATTGATGACGCTCGCTCCTTCAACTCCATTGTTTACTAATAAAGTCAGACCCCAAATAAAAATACTTGCAAATAAAATAGAAGGAACATTTTGTCCACCTTTGAATATCGGGAAAAATTCTCCCATGGCGCTCATCAGCATCGTTGCAAAAGCAACATTTCCCAGCCACGCAGACAACCAGTAACCCCAACCACTGATGAAGCCACCTAATTTACCAAATGAAGCTTCCGCGTAACCGAAAATACCACCATCTAGATCTGGACGTTTTTCTCCTAAATGATTCAGCGATAATACCAAAGCTAAAATACCAATCCCAACGATTATCCATGAAAGGATCGCTGGCCCTGGAGCTGCAGAACTAGCCAGATCACTTGTGATCCCAAACACACCGCTTCCGATTGACGAACTGACAACCAGAGCAACCAGTCCCCATTTGCTAATACCCTTTGATTTCTTTTCCATTTCCATCACCCTCACTTATAAAATTGAACAAATCACTTGCAAAAGATTCCCTTCTATTTTGCAACTGCTCTTGCTTAACAAAAAGCAACTTTATTCACATTATTGGATATTATGAACTTTTTACACAAGTATTTCAAGTATAAAATGAATAAAAATTAATTTTATTGCAAAAAACAGCTATGCTATCCAAAAGAAAAGGTGTTTCTTTTGTTAGCCATAGCTGTTTTGATTCATTTAATATCGCTTAAACGTATTGTAAAACTTTTGTTTCTTGATATGCGTGGTCGATCAAACCACCACCCAGACATTCCATTCCATCATAAAATACAACTGCTTGTCCAGGAGTGATTGCACGTACAGGTTCGTCGAATACGACTTCTGCACGATTATCATCCAATAAGAGAACTGTCACAGGAACGTCTTGCTGACGATAACGGAATTTCGCTGTACACTTGAATTCTTTTGGCATTGGTTCATTCGTCGTAAAGTGGATTTCACTTGCATCCAAGCTTGTGGCATACAATGCAGGATGATGGAACCCTTGCCCCACATATAATGTGTTTGTCGCTAGATCTTTTCCTACAACAAACCAGGGTTCTTGCGAATCTCCTCCGCCACCGATCCCTAGTCCTTGACGTTGACCAATCGTATAATACATCAAGCCAGCATGTTGCCCTTTGACTTCACCATCAAGAGTGACCATATTTCCTTTTTTTGCTGGCAGATAGTTGCTCAAAAATTGTTTGAAGTTCTTTTCACCAATAAAGCAGATTCCCGTTGAATCTTTTTTCTTAGCAGTCGCAAGGCCTGCGCGTTCAGCAATTGCCCGTACTTCTGATTTTTCCATGCCGCCTAGAGGGAACATCGTTTTTGAAAGCTGTTCTTGTGATAATTGGCTAAGGAAGTAAGTTTGATCTTTATTATTGTCTACTCCACGAAGCATGTGGACCACGCCGTTTTCATCGCGAGTGACTTGCGCATAATGTCCAGTAGCTACATAATCGGCGCCAAGATCCATTGCATAATCCAAGAATGCTTTGAATTTGATTTCTTTGTTGCACATCACGTCTGGGTTAGGTGTACGTCCTGCGCGGTATTCGGCTAGGAAATATTCAAATACACGATCCCAATATTCTTTTTCAAAATTCACAGAGTAATAAGGAATCCCGATTTGAGCAGCTACTTTCGCTACATCCTTATAATCTTCCGTGGCCGTGCATACACCGTTTTCGTCCGTGTCATCCCAATTTTTCATGAATATTCCGATCACGTCGTATCCTTGTTCCTTTAACAAAAGTGCTGTTACAGATGAGTCGACACCGCCGCTCATCCCTACGACAACGCGTGTTTTGCTGTTGTCTGTCATGATATCACCATCATTTCAATTAGATTCTGAAACATCTACGAGTTGAAGGTCGCAACTTTTCAGTATTTTACATTATACGTCATATTTCTGAAAATTTCATCCCTTAATTATCAAGTCGTAAAAATACTGTTCTACTGCACCTATTCAGTACACAAACATGATAGTCAACCAAAAAATCACTCATCTTTTGAGCATTCGATATAAAAAATTGGCATACTCATAAAAAGAGCCAGCCTTTCGACAATAAGGAATAATTTTGTAAATTGTGAAAAACTATTTTTCAAAATTGCTTCTTATCGCTTAAAGCTACACGTCTCATTTACAACCTTTTTCTTTTTAGATGTTATGAGTTGCTCAGATAAGTGATTTTGTTTACTCTAAGAAAAAAGGGAGGCAAGAGATACATGAATTACTTTACCAGTGATATGCACTTTTTCCATGAACGCTTATTAGGAAAAAACGACTTTGCTCCGCGGCTCTTTGCAAATGTGGATGAAATGAACCAACAGTTGATCACTAGCTGGAATGCAGTAATAAAAGAAACCGACCATGTTTATCATCTAGGCGACCTTGCTATGCATCCGCAATATGAAAAAGCAAATGCAGAAATTTTGGAACTGGTCACTCAACTGCAAGGAACAATCCACTTGATCAAAGGGAACCATGACAGTCGCGCTTTTTTCCGTTATTTAGAAAAAAATGATCCTAGGCTTACTGACGGAAGTCCCAAATTTTATTTTTATGATGTAGGTGCCATCGTTAAATTCGACCATCAACAATATTACTTGACTCATTATCCGATGTTGCTCGGGCCTAACGACACTATCCGCAATCTTCATGGACATATCCATCATTACAGCGTACCTATCGAGAACGATGTCAATGTAGGCGTAGACGCACCGGAAAGAGAACTCTTAAAGGAAAAACTACCATTTGGCGCTCCGTTATCTGAGCAACAAATCAAAGAAATCTATGAAGCAAAGAGGAAGTACGATAGGTCGTGAAAAAACTGCCCTATATCAAGTATTAAACAAATAAAGATAATTACTCATATTTTTCATTTGAGTAGGCTTATTGCCACAGGAACATTAGGATCAGAAATGGAGTTGTAACAAGACTTCTGTCACAACTCCACTCCATACTATTCGTCTTTTTGCTCATGGTGTTCTTTTACCAGTTTTTTCTGTAATTCTTTATCATAATTTCGGGCAGCTGACGTTAAAAATAAAACGATTCCGCATAATAAAATCCCGATTCCGGAAAACAAGAACATTTTTTCTACCCCTAAACGATCAGCTAATGGTCCTGCAAATAATAATCCAATTGGACCTGCCAGGTTCATCAAAGAGTTGAAGTTCCCTAAGACACGACCTAAAACATTCGATTCATAACTCTGCTGGATCATTGCCATCAGCAGTGTATTGAAATATGGCGTTGCACAACCTGCTCCTGCATTCAAGATAAGAAAGTACAAGAACCCTTGACTATCGTTTGGAACCAATCCGCTTGCACCGATCGTCAGGCCCATAATGATGTAGGCTATAATAATAGGTTTCATTCGGTCTTTCCATGTTCCTATAAAACTGATCAGTGCACCGCCTAAGAGCATTCCGACTGCGTAGACTACTTCCACTGCTCCCGCCTGTCCAACGGAACCACCAAAGTAATCTAGCGTCATCAATGGATACAGACTGATTGCTGGCATGAACAACAGCATCACAAATGCACCATTGATCGTTATGTACCATAACCCTTTATTATCCATCAATTGCTGCAGCCCAAATTTTGCATCTTTAAAAATAGTAAGCGGAACTTCCAATATTTCAGGAGAAACTTTTGGGATCTTCACAAAAATCAATAAGCCGACACCAAAAACTGCCCCCAATACATCTAATAAAATAAGGTAATTGACAGGAACGACTGAAAACAAAGCCGCACCTAGAGCTGGCGCAATGATGAAATTCGCTGATTGGACCATTCCTAACTGTCCATTCGTCCTTGTTATGTGAGAAGATGGAACGATTGTCGGCATAATCGACTGGATCGTTGGCATTTGGAATGTTTGTGCGACCGAACGCATAAACAAAGACACAAAAACTAGCCAAATCGGGAAGGATTCTGAAATCGTTCCGACTACTGCTAAAATAAGCGCGAAAATCGCTACAATAATATCCGTGACAATCAAAAGAGCTTTTTTATCCCAGCGATCCACTAGCGGTCCTACAAATGGGCTTAGTAAAACCATGGGAATCATTCCTAGTAAAGTAGCAAAACTCAAAATTGTCGCCGAACCGGTTTCTCTTGTCAAATACCAGATGATCGCATATTGGACGACCATACTAGTGATTCCTGACAAAAACTGTCCCGATAAAAAGAACAAATAATTTCTCTTCCAATTCGTTAAAACGACCGACTGTTCATTTTCCATAAACATCCCTCTTTTCTTTTTCATTTTGTATAGCGTTTGCACAACAATCATTATACGGGATTCTTTTTTCAAAAAATACCTTTTTCCCTAAATAACAATCGTTTCAATTTAAATTTCTTTACTTAGAAACAATAAATCAGCAAAATATTAAAAATAACAACATGTGTTAAATTTAAAAATAAAAAAGACAACTAATTTGCGTCGTCCTTACAAAGTTAGTCATCTAACAATAGGCCGTTTCAAAACTAGTTGTCTTTTTATATCCACAGATCATTCGACTTTTTCGAATAACCCACGGCTAATCATCCCATCCATCAGAAAATAAAATTTATCTTGGCTCATTTTCTGTTTTGGATCTTTGAAAATATTGACTGCTTTCAATCCATTTGCTGTAGTGATCGACATTTTCAATGTTTGAATATCTTTTGATACAGTGATTTTTAATTTGAATCCTTCTTTGCTTTGCGGCGTGGCATCTAATGGTCGGATCAATTGATAATTGCCTCCGTTTGTTTCTGTAAATCCATTATCGCGCAATGTATATCTTTTTGCATCAGGATGCAAACGATAGCTAATTGGTGCGCCCAGTACCGTTGCTGTTGTTTCAAATGCCATGATTTTCACCTCGATAAAATTAGTTTCTCTTTATTATAAAAGTTTATCCTGATTTTTACTAGGTTTTTCAGTTAAGTTCCCTAAAAAATGAAGGCGTTCTCTCAGACATCTGTTCATATAAGAATGACTTCACTAGTTATTTTTTGACAGCACGAACCAATTGATCAAGGAAATACTGGATGTCGTCTTCGGTATTTCCCAAACCAAAGCTGATACGGATGGATTCTTTTAGTATCGGTGTATCTTCTCCATACATTGCTTCTAATACGTGTGAAGGCTCGATATTTCCTGCTGTACAAGCTGAACCAGTAGAAATAGCGACCCCATTAAGATCAAGCTTCATCAGTAGCAAATCATTTGCTTCGCCAATTAAGCGAAGATTCAACACATGAGGGAGTTTATTCGTTAAATCACCATTTACTTGATAAGGGATTTCGTTTGCTTCTAATGTATCAAGAATCAATTGCTGGAATCCTTTATATTTGTTGTTACGTGCTTCACGTTCTTCAGGTGACAGCAGTTCAACTGCTTTTGCCATACCCCAGATCCCTGCTAAATTTTCTGTACCTGCACGCCGCTTTTCTTCCTGCTCCCCGCCTAAAAGCAATGCAGGGATATTTACTCCGTCTCGTTTATATAAGAAACCGACGCCTTTTGGCCCATTGATTTTATGAGCAGAGATACTTAATAAATCGATTCCTAATTCTTCTGGATGGATCGTTTGGTTTCCGTACGCTTGTACCGCATCTGTATGGAAATAAGCTGGATGATCCGCTAAAAGTTCACCGATTTCTTTGATTGGCATCAAATTTCCGATTTCATTGTTCCCGTACATCACAGAGACCAAGATCGTATCTTCTCGTAACGCTTTTTTGACCTCTTCGATCGACAGATTCCCTTTTTCATCTACAGGCAGATATGTAACGTCAAACCCCTTTGTCTCTAAATATTTCATGGTATTAAGAACAGCAGGATGTTCGATAGCTGTAGTGATTAGATGTCTGCCTTCTTTTTGACGCGAGAACGCTGTTTCTAAGATAGCTGTATTATCTCCTTCTGTTCCCCCACTGTTAAAGATGATCTCGTGAGATTTTGCTTGCAGACTGTCTGCAATGATTTGTCTTGCTGTTTCCAATTTTTCATGCGCGTGGCGACCAAATCCATGTATGCTTGAAGGATTTCCAAACGTGTCTTGCATGATTGCCGTCATCGCTTCAATTACTTGTGGATGCATGGGGGTAGTTGCCGCATGATCCAGATAAATAGTTTTCACTTCATTCATCCCTTCCAAATTATTGCTAGGCACATTCTAGCATAAAATAGCGAACAAACCAAAGAAGAGCTCATTTTTGTCTAGAGGACGTTTCATGGGCATAGAAAAAAGGAGCTGTGACAAAAGTCTTGTCGCAGCTCCTTGAAGCTGCTCACTTCTGTCACAACTTCTTTCCCTCTTTTTTTTGTTTATTCGAATTCTTTTTCTTCCAGACGGAATAACGGACTCATCGGTGTATTTTCATGAATGCGTTTGACCGCTTCACCCATTAATTCTGAACATGTAACGATTGTTAAGTTTTCTGGATGACGATTTTCTTCTGTGAAAACAGAATCAGTGATACAAATATCTTTGATTGGTGCATTGTCTAAAATACTTTTCGCATGATCGGACAATAATCCATGTGACGCACAGGCATATACTTCTTTTGCGCCGTTTTCTTTTAATACATTTGCTGCTCGTGCAAGCGTTGCTCCTGTGTTCAAGATATCATCTACCATGATACATGTCTTTCCTTGAACATCACCGATCACATAACCACCCTCAGTTGAAGCATCATCTGCATGATCTACGATGGCTAATGTGCTGTTCAAATATTCTGAAAGACTACGTGCACGCTGAACACCGCTGTTTTTTGGCGAAACAACTACGATGTCATCTCCCGTCAGACCTAATTGACGGTAATAATGAGCAAACAACGGCATCGTAAATAAATTATCTACAGGAATATCAAAGAATCCTTGTACTTGAACCGTGTGCAGATCTAAAGTCAGTACTCGAGTTGCCCCTGCTTCTTCGATCAAGTTAGCGATCAATTTCGCAGTGATCGGTTCATGAGGTTTCGCCGTGCGGTCTTGCCTAGCATACCCATAGTAAGGCAATACGACATTGATCGTTTTCGCACTTGCTCGCTTCATTGCATCGATCATGATCAGTAGTTCCATATAGTAGTCATTGACAGGTGCATTCGTTGATTGAACGATATACACATGATCCCCTCGAATACTTTCTTCGATATTGATGGAAATCTCGCCATCACTAAATTGCTTCACGACGCTTTTACCTAATTCTGTTCCGAACACTTTCGCGATTTTTTCAGCTAATGGACGGTTGCCATTCAAACTAAAAATCTTCAACGTGTCATCCTGATACTTATTACTCATGTAGTCCTCCCCAAAACTTCTCTATTCTTCGATAGTTTAACATATTTTTCCAAGATTTTCTGTTAATTTCAGCAAATTCTTAAGGAAGTGAAACTGTTCCGTTACTCCAACTGGCAGGAATGACTTTATGATAATCGCCCCAGTTGTCGTGTACTTTGTAATAACGTTCTCCTGTTTCAGTTTCAAAATAAGCGTACGCTGTCACCCAATGATTGCCATATGTACTGCCAAGTACTTTCAAAATACCAATCATCACAGGTTTGCCTTCACGTATACGTTTTGTAGCTCGCTGCCATGAACCTAGAAGAGTTGCTCGTGCACGCTCATGATTGCCATTCTTCTTTAAAAAACTAGAAATCCCTGTACTAACCTGAAAAGGAATCGTAGGAAGTCCTAGTGGTTGGATCTGGCTACGCAATGCCTTCGTCAAAACCAACGAATCAGCCGTATTTTTCTTGCGAATCTCATTTGGAAGCATCCACCCCTTACGATAGTCTTGATAATAGGCAAGGAGAACTGCTGCCGCGTAAGTACCACAAAGATAGCCTGAGGGGGTAGCCCATTTCTTATACCTCAAAAAACGTTCTTCTGGCAATCCCACCCAGCAATTTGCGAGTTCCTTTCCTGACCTTTTTTCTTCGATCAAAACGGGAATATCTTCTTTTCTGTTGATCCATCTAGATAACTCGATTGGCTCTTCATTGATCAGCTTCCATTTTTTACAAGAAAGACCCTCTTGATAAGTATATTTTGCTGGAGAATATTCTACCGGATGTCCTGATTGATCGATAATCACATAACTTTGATCTTCAAAAACCAGAGCTAAAAAAAGCAATTTACTTTTTCTTGACTGCAGCTGCTGAGTGCTGGCTAATTTTTTAATTTTTTTATCTACTTTGAAATATAAAGGTTTATCCACTACTTGATTCAGTTGGGATCGCCTCCTTTTTTTCATTATAAGTGAAGGATTGAAAAAAACAAATCAGTTTGATTGTTCGAATTTTCAATTTTTTATGTTCTATTTGTTAATTCCTTCATTTTGTAAGATAATGGGCACACGAAACAAAAAAGGAGCGATCGATGAATGAACAAAGAACGATTGAAACAAGATTTCTATGAAGCAGTCAATGAAGAATGGCAAAAAACAGCAAAAATCCCTGCAGATAAACCAGCTACAGGCGGTTTCCAAGATTTAGTTGACGGGATCGACCAACTTTTGATGGGAGAAACAGACGATCTGCTTGCCCATCCAGAAAAAGTGTCTTCAGAAAAAATGAAACATTTCCTTGCATATTATCAACTGGCAAACGATTATGACCGAAGAAATGAGTTGCATGCTCAACCACTTCAACCTATAATCGAAAAAGTTGAATCATTGCAGTCTTTCGACGAATTGAATAAGCAATTTCCAGAATGGCTGTTGGATACATTACCATTGCCATTTAATCTGGATGTAGATGCAGATATGAAGAATGCGCAAACGAACGCCTTCTTTGCTTATCCGCCTTCTTTATTCCTTCCAGATAAGACGTATTATGCATCAGACCATCCCAACGGTGCACAACTAATAGGCGTTTTCTTTGATATGGCTGTTCAGTTATTAGAGCTTGCCGGCAAAGAAAAAAGTCAGGCAGAAGCAATCACGGAACAAGCAGTGCAATTTGATAAATTGATTGCTCCTCATGTAAAAAGTGCAGAAGAAAACGCAGATTACAGCAAAATGTATAATCCGCAATCTTTTGATACATTTATTCAATACACAGATAAACTGGACTTGAAAAAACTTGTCACGGGTTTGATTGGGACAACTCCAGATAAAGTGATCGTAACTGATCCAGTGTACTTCGATCATTTGAATGACATCCTGACAGAAGCTCATTTTCCGTTATTCAAAAGCTGGATGATCATTAAAACAGTACGTTCTCTTAGTGGTTATCTATCAGAAGAATTCCGCCAAGTCAGCGGAATCTATTCTCGCGTATTGTCTGGAACAGACGAAGCAATGCCTCAGAAAAAAGCAGCGTATTACCTTGCCTCTGGACAATTCGATCAAGTAGTTGGCGATTACTACGGAAAAAAATATTTTGGCGAAGCTGCTAAAAAAGACGTAGAACAAATGGTGAAAAAAATGATCGCCGTTTATAAAAAACGTCTAGAAGAAAATGACTGGCTTGGGGATGCAACAAAAGAAAAAGCCGTCATAAAATTAAATAACTTAGGTATCCAAGTAGGCTACCCCGATAAGATCCCAGCATTATTCGACCAGTTCAAAACAGTACCTGCAGATCAGGGTGGTACTTTGCTTTCAAATACTCTTGTTTTCAGCAAACTCACATTAAAAGATCGTTTCAGCAAATGGAACAAACCAGTGGATCGTTCAGAATGGGAAATGAGTGCTGACACGGTCAATGCTTATTATCATCCATTTCGGAATGTGATCGTCTTTCCGGCAGCGATCCTTCAAGCACCATTTTACAGTCTAGAACAATCAAGCTCTGCTAATTATGGTGGAATCGGAGCTGTTATCGCTCATGAGATTTCCCATGCATTTGATAATAACGGCGCTTTATTTGACGAATATGGCAACTTGAACAACTGATGGACAGAAGAAGATCTTACACAATTTCAAAACAAAGCACAAGCAATGATCGAAGAATTCGATGGTCTGCCTTTTGCTGACGGAAAAGTAAACGGAAAATTAACCGTTTCGGAAAATATTGCTGATGCAGGCGGTCTAAGCTGTGCATTGGAAGCAGCAAAAACGGAATCAGATCTTTCTATCGAGGAATTCTTTGTCAATTGGGCAACGATTTGGCGTACAAAAGCAAAAAAAGAATACCAACAACTTTTACTGCAAATCGATGTCCATGCCCCTGCTAAACTCCGAGCAAACGTGCAACCAAAAAACCTTGACGAATTCTATGAAACATTTGGTATCACGGAACAAGACGCTATGTATCTAGCGCCAGAAAAAAGAGTGCGAATCTGGTAAGAGGTTGTGCCAGAAGTGGTCAGCTTCAAGAAATAAGAAGGAATTGGGGAAAATTGCTTCTCAAATTTTTGTGACATTTCGGCTTATTTTTCGAAGAAGTTACTTCTGGAATACCATGTATCAGAGGTTGTGAAAAAGCCGCTTAGTTTCAAGTAGTAAGAAAAATTTTGTGAAAATAGCTTTCCACATTTTTGCATAAATTTGACTTACTACTGAGAAACTGGCTTTTGAACACCGTTTATCGAGAGGTTGTGAAAAAGCCGCTTAGTTTCAAGTAGTAAGAAAAATTTTGTGAAAATGGCTTTCCACATTTTTGCATAAATTTGACTTACTACCGAGAAACTGGCTTTTGAACACCGTATATCAGAGATTGTGAAATCAGCGTCCTGACCTGAGTATTAGAGAAAAAAACGGCAAAATAGTTCCTCATATTTTGCCGTTTGTTGAGCTAATACCGAGGGTCAGCTGATTGAACACCGTTTAGTGGAAAGGTTGTGAAAAAGCTGTCCTGCATCAAGTAATAAGAACAGCCAATCAAAAGCAGCAAGGAGAACCTCATCTATAAAAAGATAGAAGGAAGTGAGACATCTATTGGTCTCATTTCCTTCTATTTTTACTTTCCTCAGTCAATTGTTTTACATCATAAAAGGAGAAATTCCACTTATTTTTTCGCTGTTTCATGACATAAACAACTACACCGATTAACAAAATTCCTCCAGCTAATGCTAGCAACGGGTTATTAAATTCTCCCGTTTTTGGGAGTCCTTGAGTGCCATTTTTTTCACTTTCTTTTGCTGTCCTATCCGGATGAGAAGGTTTTCCATTTGGTTTTCCATTTGGTGATTCATTTCCTGAATTTTCTCTTTCTGGTTTGTCATTTCCCGGGGGCACATCGGCAGTTTCTCGCACAGTGATCGCTTTTTGCTGGGTAACAGATTCTGTATGAGCAGACCATTTTTCCCCATCAAATATTTCCGAACGATAAGTGACTTCTAGCGTATATTCTCCTTTTGAAGGTGCTGAAAAAATAGCGGTATGATTAGAAAATTGAGCACTTGACTGTGTTTCAACGATTTGGATCTTTTCTGGGAAATAACGCATATCTTCAAAGACAGGCGTTCCTTGATTTGGTGTGAAAGTTGACACAAAAACTGTAAAAGGCTTCAGTTCAATGATATTTCCTTCTGCATTCTCCGCCACACCATTTGCTTCTTGTATAATAATCGGATTATTTTGTTCATTTGGTTTTGTCTGATTTGGTTCTTGTACGATTGCATACTCTGGATATTCCGAAGACGGTGAGGTTTCTCCGTCAAAAATAGCACCTACAGATAATGGAAGACCATCTACTCTTCCCTTTTCTGTTTGACGATTCTCCGGTTTGATTTGCATCAATCCATGGACATGGATGCTTCCATTCGCATAGCGAGTAACAGGCTGCTGCCCTTCTTGCGAATGTGTATTTAGAGATTCGATCCAATCTTTTGATACGGTATGTCCAAGAGTATTTTCTGATTGTTTCTCTCGTTCATTCCAATAGTAGTTCAACGAGTGGTAGATTTGATCTTCGTTTTGATTCAATGGGCGGATCTGCTCTCTCATCTCAAGATTCTCTGTTCGGAAAGATAAGATACCAGAAGCATGGTAGTCTGTGTTTCCTGCTGAAGAGGTATAAAGAGCCACATTATATGAACCGTTATTAAAACTTGTACTGCTATTGACGATAATATCTGTTCCGCTATTGGAATCGATTCCTTTCGCAAGATTTTCGAAAGACAAACTATTGATCAATTCATGAGGGCCCGTTAAAGAAGAACCGCCCATTTTGAATCCATTACCGTTACCTTCTCCCTCAATTCCCGGTACCCAGCCGTTTCGATAAGCAACTGAGTTTTTGATGATTACTTTTCCGATCGAACCTGTTTCATTTTTAGCAAAAAGGTCCCAACCGTCATCTGCATTATGATACGCGATACAACCGTCAAATACATTTCCTTCTCCTATTGTCAGTTTGGCCGCAAATCCATCGGCATCTTCAAATCCTGGATCGGCATTTTCAAAAGATGTACAGTTCTTGACTAAGTTATGCGCTGGCCATGCTTCGAAAGGATCATTTGAGCTACCACTGATTTGGATTCCTGTATTTCCATTCCGATAAGCATGGATCTCTTCAATCAAATTATGGTTTCCAGAAATCTGCAATCCTTTTTGCATAGCGGCACTATTTGTAACGTCAAACCCACGTAAAATCCAGTAATGACTAAACAGTGTCATCCCATTTCCAGTTCCTTTAAAATCAAGTACAGGTCGCTTGTTTTCTGGATTTTTCTCTGCAATCAATTGAATCGGGTTTTCTCTTGTCCCGTTAACTCCTTTTGGAATCGTCAATCCTCTTTCAAAGGAATAAGTTCCAGGAGCCAGGACGATTGTCTGCCCAGCATATGCGTATCTCAATGCTTGCGTCAGAGATAACGGATTTTGTCTGCTTCCGTTTCCTGTATCTGACCCTTCCGGTGTTACATAAACTGTCGAATAGTTAGGTTTACGGTAGTCAACTGTATGCAGAATCTCTTTTGTTTCATAACTAGCCATCTCTACGTATTCTTCTGGCGGATAGTTTTTATCTGGTGTAAAACTGAAAGTAAATTCGTTCGTTCCTTCCATCAGTTTTGTCTGATAATCAAATTCCCGATTTGCAGTGATTGCCAAGTCTTTTGCGTTCTCAAGTACCTCTCCTGTTGCTTGATTTTTGATTGTTAATAATCCGTCAGCATTTGCTCTAAAGGACATAGTATGGTCTTGGTTTCCTGAATGATTACTAGAGGTCACAGTGTAAATCGGATCAATCAAGCGAATGGGCCTTTCTTGTCCAGGAGGATCTGTCGCAGGATCTGAGTAAGCCACTTCGATTCCTTCTACCTTGATCGTCATATTCCTTGCTGCAGCAAATCCTGCATAAATAACCGATTCATCTGAAGCGTATAATTTTTCCCAGTCATACATGATGTCAGAAGCCATTTCTTCTCCTGTTTCAGGATCGTAATAATATGCCTCTAAACCAGTATTCGTTTTTTTCATCTCTACGTCCAGTTTAGTAATCGAGTTCGTGGCCGGAAACAGATTCCCATGACCGTTTCCGAATATATTATAAGAACCTGTTTCTTTTTCCAAGAACCCTGCTGAAGTCTCTAAAGGTGTTGTTTCCACTGAGACACTCCCAGGAGCTGGCGCAGCTTGCGGATCTTCAGATGATATTCCTGTGATTGCCCGTGTCCCTAATCCAAGTCGCATCGTATATTTGCTGCCGCTCGTGTTGACCACTTCTTGTCTATCCGAGTCCCAGACATATTCGATCCGACTGCCTAGTATGGCAAATGAATTTGAATAAAATGCCTGCCCAAACAAATGATTTTTTGGTACTGCGTCTCTTACCATTAAAGCAAATCCTTCTTGGGCATTCGTATAGGTCCAAGATTCTATTTCGATCGTCGCCCGCATCCTAAAGTTGATGTCTTTGGGGATTGCTTGATAATAATAGGTCATTCCATCTGATCCGCTTGACTGGAATTTTCCGCCGTTATTCGTGGAAGAGAGCCGCACGCCGTCTTCTAATGGTTCAATGGCATACCTACTAGCACTTGTGCTTTCTCCGAAAACAACCCCTTTCCACTCTTCATTTGCTTCTTCAGATTGCTTTTTTGTCTTTTCATTTTCTGATTCTTTCATCATAGGATCATTTCCTTCTTCCGTATCCATATCTTCACTAGTTCTTGGTACTTCCTCCATTGTTGACATCCCTTCAATGTTCACGTGTGCATTTCCTTCGTTCACAGACTGTTGTTCGTTAGCAGCAACTTCAACGACAGAAATTAAAACCGGGGTACTGAGCATAAGGAGATTCATCATTAGCGCACTGTATTTTATACGTTTTTTTAACAAGTGTATTCCTCCCGCAACAAATTAGAAAGCGTTCACTTAAAGTATTACCTAATTTATTTTTACTGTCAATAAAAAACAAAATTATAATAAGTGTATTTTATAAAAAGAAAAAATATAACTTAAGTTGTTGATAATAAAGAGATTTATTAACGTAAAAAGAATAAGATTTTTTTAAAATAACGTATAAAAAAGAGCATAAAACAAAGTCGTTTGTTTTATGCTCTTCTTTTATTATTTTGTGTTTTTTATTTTATCAAATTACTTTGTTTTTTTATAAAATTTCTGCGCCTAGTGTGGATTCAAAATGTCTCAATGCCCATTCATGTCCAACGGGATCGAAACTTGCCACGGCATCTTTGAAAATATGGAGTTTGTATCCTAGATTATACGCATCGACTGCTGTATGCAACACACAGATATCTGTACATACGCCGGTCAAATAAATATCTGTGATCTGGCGTTCTCGCAAACGGATGTCTAGATCTGTTCCACTAAAAGCGGAATAATGCCGTTTGTCTATCCAATAAACATTTTCCTCTTGCTCATAGTCTTGGTATAAACTTTTTAAAGAGCCGTACAATTCCCGTCCACCCGTTCCTATCACATTATGCGGAGGAAATAAGCGGTTTTCCGGATGAAAGGAATCTTTTGGATCATGCGCATCAATGGCAAAAACGACAAAATCCTTTTGATCAATAAACTTCTTTGTATGAGCAGTCAGCTTTTTTTCAATTACTTGTCCTGCTGTCCCAGTAGTCAGCTTTCCATCCTCTGCAACAAAATCATATGTGTAGTCAATCGAGATCAATGCGTTCATCTTAGTCCTCCTTATACGAGATGTTTGACAAATTCGATCACCATTTCTGCTGATCGTTTGCCTGCGTCTTCGATAAATTCGTCAAAGCTTTGTGTCGCCGAGTGATCTGCTGTGTCGCTCATTGCACGTACGATCAAAAATGGGATATTGAACTGACGAGCTGTTTGTCCAACAGCGGCTCCTTCCATTTCGCAAGCTAATGCTTCAGGGAAATTCGTTAAGATTTCTTTGATTTTATCTGGCGAGTCGACAAATGTATCACCTGTAACGATCAATCCTTCTTTTGCATTCAAATTCGTTGCTTTTGCTGCTTTAACCATTTCACTGCGCAAATATGTGCTTGCTTCATAATATAGAGGCATTCCTGGTAATTGTCCTGGTTTGTAGCCAAATCCTGTTGCATCTGCATCAAAATAAGCTACTTTGTCTGATATAACGATGTCACCTACTTGTAAGCCTTCACCGATTCCGCCAGCTGAACCTGTATTGATCACCATGTTCACGCCGTATTGTTGGATCAACAGACTTGTGGTAATAGATGCTAAGACTTTTCCTATACCGGAACGTACGACGATCACTTCGTGGTTACCTAATGAACCTGAAATAAATAAAGCGCCTGCGCGTTCCCATGATAATGGTTCGCTTAGGTTCTCTCTCAAAATTTTTACTTCTTCTTCCATTGCGCCGATAATACCGATTTTCATCTTTTTAATTCCTTCTTTCTATATAAATGCGATTGCTAAAAAAACCACACATAACATTAGGATAACAATAATAAGAGATTTCATCAAAAAAGAGTTCCATTTGGTCGTCTTTTCCCGTTCGCTGATCCTTGTTTTCGTGATTGGTTTATTCTTTTTGCTTTCTTTACGATAAAAGCTGGCAATCTTTTTTTCTTCTTGCTGATAAGCTGTTTCTGCTTTTCGCTGTTTTTTTAATGACTCGCTTGCTTGTGCTTGTTGTCGCTTGCGAAGTTCGCTTCGCGTAATAAGCGGTCCTTTGGCCATAAGCCGATCCCTCTACTTTCCTTTGGTCAATAGTTCCCAGTATTGAATCGCATAAATCGTCTTTGCATCACAAATCAACTGATCTTTCATCGCTTGTTGCGCCTCTTCAAGAGTTAGATGATACAACTCCAGTACTTCGTCTTCATCTTGTGCTAAAGGATTCTCGACCTTCTCTACCCCTTGTGCATGATAAATATGAAGGACTTCATTTGCAAAACCTGGTGAAAGATACATCGAAGTAAGATGGCTCAGCGACTTCGCACGATAGCCAGTTTCTTCTTCTAATTCTCTAGCTGCTGTCATTTCGGGATTTTGTCCTTCTCCTGGATCGATTTTTCCAGCTGGAATCTCCAAAATCACTTTTTCTAAAGGTTTTCGAAATTGTTTGACAAGAAGCAGACGATCTTGTTCGTCAAAAGCAATGATCCCAACACCGCCAGGATGAAATACCAGTTCTCTCTTCGAAGTTCCTCCATCTGGCAAACGAACTTCGTCTACAGCAACATCAATAATTTTTCCGCTATAGATTTCTTTGCGACTGATTGTTTTTTCTTCAAATTGCTCATTGTTCAGCATATCTTCTCCTGCTTTCTTTGTAATCATAACTGCTTTTTTTTCATTTTTCAATTTTTCTCAAAAACTCCTTATTAGTTTACCATAGATAAACCTTAGATTTTCTCTAAATATAGAAAATCCTTCTTTAGTCCGATACTCTTTCTAGTAGTCCGTATGCTAAAATAAGTATGTAATCGAATAACGAAAAGAATTCAATACTCAACGATAAATGACATGGAGGGTTTATTATGATAAAACGAAATTGGCCGTGGCTTCTAGCATTGGTCTTGCTATTTCTCTTTGTCCGAAACAATAGTTTTTCTTTTGTTCTAGGACTTTTATTGATAGGTGTAGTTTTAGTTTTGTGGGGACTCTTTGGTTCGCGCAGGAAAAAGGGAAAACAAGAAGAAATTCCTGCACTGACTGACGAACTTGAAACTCACTATGAAAAAAGCGGTATGACAGCGAATGAAATTTCATTTTTTCGGCAAACAATGAATCAAACAAAAAATGAGATCAATCAATTGCAAATGAATATGCAGCAGACAGCCAAACTTAAAGCAATCGATCTCCGCCATGATCCAGTCAAAGCAGCAAAAGCTTTATTCAAAGAATTGGTGAAAGAACCAAACCGACTGCATGAAGCAAGTCAGTTTCTTTATACGCATCTGCCGAATCTAGTTGATTTGACAAATAAGTATAATGAGATCAATGACCATGAGATCAAAAACAAACAGACCTATGAAAAACTAGAAGAAAGCGCGCAGATCATCGACCAGCTGTCAGCTTTAATCGCACAAGATTATCAAAAATTCGTTGCTGAGGATCTAGATGATATCGACGTAGAGATATCTGTTGCGAAACAGAGCTTAAAGCGTGATAATAAATATGAACCAGAACAAAAGGATTAACTCTTTTGTTCATAAAAGAAGACTCGGAACATTCAGATGATGTCTGGCTGTTTCGAGTACTTTTTCTAAAGTAGAGACATTCATGTAAGAATCGAGAACAGATTCAACAAGGAGGAATTTTTTATGGATCATAAACCGACTGAAACAAAAGATGTTACACCAGTTAACGATACACTTGAAGATTTATTGAACAACCCGTTTTCAACTCCAACAGATACGCTGACCACTTCACAACAAGCGGAGATTGATCAGCTCCAAGAGCAACAGACAGCTGCTCGTTTAATTGACAAACTACCGGCGGAACGCCAAGAACAAGCTAAACAGCTAGCAGCAAAAATCGATGCTAATGATGCACAGTCTGTTATCAGCTACGGATCGGCTGCCCAAGCAAAATTAAGTGAATTCTCACAATCGATGTTGAATCATGTGCAAGCACAAGATATTGGTCCTGTAGGAGATTCCTTAACTGAACTGATGTATCGTCTCCAAGAAGCCAATCCTGACGAACTGCGTGCCGGAGAAGGGAACATCTTCCAGCGTGTCTTCGGGAAGGTCAAACAATCGATCTATGAAGTGACAGCAAAATATCAAAAGATTGGTGCACAAATTGACAAGATTTCAGTGAAATTAGATAAAGAAAAAGACGGTCTGCTAAAAGATAATCTGATGTTAGAACAGCTTTACCAGAAAAACAAAGACTACTTTGATGCACTGAATATTTATATCGCTGCTGGAGAATTGAAAATGGAAGAACTTCAAACAACGATCATTCCAGAAGCGATGAAAAGAGCAGAAGAAACTGGCGATCAGATGGATGTTCAGATTGCCAATGATTACACGCAATTCCTAGATCGTCTAGATAAACGTACGCATGATCTTCGCTTAGCTAGACAGATCACGATCCAGCAAGCACCACAAATCCGTTTGATCCAAAACACAAATCAGGCCTTGGCTGAAAAGATCCAAGCATCTATCGCTACAGCCATTCCGCTGTGGAAAAACCAAGTCGTGATCGCATTGACCTTGCTTCGTCAAAAAGATGCAGTAACTGCTCAACGCCAAGTCTCTGAAACAACAAACGACTTATTGAAGAAAAATTCAGAAATGCTGAAAATCTCAGCCATCGAAACAGCGAAAGAAAATGAACGTGGAATCGTGGATATCGAGACCCTTCAAACCACTCAAAATGATTTGATCGAAACAATCCAAGAGACATTGCGTATCCAAAAAGAAGGAAAAGAAAAACGTCGTCATGCAGAAGTAGAGCTTGGACACATGGAAGAAGATCTGAAACAAAAACTGTTGGATTTAACCCAATAGATCACCTTTCGCTTGTTACTAAAACAAACGCCCAACAACAGTTTATTACAACTGTTGATGGGCGTTTTTCTTATCTTTCTTCTAACTTCTCCATTGGAGTCTATTTCTCATTCATCTTGCTGTGTCCATAGCCATAGCCAAAATAAATGATCAGTCCAATAACCATTACGATACCGAACACGATCCATGTCACAGTTTGCAGACGAAGCATCAATACAATACAAGTCAAGATGGAGACGATTGGCAATAGCGGAACGAATGGCACTTTGAATTCTCCAGCTTTTGGTTTGCCAAACATTTTTCTCAACTTCAGTAAGCCTAGACTAACAAGCATCAAATAGGCGAGCGCCATGATATTCGTTAGTTCCGCTAATACATTCAATGGGAAAAATCCGGCAAAGAATACAGCTGCCACACCAGCGGCATAAGTCGCTTTTTTCGGTGTACGATGCTTTTGATCGATTTCTGTCATAAACTTAGGAAGTAAGCCATCCTTGCTGACAGCAAACAGTAAACGAGCAAGTGAATACATCATCGAGATCGTTACCGTCAGTAGCGTTAAAATTGCCCCTACAGCGATCACCGCGCCCACTGTTCCATGTCCTACATACCTCATTGCAAAAGCCACTGGGTCATTGACTCCTAGTTCAGTATACGGAACGATTCCTGTCAAGATCAGCGTCACGATGATGTAAAGGACAGTAGCAATCAGTATCGAACCAATGATTCCTCTTGGCACATCTTTTTGCGGGTTTTTGACTTCCTCGGCTGCCATTGCAACGGCATCAAATCCCAAGAAAGCAAAAAACACAAGAGCTGCACCATCTAGCACACCGGAAAAACCAAAAGGCATGAATGGCTGCCAGTTATCAGGTTTAACGAAAAATATTCCTACAATGATAAACAACGCGATGATACCAAATTTGACATATACCATGGCATTATTCAAACGTAATGCTTTCTTGGCTTCAAGCGACACGATGTAAGTGACGAATATCACTACGAGCACCGCAATCAAGTCAATGTATGTACCATTTTCCGGATTGTACCCGCCAGTTAATGCTTGTGGAAGTTCGGCCCCTAAACTTTTCAAAAAACCTTGCATATAGCCAGACCATCCGGAAGCAACAGAGGAAACTGCTAGTAAAAATTCCCCGATCAACAACCACCCTGTCAGCCAGGCAGCAAATTCACCAAATACAACATACAGATAGGCATATGGCCCACCAATCACTGGCACTCGCGAAGCAAATTCTGCGAAACTTAGTCCAGACAAAATGACAACGATTGCAGCTAAGACAAATGAAAGTGACAGTGCTGGACCAGCATTTTGATTGGCCGCAACCCCTGTCACCACAAATATTCCCGTACCGATGATCGCACCAATTCCAAGCATGATCAAATCAGACGTTTTTAGTTCTTTTTTCATCTCACTCGTATGATTGAGATTGATCTCTTTCTTACGAAACAAATCCATTGAAGTTCCTCCCCATTTTAGGTTGGAAAACAGCGATTAAACTGTTTTCATATACCCTAAAAGGATACCACCTAAAATGACTAAAAGGCAACCAACAATAACATAAATGAGCTCTTTTTTCGTTTTTCTTTCGCCAAGGATGAAAATCCCACCTAAAGTAGAGATAATGATCCCCATTTGTGAAAGTGAGAAGCCAACAGCTAAACCAAGTGATTTGACTGTTAGAAGCATGCAGATGTTTCCTAAGCCCCATAATAATCCACAGATCATGTTTTTCCACACAAACTGATCGACTTTAACTTTACGGAAAGCAAAGAAGCTTGCGCCTAAGATCATTCCGATACTTTGAGGTAAGATAATTGACATCGCATCCAAATTCGCCCAGTTGACGATGATGGTATATACACCATAACCAATCGTAGAGAAGATCAATGCTCTAAAACCCTTACCAAAATCAAGCATTTTATTATCTGTATCTATTTTTCCTTCGTCATCTTGTCGGGCAGTCAAATACGCACCGCTTACAAGAAGAGCTAAAGCAATAATACCGTATACATAATCTTTCGTTTGTGTCCATTCATGGAAGAAAACGGCTCCCGCAATCGTATTCAAAATTAATTGAAAACCAGTAGACAATGGTAACCCTACAGAAACACCCATGTACTTCATTCCATGGAACTGTCCATTTTGTCCAACACTCCAAGCTAAGCCGGATAAAAATCCGATCAAGAAAATCCAAGGGGTGATTACAGGACTAACAACGAAAAAGACAACTAAAGAAAACAGAAATGCACCGATCGTCATTCCTAGTGTTTGTTGATTGGCATCGCCACCAATTTTACCACTTACTAAACCAATACTACCCCATGCCAACATAGGGACTAATGCTATTAAAATTTCCATAACCAATCTCCTTTTATTTCACATGATAAGAAACTTATCAGCGAAAACGTTAACAACACAAGCACTTTTTTTCGTTTCTAACGATTTTCTAACGTTTTTCATTATAAAAATTTAAGATTGGGAAAAATAAAGTCATTGTTGTCCCTTTTCCTTCAGTTGATTCAGCCGTCAAATGGATACCTAATTTTTCGGCCAGATTTTTTGCTAAATAAAGTCCTAATCCTGTTGAATGTGTTTTGCTAAGTCGACCATTTCTCCCAGTAAATCCCTTATCAAAGATCCGTTTCAAGTCTTCCGCTGGGATACCGATCCCTGAATCTTTAACTGAAAGGCTGACTCCTTGTGCTTCCTTTTCTATGCTCACAATGATGTTTCC
This sequence comes from Enterococcus sp. E4-150, assembly GCF_035726465.1. Taxonomy (NCBI): domain Bacteria; kingdom Bacillati; phylum Bacillota; class Bacilli; order Lactobacillales; family Enterococcaceae; genus Enterococcus; species Enterococcus sp. E4-150. The sequence goes on along the minus strand of NZ_JAPRGK010000009.1, from coordinate 64,965 downwards.
GTGATCCGGCGTATATTTGATGGCATTACTAAGCAATTGGTTGAAGATAAAAGCGATCCATTTAGCATCGGTCAAAACAGTATGATCCTCACCAACAATCTCGTAGCGAATATTTTTTTGGATAAAATAATTTGCCTGACTGCGTATCACAGGCTGAATGATTCCTTTTAGTCCATATTCTTGGATGAGGTAGTCCCGCGAGAAACTGTCGAGTCTTGCATAATACAAAACTTGTTCTACGTATTCATCGATTTTTGATAATTCATTTTCTAGTAATGTATACTTTTGATCGTCAATATCGAACTCGATCGAACGAACTAGCAATTTAGAAGCGGAAAGTGGCACTTTGATTTCATGGACCCATGAGTCAATATAATCTTTTTGGTCTTGTTGATTACTGATTGCTGATTGCATTACTTCTTGGTGTTCACGGATCAGCTGATTGATATATTCTTCCACAAGTTTTTCTTCTTCTGTTCGTCCACCGCTCAAATAGTTTTGCAAAGGGGAAGTTTTTTGTATGTCGGCTAATTTTCCCCACCATCTTCTCTTGCTCAAGTAACCACCCAGCAGATAAAAAATCAGAAAGACGCCCTCAATCAAAGCTAAATAAGCAATTGTGCTCAAATCCACTTTGATGTTTGGCGCCAGCCACATCACAAAGATCGTCAATGCAATAAAAAACAGCCATCCCAAGATCAATGTCCACTGATCTTTCAAATATTTAAAAAAATTCATCTTAACCGCTCATCCTTTCAGGGAACGATATATCCCTGTCCTACTTTTGTTTCGATATATCCTTGGATACCTGCCTGTTCGATTTTTCGGCGTAACCGATTTATGTTGACTGTCAATGTATTGTCATCTACAAATCGTTCGTCATCCCACAGTGCTCGCAGCAATTTTTCCCGACTTAAGATCTTTCCATTGTGCTTCATCAAAATAAATAATAGACGATATTCATTTTTGCTCAAATCAATGATCTCTCCGTTGATTTCCATACTTCCGTTGTCAACATTCAACGTAATGCCATTGTGGCTCATCATTTCACTAGATAATTCTGTGTAGTTGTAAGAACGGCGAAGTAATGCATTGATTTTTGCAATCAGTACATCGATTTGGAAAGGTTTTGTCACAAAATCATCTGCCCCCATGTTCATAGCCATGATCATATCCATATTCGTATTCCTGCTGGAGATAAAAATGAACGGTACTTTCGATACTTCACGTATTTTTTGACACCAATAATAGCCATCCAAAACGGGAAGATTAATATCTAGTATTACAAGCTGTGGTTCTTCTCTTTCAAAGTCTGAGAACACTTGATTGAAATCGGTCGTTCCAAAGGTTTCAAATTGCCATTTCTCAAGTTCCTCCATGATCAATTGTCGAATGATCTCTTCGTCTTCGACTACCATGATTTTTGCCATAAAAAATCCCTCCATCTTTCTTCTTGCTACTACAATATCAAAGAAGCCCTTGTGAAACAAGTTGGCTTACCTGGAAAATGTCATTTTAGCAAACGTTAAAAAAAACTGGAAATATGCGATTTAATCGCGTTTGTCTCTTCCAAGCAGCTTAAATTTATTATGTTATTCTTAATAATTGGTCTATTATCTGTTATTTTTCCTTAGTTGTTTTTGTCTTTTAAATTTTCGATAACACCAATAACCGAAAAGCGTTAGCACTAGCAATATACCTAGAAGGAGTATAAGTAATCGATAAAGATGGTATTTTTTTGTCTGTTCTATCTTTGAAGAGACTTCTTCTGTAAAGGGAACTCGCCTTCCTGTCACTAGTAATCGGTGAGTGTTCACGGTGTAAGGTGTACAAGTGATAAGTGTGACTAGATCCTGCTTTTCTCTGATTGCTAATGTATTTGTTTTTGTTGGAAGGACAACAATTTTCTCAACGACTTCATAAGCGAGCATCCGACCATACACTTCAAGATAGAATCGGTCATCTTGCTCCATTTCTTCAAGATCCGTAAAGAGTTTTTTCTCAGCAATACCGCTATGGGCGGTAATCACGGAATGTGTACTCTCTCCTCCAGTTGGAAAAGAGGTGCCTTGCAGGACTGTCGCTCCTCTATCTAACAAAAGATCATTCGTTTCATCAAATAAAGGCAAGCTAACATTGATTTTCGGAATATAGATGGCTCCGATCATATGTTGTTCGTAATATTCTTTTCCTGGATTTTGGACATTTCTAACCGCTTGCTCAAAAGGATCTTTGACTTGTCCCATTCCTGGGATTACTGATGTATGAGCAAGCGTCTGATTTTTCTTTTCATGCACTGCTAATTGTTGCTCATGTTTTTCTTCTTTATCGCGTTCAAGCTGCTTTTGATAATTCTCGATCCTTCTTTGATCCAAATAATTGCTGAGAGCATCTGCTAAAAATGGATATGTAAAAACTGCAGCTCCGGCAAGAAACATCACTGCCATAAATAATTGTAATAAAAGACTGATTTGGGCTTGAGGTCTATTACCTGTTTTCTTTTTCATTTTCTTCACCTTCTTATTTAAAAAAACTGCAGCAACCTTTATAAAACCGATTGCTGCAGCTTATTTTTGTTGCTTATACTTCAGACTTCATTTTAGATTTACGGTACCAGCTGTACGCTCCAATCATCAAACTTATTCCGATTAGTAAGAATGCCAAGAGCCCGTTCCCACCAGTAGCAGGAAGTGACCCGCGTTTCATATTCGGTACTCTTTCTGGCCCTGGATTTTCTACTCCTACGATCTGAATTTCTTCATTATAGCTTCCATAAGAGATGATAAATTCAGTAAAGGCTGCCTCACCTGTTGGAAGTACATAACCTTCTGGCGCCATGGTCTCTTTCATTTGATAGGTTCCATAATCTAACCCTTGAACCTCAAAGTATCCATTTCCATCTGCGACAAATTCTGTTGCTTGTCCGCTTGTTGCCCACTCAATTCTATCTGCTCCTGATTCATAAACAGCTAAAGGCGACTCCCCTTTATAAAATATTGCGTATTCAGAACGGTCTTCATTCCACAATTCGAATCTTGCATCTTTAAGCAATTCACTGCTTGATGCATCATATTTTTCAAACTTTCTTCCACCTGTTGTGACTTTCTCTGGCGGCTCTACTCCTTCTTCATAATCAAATTCATCATTTCGTCCGATTTCAATAACCGCTGTGTTGTTATGGAAATCATCCGCTTCTAGTTCTGTGGAAACCTTCAAATTATACGTGATCGTTAAATCTCCTCCACGTGCATCTGCTAATCTACCTAAAGTATCTACTTTGGCTACTCCATTTTCTTCTGTCAAAATCGTCACGACAAACCCGTTGTTTACTACTTCTACTATATAATCTTGTCCTTTTGTTAAAATCGTCTCGCCGGCTCGCACTTCTATTTCCTGATCATAATAAGTTAGACCAACTGTAGGCGTATCTGTGATTTTGTAATTTTTGATAACAGCGCTTCCGTTTTCAAGGACAGAATCGATGAAATAAGGAATAGGTGCTGTGATCGTGTAAGAAGCCGTTTTTCCTCTTTCTAGATCAATATAAGAAATCGTTTCTTGTTCTCCAGCTTCATTAATAATCGTTACTTGTCTAAGGTCGCTTTCCTCTACATTCATCTGTTTATCTGCTTCTCTGATTTCGTTTTTCGGATACAAATGCACATCTGTATTGTATGTGTCTTTCCATGTAGAACCATACCACACACCATCCACCATATCAGGCATCATCACTGGCATCATAACAACCATTGGAGACGCGATTCTGGAAATATGAGCTGGCGAATAAGTTTCTAAGAAAAGATAGACTTTATCTCTAGAAGAAGGTGCTTCTTCCGTCACTTGGACGGTAGAAAATACCGCTTCTCCAGCTTCATTCGTTGTTTGTTTGTCAATACTTGTCAGTCGATATTTTAAAAACCAACTTTCTGTGTGCCGTTTTTGAATCCATTCAATCGCTTCGGCAGAATTAAGACCGTCTTCTCGTTCCGGAGTTAAAGGATTATCTCGAATCAAATCGTAATATACTTCCGTTACGTCAAACAAATCAAAATCGACTCCTGGAATATTTTCTTCACCAAAATCCGTAGAAACCAATCCGCTATTCGGTCGTTCTTCCGGAACAGATGAGAAACCTTTTTTGTGTAATGTAATCGTCACTTCACTTGGTTTTTGTGCGACTTCTTCGGCTTGGACTAGTTTTCCGTTCCCGAAAATCCCTATTCCCGCAGTAACGAGTAACAGTACACTCATTCCCGTGACAATCATTTTTTTATTCATTTTTTTCTCCCCGTTCTTTTTTTATTAATAAAACAGCACCTAACAATAAAAGAATTCCTAGTAAAGAAATCAACGTTCTTGCTTCATTCGTTTGCGGGAATACGGACCATTTTCCTGATTGACCTGGATTGCTTGGACCACTCGGCTCTTTCGGGTTGTCCGTTGTTTCTTTTACGGTCTCGTTATAAACACGTGGTGTTGCGGATTCATAGGCAGAGACTGGAACTTTCCCGGATTCTAATTCAGCCATCTCCTGTCCGTTAACTACTACATATTGTGGTTGGCCTTTTGCATCCACCCAAAATTCAGGGATGATGACCTCGATTCTCTTACTTGCTTCATCCATCTCGTAACCTTCCACACCTTTTAATTCTTCAAAATAATAGGTGCCAGAAGGCAAGAAACGTTGTCCTGTCGTAACAAGGCCCTCTTTATCCGAAATGAATTTGCTTACATTTTTGTCATTCAAAGGATCATTGTCTGCTGGTTTGATCCATTGATTTTTCAAGTCATTAGCAGGAGCCATATCTAAATAATATTTCTCCCCTTCTATCATCTGATATAGAGCAAAAACAGCACCTTCTAATGGTTTTCCTTTTTCAGTTGTTCCTCTTTGACGTCCATACTTGAAGAAGTATGGATCTCTTAGATAACCGACATTTTTAGGATAGATATGAATCTCTTGCAGTTCCTCGGTTGATTCTGTCGGGTGATAAATTGGCAAAATAGCAGCAATTGGGATAGCTGTCTGATCGATATCAACATCCAATCCAACTTCTGGATCAATCGATTCTTCGAAAATCAAATAAACTGCATCCCGATCTTGGTTTTTCTTAGGTGCTTTGATACGTGCAATCCCGTCTCCTAATCCGCCAACCGTATCTTTCCCAGTTGTTACCGAAGTCCCTATTTGGACAAGCCTTTCTTCTGTGATTAGCTGACGGATATTGTTTCTGTTCGTTTCAGCGATTTGCTGGACGAATTCTTTAGGAGTCATGTTTTCAGCAGCTTTTTTTTCATGATAATAATCGGTCATGTCGTAAATGGCAAATGTCGCTCCATTTAGTGGCACCGTCTGTGAAATGATATCTGCTGTTTCCCCTGCTTCCTCAGAGATAGCCAAGCCATCATTTTCATGGTATTCAAATTGATCGTTATAATCGATATCTCGAATCATCCGTTTATGCAACACGAATTCCACGACATCTTCCCCTGATTCTTCTGCCGACATCGCCTGTGGAAGAAGGACTGCTGCAAGCGGTAGTAAAACAAGTAATTGAAGCATCAAACACAACAGCTTTTTCATTACCTTGCTCCCTCCTTTTTAGATTGTCTGACAAACAAACCATAGGCTGCTCCTGCAAGCGCCATGAAGAATGCAGCAAGCAGGATATAGAATAATCGTCCGGATCCTCCTGTAGCAGGCAACGGATTTTCAGGATCGTTCCCGACACTAAGCTGTAATCTGATTCGATTTGTCTCCAAAAGTTCATATTCTAACTCTTGCTGTAGATCAGGCGTCTCTGCTTCTTCGTTTGGATAATACGAAATCTCAACTTTTAGTGTACCCGCTTCTTTTCCTGGAACTACCCGATCATTTTCTATGTCAGGTTCTTCTCGATAACTAATTTCTAAAATAAAGTAACCTGGAAGTTTTCTATAGCTGTCAGGTGACTTCACTTCCTTGATCCGATAGACCCCTTCCAACAAGTCTGAAGCATTGAATAGGGAAGAATCGTTTGGATCTGGTGCCAAGCCTCCCTCGATGATTTCATACTCTCCTGCACTATTTTGTTTCTCAATTGAAAATTCTGCGCCTTCGAGACGTCGGCTATTCATACTGTCAATTTTCAAAAGTTCCAAATCGATTGGCGCTAGTTCATCTTCTAAGGTTACTTGTAGTACACCATCGATGATTTCATAGCCTTCCGGCAAGGGAGCAGTTTCGTCTTCGATGACCGTATCTTCAATGATAAACTTACCTTCTTCATTCAGTGCAAACTGGAACACTTGATCAGATAGCCGATACCCATTTGGTGCGACAGATTCCGAGACCTCATATTCACCGATAGACAGATGCAGGGGTTGGTCGTAATTTAAATCGACATACTTTTCTACTCCTACGGCACGAGAATAGAAGTATCCGATCCCAGGCAAACGTTTCGATTCTTCTGGTTCTAACGGATTACCAGTGTATGCTCGATACAGCGGGAAGGAAGAATCCCCCACTTTCCTGATATCGAAACCTGCACCATCTAATGTATGGCCTTCATGGTCTAATTTTCTCACTCGGATCTCCCGATAATCAAACGTATTGTAAGCAGTGAATGCTACCCATAAACGATCCTCTTCATCTGTTGTATACGTGAGATATTGCCAATTTTCTTCACCTGTTTGCTTGAGCTGGATAGTCCCTATACCATTATCGTAAATTCGCAAGATCCATGTGTCATTTTCGTCAGGTTCTTTGAAACCTTCTGGGTTCTGGCTCTCAATGATTTTGTATTCTGCATAGTTAGTAGTTTCTTCACTATCCTTATAAACAAATGAATCTGGCTCTCCGATTGGATGAATAACTTTCTCACCATCCACGATTACATATTTCCCGTCTTCATCTACTGAATAGAACGTGAGCCTCCCTTTCTCTTCCTCCACTTCGTTCACACCAGAAAGCCCTTTCGCTACTGGATATCCGATTTCCAGTCCGTTACCATCTGTTTCATAAAGTTCAAACTCTGCGCCATTGATTGGCATATTACTTCCTTCAATTAGTTTATTGATATTCATGTGGATTGGCTTGAATTCATTTCGCATTTCCAGTTTGACATACAACTCATCATACTCTGTGCCTTCTATGTTGGGCTCTTGTACAACAGAAAGCTTGTGATATTCTCCTTCATAATAGGAATTCGGATCTTTACCTTCCGGTCCGCCGACTCTCGAACCAGATGTATATTCATCTACAAGCTCGTAGTGACCTAACATCTCATCTTCGTTGGCTGCATATTTTTTGATTTGGAATTGATATGTCTCATCTACTAACTGATAACGTGGTGGTCCAGCGATCTCTCTGATCCAAAATATGTCGCTGACTGCTCCAGTTTCATCTCCTAAAATCGGCATCTTCGTTTCAAAGATCGCTATTCCGTCCGTGGTCGTTTTACTTGTTTCGATTGGTTCGGCTTCCCCACTCTCTGGATTTTGGTCATATAATGCAAATTCGACTCCAGCCAACGGCTCGCCATTTTGACCCTTCTTGCTGACTTGGAAATTACGGCCTTTATGTTCGTAACGAATGGAAGGAGATGGGAAATACATCCGTCCAGTAGTGATATCATTCTCATAATCCTCCAGGTTCTGAATATAGGCCATATTGTTCACTGTGTAAAAATTTCCGTCTTGAGCTCCCGCATCAAGTTTTACTTGGTACTTGATCCTGACCATTTCCCCTTCACCTAAAGAAATCGGAGAAAATTTATAAGCTTGGTTTTCCCGTCCGACATACGTTGTCGGAGTCGCCACTACTTCTGGTGGGGCTTGTCCATGACGTTCTTCATCCCATATTTCTGGCTCTTGGTACTTCATGCCGTTTTCTCCTGGATCTAGATGGTAAAACTGAATATCTGCCGATCTGCCAGCTCTAAATGGTGAGACATTAAAACCAGTTTCATCATAAAGTGTGGCTTGCTGGATCGTTCTCTTGAAGGTAGAAGAGATATCCTCCAAGGCTGTAACAATGTCATTCTTGTTGTTCGCATTGTAATATCGCGGTGTTACGCCATCTTCTTCTAAATCAGCAATATTTTTCAATACATTTCGTCCAATAGCATCTAGTCGTTGTCTCCCGCTAACGTTTCCATCGATTCCTAAACCAATGGAGAAGATACTTGGCGGGTTCTCTTGATACTTGTTTTTCAGCCAATGATGATAAGCAACTGTGTTGATCGCAGATGACTTTTCTTGCGAAGTAGGACTGCCATTCGTATTGTTATTAGAAGAACCATCACCAACCCAGTGAGTCGCTTTATTATCTCCTTCTTTTACCTCTCCATAACGATAGTGTACATTTACTTCATCTTCTGGACGGTTAAAGTCAGATGCATAGGTAACTGGATGAGTAAACCCTGCATTAGAAGTATTCCCAGAAAACTCCTCAAAATTTCTGAACAAAACGCCATTATCTTCAGCAATCTTATCTTCCATCACAGTCCAGTTGCTCCAAGCTCCATTAGTGTTCGTACGATAACTTGACTGAATCGGTGCATAACTGAAGGTCGGTGTCCCATCTCCCACAACGATCAGGATTTTTTCTGGATTTCTATTTTCTCCGCCATTGTCTTTATACAATGTTTCATAGCCATTTTTAAGCCCTAGTGTAAGCGGAGTTCCTCCGATTGGTGTACGATTTAATGCTGTATTCTCACTTCCCGTCAAACGATTGATATCATTTGTCAATGGAAAGATGTCCGAACTGATTTGCTCATGGTTATTGATAGCTGTACTATTATGGTAAAAATTCACCATACCGATTCGAATATCCAGACTCGGGTCAGAGAGCAGATCTTTACTCATTTCGTTTACTGCCTCAATCAACGCAGCATTTTTAGTTTGACTATTGGTCCCAACAGTTAATTCACTCATACTCGCTGACTTATCTAGAACAAAAACGATATCGATTGGACTGATTTCCTTTTTCTCGCCCCCGATGACATCTAGATAGACATTGTAAAGGGTTGTTGCATCTTCAGGATGTAGATCAGATGCTGTGCTGCTTGGCAGAACAGGTTCTACCCATTTTTTGATGTACGCCCCGTTATAATCCAAGTAACTGTTTTCAAAATTCCGTTCATTTCCCCAAAGCTGAACGGTTTGAGCTGGAACGTTTCTATCTTCTTCGCCTGCAGTTGATCCATTATTAGTAGCATAGTCGTAATTTCGCCAGTTCGCTCCCCCGTTTGTATAATCACTATCATCGATCAAGTTCTCTCCGTCATATGGCGAGCCTTTGTCTCCTTGATAGCGTTCATTGCTTTGTGTCCAATTTCCTAACACTTTTGTATAGTCATTCGTTGTAAATTTCGGGTAGCGATGCTGTTCGTTTTCAACTTCTCCGCTAGGATAGATATATTCATAGGGGTCTTGCGTAGCTGTTGGCCCAAGACGCTCCAAAATACCGTTGAATAACTGGCGTTGAATGCGCTGGAGTGCTTGACCGCTGGGTACGATTGGTTCGTCCAGCTTTTCCATCTCATTTTCTTCGCTACGTTGAATTTCAGCGGAATCTTCTGTATCAGTTTCATTTTCTTGTAATTCTTGATTATCTATTCTTTCATCAACCACCACTTGAAGAGGTAGTTCCCCTTCGTTCACATCGGGGATCTTTTCTGTTTCAAAAATCAATGTGCCGGTTTCTGCTTCTTTTGAATAAACTTTTCCGACATACCATTCTTGACCATCGATCGTCTCGGCTTTTAGGTCTTCTCCATCTTCATCATAGGAGGATAGACCTGTTCCACGAACGTTTTTTACGGTACCAATCCCGGCGGCTGCCGCATCGATTGCTAAACGTATTCTACCTTCATTGGCACTTTCCTTTTTTTCAAAAGCCAGATGCCATTCAAGGGTTTCTTCTTTTTCAATATACTTCCCTTCAATTTTTGCATAGTCCTCATCTAAGAATACCTCATCCTCCTTTGTTTCTGTTGACTCAGCAGCTACATCCAGTGTCGTCATATGATAGACTGACTGGAAATATGGTCCAAATAGCAAACTGACAGTTACTAACTGCAAAAGCTTCAATTTTAACCCTTTCACATCCTTATACTCCTTTCAAAAATATTTGTCTTCTTTCACAACAATCAACAAAACAATACCCATCTAATTATAATTTAATTTAATTTTAATTTTAAATCAAATGATATCCTTTTTAGTTAAAAAACACCAATTATACAACATTTATTATTAAAATTAAATTATAAAATTTTATAACGTTCTCATTTAACAAAACTTAAGTTATTAAGACAAATGAATAAACAACTACGCTTTCCTCGAAACAAAAAAATAAAGCACAAATGCGCATTTACGCACTCATGCTTTATTCGTACAATTAATTCAGATAACGGCAGCGCATAGGATGCCAATAACACTTCCTAAAATAGCTCCTCCTAAAATGTCAGTAGGATAATGTAAAAGTAAAAAAATCCTCGAATAAGCGATCAAACAAGCAAATAAAAAGGCTAATATTCCTGCAACTGGACTTAATTCGAACAACGCAGCTACTGATAAAAAGGCTAGCGCTGTGTGTCCTGAAGGAAAAGAAGATGTCTTCGGTTTACTTGTGTAAAGGACAAGCCGACGATTTTTTTCATAAGGTCTTTTCCGTCTTGTCGTTTTTTTGATAAAAAGCAAACCAACAAAAAAATAGATCAAACTGCCGATAAGAATGGCTAGACCATATTCTCTAGTATCAGGTATCAAGACTAAAACAGCAGCAAGGAGCAACCAAATAAAACCACCATTAGAGATATTACTGATAAATTTCAAAAAATTGATTTTTCGACTATCCGTTTTCCGTTGCTTGGCGAACTTGTTGATAATACTATCATCGATTTTAGCAATCAAACGCAACATGTTATTCCTCCTTTTTAAGAACCTTTTCTTGCGTACGATGGATAAAAAGCAGGACTTGAAAATAAAACAAGAAACTGAAACCTAATAAAGCAAAATAGATTGGTCCTGCAAACCAGAATGCGACAAGAAGGATCAACGTGCCTGCCAAATAGAAAAGCGCGCTTTTGAAATCATTAAAAAACAAGAAAAATGCAGTAATCCAAGAAGCTTCTTTTTGTTCCAGTTGAAGCAAGATTTTGTAACTAAAGAGAAGCGCGCTTAATAGAAGCAAAAACAACGTAGTATACATCAATGTATAGCCAATTCCCCCACCCCAATAGCGGAAAATCTGATAATCGATCAATAGAAGAAGAAAATAAACACTTGCTAAACTATCTTGCTTTCCATAAAGAGAGAAGTTCTCACGAAACTTTTTCCAGAATAGTGAACCGAGCTTTTTCTCTTCATTTTTTTTGTAATGATAAATCATATACAGAACTGTTCGACTTGCAGTTCCTAATGTGAAAACAGGCAAGACGCACAGGAACCATAGTAGCTGTAAATGGATAAGATGTGGAATCCATTCAATGATTTCTAAGAAATAATCATTGGCTTTTTTACCAATCGATCGATTCATCATCCTTTTGAACCTCCTGTCAAATCCATCCCTTCAATGAAATAACGTTGTGCAAAAAAGAACAGCAAAATCGTCGGGATCAAGACAAGTGTTGCTCCTGCCATCAGATAATTCCATTGTGTCGTTGCTTGGTTCTGAAAAACTTGCAAGCCAATCTGTAACGTGTATTTTTCTTGATCTTGGATATATAACAGAGGACCTAAGAAATCATTCCAAGCTGCGTTGAAGGAATTGATCGCAATGGTAATCAAGGCAGGTTTCGTCAATGGAAGCATCAAATGACTCCAAATGTACAAATGATTCGCTCCGTCGATTTCAGCAGCTTCGATCAATTCATTATTGATCGATAAGTAAAATTGACGCATCAGAAATATATTGAACGCATTGCCGAAGAACGATGGAACGATCAGGGGCAAATAAGTACCTACCCAGCCGATCTTGGAGAATAATACATATTGAGGGATCATCGTTACAAACCCCGGGATCATCATCGTAGAAAGAACCAAAGCAAACATCAGCTTTTTCCCAGGAAAATCAAGCTTCGCAAATCCATAAGCAATAAAAGAATTTGAAAGGACATTACCGATCACTACTAGCACAGTGATGAATAATGTATTTCTTGCATAGCGCCAAAAAGGAAAGGCGGCAATCGTATCCAGATAGTTTTCCCATACGATTTTTTCTGGGAAAAAGGTCGGAGGATAACGAACGATTTCTTCCATTGGTTTCAATGAAGTAAACACCATCCAAAGCAATGGAATGATCAAAATGATTCCTATTACTGTCATGAGGACATAACTTAGTATTTTTTTTGTTTGCCGATTCACACTGGTCTTTTTGAAATAATCCATCATTTGCCGTCACCTCCAGAATAATAGACCCACTTAGGTGCAAGCTTCAAATTGACAAACGTCAGAACCAACACGATCAGAAACAGGATCATTGACATAGCCATCGCATAACCCATATCAAAAGCTACGAACGCCTTGTTCCACATATGCAGATTATAAAAAAGCAAAGAATTTGCAGGTCCGCCTGTTCCATTTTTCGTCATGACATAAGCTTCTTGAAAAATTTGGAAAGAACCGATCGTAGAGGTGATCACATCGTAAAAAATAATAGGAGTGATTAATGGCAAAGTAATACTTTTGAACTTTCCCCAAACGCCTGCTCCATCGATTTCTGCTGATTCATATAAAGATCTAGGAACATTTTGTAATGTAGCTAAGTAAAGTAGCATTGCTCCTCCAGAACTCCATATTTTCATCAAAATCAACGCAGGTTTCGTCCATTGTGGATCAAACAGCCAAGCTGGTCCAGGGATATGGAACCAGCCCAGAAATGTGTTGATCAATCCTGCAGATGGAGAAAGCAGCTGCATCCATAAGATGTAGACTGCTACTCCTGATAAGACTGCCGGTAAATAGAAAGCTGTACGGAATACACTGATTCCTTTGATTTTTTGATTGAGTACTGTGGCTAAAAACACACTGAAAATCGTCGTCAGCGGTACATTGAAGATGACGAAATAAACGGTGTTGTATAACGATTTCCAAAATAAATCATCGTGAACGAACATTCTTTTGAAATTTGCTAGACCAATGAAATTCATCTTGGATGTCAAATTATAATCGGTGAAACTACCAATAACTGAAAAAAGCATAGGCCCTAGCATAAATACCAAGAACCCGATAATAAAAGGCGAGATAAATAAATAGGCCCATCTTGCTTCTTTTTTCTTTCGGATAGATAAACGCTTCAAATTTTCTTGCCTCCTCTGTACCTAGACAGTCAAAAATGGATTATTGATTTTGCTTGACTAAGTTTTCTACTGCTTTTTGTGCATCTGCCAATCCTTCTTTTGGTGATTTTGTTCCTAAAAGAATCTGGTCAATCTGTTCATTCACTAATGTCGTGTAATCCGGAGCATCTAAAGGAACTGGTGTGATCACCGTATTTTTAAAGTTTTCGTCCGCCATTTGATAGATCATTTTTCCTTTATCCGTTAGGTTGTCATTATTCACTAAATTCTCATTGGCTGTCTTGCTCGCCATGATATCAAAACTTTTTTCGCCGAATTTTTCTTGTACTTCTGGAGAAGAAAGATATTTGATGAATTCATAAGAGGCCTCAGGATCTTTTGCTCCGTATGGTACTTCCAAGACGAATCCGCCACCCCATGACCAATGGCCTGAACCTTCTTCTTTTTCTGGGAGCTGCATCACGCCAAAATCAAAATCATCCGGTGCATTTTCCATCAAACTAGAGTAATAATTGATATTTTGGGCACGCATGGCTACTAATCCGGAAATAAATGGATCAGATACACCAGACCCAAATTCGGCTTCTAATTTATTGATCGTATTTTTCCCATAATAATCTTGCCAGTCTTGGATCCACTCCAAGGCTTCCACTTTATTTTTAGTATCAATCTTGACTTTTTCATCTTTGTCAAACCAACTAGTCCCGTTATCTGCGTTTAGCGCCCATACATCAGCCCCTAAATTCCATAATGGATAAAAACCGATGCGTGTAAATTCTTTTCCTTCTTTTTTATCTAGTTTACGTGCTGTTTCTTCTAATTCATCCCAAGTTGTCGGTAGATCTTGTTCACTGATTCCAGCTTCTTTAAATAACTTTTTATTATAAAAAATGACTTGTGTATCTGTATTGAATGGGATCGCATAAGGATCACCTTCATATTCTACTGTATCCCAAAGCTGCGGATAAAAATCCTTAGAAGTGTCTTTTTCTACATATTTGGAGAGATTAGTTGCTTGCTGTGCTTCTGCTCTTTGGGCAACGGAATTTATGTCCTGTACAATAACATCGGGTGCATTTCCAGCTGTTATTGCAGATAAAGATTTAGTCCAAATATCCCCCCATGGCTGATACTTATAATTTACATGGATCTCGTTTTGTGATTGATTGAAATCCTCAATGATTTCTTCGATAGCTTCTTTTCGTGCACCGGATCCCCAAAAGGACCAGAAATCAATATTTTTTCTTCCATCACTTGTTTTTTCAGAAGAATTTGCTGCACTTGAACTGGCATCGCTTGCATTACTTGATCCGCATCCTCCTAATAAAAAAAATGCTGAACTTGCCAGCAACCCTGTAAACAATAATTTTTTCATATTTTACCTCCAAATTTTAATGTAACCGATGTCGGTTTTAATATAACGATATCATTTTGTTCTGAAAATAACAATTTATAAGGTATGATTCTAAAAAAATTATTAATGATACCAATACTTTATATAATTCGCGAGCGTTTTCTTTGAATTTTTTAATCTTTCGTAGCAGAATGAGAATGTATTAAAAATAGATTAGGAGGAATTTTGATGTTTAGACACCAGAAAGAATTGCAGTTTGAAGCAAAACCAGATCGTCCGAATCCATTAATCGCGAAATATCTGCAGGAGCTGATCGGCGGCCAATATGGCGAGATGAGTGTAGCTATGCAGTACCTGTTCCAAGGCTGGAGCTGCCGAGGAGAAGAAAAATATAAAGATATGCTGATGGACATTGCAACAGAAGAAATCGGCCACGTGGAAATGTTGGCGACAATGGTTGCTCGTTTATTAGAGGGTGCGCCTGTTGAAGATCAAGAAGCAGCGATGCAAAAAGATCCAACAATCGGTGCCATTATCTCTGGAATGAATCCACAGCACGCGATCGTAGCTGGCTTAGGACCTCGTCCTGCTGACAGCGTGGGCAATCCATGGAGCGGTGCCTATATCATTGCGAGTGGCAACTTGTTAGCAGACTTTAGAGCTAATTTAAATGCCGAATCACAAGGAAGACTTCAAGTAGCACGTATTTACGAAATGATCGATGATCGTGGCGTAAAAGATATGCTGTCTGTTCTCCTTGCAAGAGATAGCTATCATCAAAATCTATGGGAATGTGCAGTGAAAGAATTAGAAGAAAAAGAAGGTTCAATCTTAGTCCCAAGTACTTTCCCGCGTGACAAAGAACGAAAAGACATTGCTTATGACTTCTATAACTTCTCAGAGGGAGACCAAAGTAGTGAGGGTTCTTGGGCTAGCGGCAAAGCATTGGATGGCGAAGGCGAATATCAATGGTTGAAAGAACCTAAGATCGAAGGCGCTGCGCCAAAATTAGAACCAGTAACACCAAAAATGTATGGGACACCTCCATTCAAGAAATAAATATCTACCCGTAGAAACACCCGTTTTTTGTTCCACACGCTTTGTGAGCAAAACTGACTAAAGTCATTAATCATAACCACCCTTCAAAAGGGTGGTTTTCTCTAGAGCTATAAGCTCAAAACACCGGCCAGCGCCCAAAGACGCTGGCTTTCATATTTTATGTTCAAGCCATATTGCCTTTGCCAGTTTTGCCCACCTCTTAAAAGGTTTATGTACTACTCCTTAGCCCTTAAAAGGATCGTCTTACTCTCGTACACTCAGCTTATCTAACGCACTATCATGTTTTTCTTGTTCTTGAATGTACTTTTTGATGGTCGCTTCATTTTGTCCTACTTTTGTCACATAGTATCCTTCCACCCAAAAGTGTCGATATCCAAATTTATATTTTAGATTTGCACAATCTCTTGATGATCTCCTGAATATTGGCTCGATATTGATTATAAATTATTTTTCTTCTATACTTTGGTGTGAATGCAATGTGGTATTTACACATCTACTTTGTACGGGCTAAACTATTTCCCTTTATTGCCCCACCCGCATAGCAAGTGGTTTTGTATTTCACTCGCTCGGCGCGCTCAATTAGGTCTAAAGACAATAAATCTAAAAACCCGCTGCTTCACTGACAGAAACAACGGGTTTTCAGAAAAAAATGAAATGAAAAAGATCTCTTACGACAATCTATTTTATTTTTTTGATTTTTTATAAATTGAAAATGCTTCAAGAAGTCCAAGAAATAAAGCCGTATAAAAACCAGAACCTATGAAATCTTTATTTATTAGATATTCAACAGAAATCCCGATAACACTAGCCAACAATATATTTATCAGAAGTGTAAAATAAGGATGCTTTTTATAGAATAGAACTAGTGTTGTTTTCATAGACTCTCCTTTCTTCATATTTCCAATTAATCACAAATTCACGGCATTACTAGAAAAATTAAAGGGGCGCAGAAGTGGAAAAATACTCTTCGACTTTCCCTACAAACCAGGGCATCTGGTGTTTAATAACTATACCAAATCTAAGGTACCTCTAAATCTAAATTCCATTTGTGGCGGTGACCTCCAATTTTTAACTCTTCTATCTCCCATCCAGTATACATAACCTTGATACTTCGACCACTTATATATCGAACACACCAATACCTATCCATTGCAGGAGTACTACCTAACTTAGTTGCTACTTGCATCTAAATAACAGCTGAAAAGATAGGACTTACTCTTAGTAAAGTATCTGAACTATTAATTTTTAAACTATCATTTTTATCCTCAACTACATGCACATCTGTTGCAACTTCACTTTCTGTCTCATCCAGATAAATGATTAAGGAATCGGGAATTGCAATATCTTCAGCTGACGCTGGAATAGTTGAGCTAAATTAGTCATCATATCTTTATTATAAAATAACCAACAGCAAAAAATACAATGAAAAACAAACTTGGAACTAATGTATCATTAATAAATGTTGAAAAATTCAGCAACTCATTACTGTATGATTTTAGCAGCCCAACCAACATATACCCTATAAAAGCTAATAAGATGGTTAGGAATCCTTTAGAATTTTTACTCATTCATAAACACTTCCTTAAATAGCTTTTATTATAGAAGGTATTGTAAATAATAATATTGACAAAAAGTGACTCAAAATAAAAAAAAACTTACATTATACTGGAATGAACTGTATTGATAGTGTACCTAAAAGCTCTACTGACATAAGATCGTGTAATCGGTAAAGTAATTTTATTAATTATACGGGATGTAATCAATTAGAGAATAAACTAATCATAAAAGGTACTTTTACATTCATAATTGTCGCTTTGAGATTCTACTTTGGTTCACTATCTGACCCAATTGCACATTTTCGAGCATTACAAGTATTGGTGTCGTTAGAACAACTAAATAAAAACTAGCGGTAGATTTTTCAGAATCTATGCTAATTTCTGTACGGATGTTCCAGTGATGGCAAATTTCTCTTTTCATTGTTTTTCTTGTCGCATGATATGCCTTTTTGTGTTATTCAGTTAAACTATAGAAATTCTTTCCTAGACAGATCTTGATCCCAAATTTTACGTTTTGAGCATCGATATAGTTTAAAATGATATTACTCATATCTAAAGAGTTTAGATTTTTTAGGACTAAAACTGTCAGTTGTTCTTTTTCTTCTTTCTGTTAAAGTATTGTCGCGACTTTTCGTATACGTTAAGATATGTCGTGAAAAAACAAGTTTTGTGACACAAAAAAACGAATGACTTGAGGAAATCACCTCAATCATTCGTTTAAAATGCTATATATTCTTTAGTTTAAGATACGGAAATTAATCCCATCGACCACACTAGTAGAATGAACGACATTTACTTGGCCTTTTTTTAATTTCGTTATGTTTAGCATATAAAAATATTATAGAGTTTACTTACAATGCTTAAAACATATACTGTATAATCTGATCAATTTTAGCCATGTCTTGCAATGGTAAGTTTTCTATTTTTTTGAGTTTTCGTTTCTTAAAATCAAGAGATTTTAATTGTGTAATAATTACTTGTCCTTTTATATCTAGCTCTTCAGGTAATGAGTAACGTGTCGGTAAATTCTTTATAGTGGAAGTAATTGGACATATGACCGAAAACATTGTTTTACGGTTAAATTCATAACGAGAGACGACTAGTCCTGGTCGTCTTTTTTGAATTTCTTTTCCTACTGAGGGATCAAAATCAATCCATACAATATCACCTTTTTTAGGAATATAAATTCTTTCTCCTGACACTATAAAATTTCTCTCCCTTCAGGAGTTAAATCTTCCCATTCGTCTTTCTCATAATACTCGGCCTCTTCCCCACCACTAAATGGATCTTCAATTTTTGGAACTAACGTAATTGTTCCATCATCAGAATACACAACGATATATTCTTGGTTTTCTGAAGGTTTCTTTCCGTTATCAGAAGGTAAAGTTACCACTACAGAACTTCCTTGTAATCTAGATTTTGTAACAAGCATTATCATCACTCCCTTAATAAAAGTATACTATATAACACTAAGTAACGCAAAATTCCCCTTTGTAAACTATCTAGAAAATTGTTTTGTTTAAAGTATATCTTATTGGATATAAATAGAAATAAATTGTAGCCAGTTCATTTTTTCTTTAAATAAAAAAATAATCCAAGAAACATTGAACCTATGGATCCAAAAGCTACCCAAATACTATAGCTAACCCCCCGCTACCTTCAATTTTGCAGATAAAACGCTTTGGGAGAAAATTTCAAAGACAACAGGCCATCCTATCATGCCCGATTATAAACAAAAAGCTGGCTATTCCTTTTGCTCTGACAAATTTCAATTGGGAAAGTTCACGAAACTAGCAGGTGAAGAAGTTTCAACTGTTCGGATCAAAGAATGCCCGATTCAAATAGAAACGTTGGTTCAACGAATTTCAACTAGAGAAGACTTTGCTATTGTAGAATGTGAGATCGTAGCTATTTTTGTAGAAGAAGGGATTTTACATGATCCAACTCATATCAATGTGGATAAATGGCAACCTCTTATCTATAAACTCAGAGAATATACAACTGCCAACCAGTCGTTAAGTTTGAATTTTAGATTCCAAGAATTCAAAGAGTCATAATGATAAACATCGTTAGGTATAAATAAAAAAGACTCGCAGCACGAGTAAAAAACAAATAGAAGCTATACCTTAGAAAGGTCGACTGTGACTCTATAGATGCAGTATATGCAGCTTATGAGCATTTCTTCTGTTCTCTTTGTTTTTGGGATCTGTGCTGAAGTCTTTTTCGTTTTTTGCCGCTCTTTCTTTGAAAAATCGATTATGTTATACCTTCTCCATTACTAATTCAGGCATCTGCTGAGTAATGATTTTTCGCGCAAAAGAAATATCTGTTACCCAAGGTTCGATTTGTTCTTCAGTCAAGACAAGCGGCATTCGGTCATGGATTGGTGCGACTGTGCGGTTAGGTTCAGTAGTCATTATGATTGATTCTGCCATTTTTTCATCCTGATGGCTACGATAAAAACCGCCAATATACACTATTTTTTCCTTATTTGAAAACATAAATTTGTCTTTTTCTTCATTCCACTCATAAAAGCCACTCATTGGGAAAACACAACGATTTTGCAAAAATGGTTGATGAAAGGTCTTTTTTTCTTCTACTGTCTCTGCACGGGCATTAATCATCAATTGTCCTTTTTTAAATCCGGTAAATCCCCACTTCATGATTTCCGGAGTGAGGATGTTTTCTTCCTCTTTTCTTAACGTCACAACAAGATTTGACGGAAAAACTTCTCCAGCTGCTAATTCTGCTGCCTGCTCCGGTTGTTTCTTCTGGGCTTCTCGATAATAATTCTGAAGGAGCTCTGACTCTAGATCAAAAAAATAACGACCACACATCCTAATCCCTCCCAATCTTTTTTTCTATCATACACTGCAACAAGAAGTTCGCACCAACAAAACGCTTTCAATTTGTGTAGAACTAAAAAAGTTGTGACAAGTGACAAACTCTCCAGTGAATGGTATTCTCCTGCCAACTCCTCGGTCACAAGTCACAATATTCAACAAACATGAGAAGCTGCTTTTTGAAATTGTTCCTTGTGACTCGGAGTGAAACGGCAGGCTTACGACCTCTGGGTAAACGGTGTTCCAAAGCTTGCATCTGCGGTAATAAGCCCAACCAAACGAAAAATATGAGCAGCTATTTTTATTTGGCTGTTCTTATTACTTGATGCAGGGCAGCTTTTTCACAACCTCTAATTATTAAAGAACCTTTTGCGAAGTTAACAATCTTTCTTTGATCAATTGAAAATTTTGTCTAAGTAGTGATAGATCCTGTGTGACTTTCAACAATAAGATACTTCCCTGGATTTCAGCAATCAACGCTTTGGCTTGACGGTCTGCCTCTGCATCGGACAGTTTTTCTTCAGAAAGTGCCAGGATATTTTGTTTCGTATACTTGACCCATTGATTGACTAATTCTAGTAGCAACAGACGGTATTCTTCATCCACTGTACTCAACTCAATAATCAAATTACCTACAGGACAGCCATGATAAGTGATCTGTGTCTCATGATCAGCAAAAATCCAGTCCAACATTTCTTCTAATGCTTCTTCTGGCTGTTTTCCAGCATTTAAGATGTCTTCGAACAATTCTGTCTGCCACACGACCATATGCGCATGGATCACCGCTAGACAAACTTCTTTTTTTGAAGAAAAGTAATAATAAAATTGCCCTTTCCCCGTCTCAGAAGCTGCTAGAATATCTCGGATTGACGTTTCATGATAGCCTTTTTTATAAATAAGATCTTTGGTCGCTTCCAAGATCTTTTCCTTTGTTTTCAATGATATTCTCCTTTTTCATTTCTCATAGTCCTATATTATACAATAAATTCATCATTTTTTCTTCTTAATCGTTTAAAAAAGACTGTGCAAACTATCTGACACAGCCCTCACTATAAAACTGTTCTCATATAGCTAGATGTTCATTGATTCAAGAACTGCGAGGACAAAAGCAATTCCTATCTTATGATAGTTGCTCTAATACTTCCTCTGTTGTCATCACTTGATCTGCAATAAAGCCAAAGTTCGTCAACGCTGCATCCATTGCTTCTTGACCAGGAGCACCAATTGCATCTGTCGCTACCACAACATTGAATCCACTCTCTACCAATTCACGCATATGGGAATCGCTACACAAGTTTCCGTTCATTCCACCAAGAATCACTGTGTCGATTCCATTTTTTCTCAATTGGAGCGCCAAATCATTGCTTTCTGGTCCAAAGATTTTATGAGGAGAGCTGATAATCGTATTTTCATCCAAATATGGTTTCAATTCTTCGATGAAATCAGCTCCTGAACCTTCTTCAACTGATTCATATTGACTTTTTCTAGCAAACATCTGCTGTTCAAGCATCATATGTTCTCCTGCACCGCCAAATTGCCATTTATGGTCATGTGGGTAAAAATAATGAGGAGAAATAAAGAGTTTGTATCCTTTTTCTTTTGCTTGTTTCACCATTTCGATCATGTTTTCGATCGTATTGTATTTTTCTAAGATATCTTTTGTCAAACCAAAGCCACCGCCTGCTGGTTTCAAGAACTCGACTTGCGGGTCAGTGAGAACTATTGCTGTATTTTTATTATTGAACATGGTGGATTCTCCATTCGTTATTTATTTTAATACATCATTTAAAGCTTCACTCATTGTTGGATGAGAATAGATTTGATCTCTCAATAACGTATAAGGAAGTTTTCCATTCATAGCTAGCGAAATCAAGTTGATGACTTCATGAGAATCTTCCGCATAGATACTTGCCCCTAGAATCAAGTCAGTTTCAGGGTCGACTAAAACTTTGAATACACCTTTAGGATCCTCTAATACTTGTGCTTTAGGGACACCGCTTGTCATATACTTGAATAATTTGTAATTGACGCCTTGTGCTTTGGCTTGTTTTTCTGTTAAACCTACATTGGATAAAGTCGGAGTGATAAATACACTGTAAGGCACAGCTTTCCGGTTATTCGTTGTTCGTTTATTCTCGCCCTTCAACTGATCCATAATGATTCGATAATCATCTAGAGAGATATAAGTGAACTGCAATCCGCCTTTGACGTCTCCAATCGCCCAAATGTTGTCTGCATCTGTACGAAGGTATTCATCCACAGCGATTGCTCCGCGATCTGTTAGTTTAACATCTGTATTTTCTAATCCAAGTGATGCTGTACTTGGTTTTCTTCCAGTTGCAGCCAAAACTTTTGACGCTTGGATTGTTACTTCTTGGTCATCTTCTGTAAAGGTGACGGCAGCTGTTGATTCTTGGTCTGCTACTTGATCTACAGATACACCTAGATGGAATTCGATTCCCGCATTTGTCATGTCTTCTAAAATCATTTGCGCGATATCTTCATCTTCACGAGGAAGAAATTCAGGATGGGCATCAAGAACGACAACTTTAGATCCGTATTCATTGAACATTGATGCAAATTCCAAGCCAATATATCCAGCCCCGATGATCACTAATTTTTCCGGTAATTGTTCCTGATCCATCGCTTGCGTAGAATCAATCAAGTAGCGACTTGTATTCAATCCTTTGATTGGTAAAATGATTGGTTCAGAACCAGTATTGATGAAAATCCGTTCGCCTTCAACAATCACTTTTTCACCATTATTCGTCACTTCGATTTGATGGTTAGAAAGAAAACGTGCTGTACCGTCCATCACTGTCCCAGTTGCCTCATCGCTGATCATATGATAATTTTTGGCTCGAAGCATGCCCGTCAATTTTTCTTTCCGAGCAACAGCCTCTGTAAAGTCGATTCCTCTTTCTCCATTGAAAATCAATGATTTAGAAGGAATACAGCCGATGTTGATACATGTTCCGCCATACATACGTGTTGACTTTTCAACGACTAAAACCGATTCACCTTTTGAAGCTAACGCCTTCGCTAAAGTCTTACCGCCCTTTCCAAAACCGATCACAATATTTTGATATTTTTCCATCATTTTTACCTCGCTTCTTTTTTACCTACCGATTGGTACAAAAATATGATAACCGATAATCGTCTATTTTCCAAATCATCTGCTTTATTTGTCAAAAAAAACCAGACAAAAAGCGGTCCTTTCACGTTTTTAGTCTGGTTCGATTTCCTTTATTCTTCTAAACAATCGTTACTTCTACATCGATATTTCCTCTAGTTGCTTTGGAGTAAGGGCAGAATTCATGCGCATCTTCTGCAATTTTTTGGGCTTCTTCTTCGCTGATGCCATCGATATGCACTTCTAATACTACACCGATCTGATAGCCGCCATCATCTAAATTATAAAGAGAGACACGTGCTTTTACTGTGGACTCTGCTGTCATTCCTGCTTCTTTGATCATATGTTGTACCGCCCCATTGAAACAAGAAGCATAACCTGCTGCAAATAATTGTTCTGGATTTGTTCCTTCTGCATGGATTCCTGGAGGAGTGATTTTCATATGCATCGAGCCATTTGGTGCCTCGACTTCTCCATTGCGCCCGCCATGGTTGATCATTGCTGTTTCGTATGCTTTTTTCATTGTACTGCTCCTTTCGATTGACCATTTGCTACTTGGCTATAATTATAGTGTATGACAAGTAAGGCGCTTTCTACAAAAATTCTGCTTATTCGAATACCAGAATGCCGTCTTCTACTATTTTTCCAAAAAACAAAAAAATACTACTCGTGAACAACAGCGTCATATTCGTTCCAAAATAAATAGCAATCTTTTCTAAATAATCTTTTATATGATTGATTTTAAGATACATATATACCAGAAAGTTGACCCCATAGACCAATACTGTTAAAAAAATAACCATATTCGTTACCATTTTTTTCCTCCTTTTGCTGGCCACCTTACCAGCACTCGGTTTAACCTTACCACTTTTTTTGTTGTCCAAGCAACTACCTTTCAAGAAGTTTGGTTTATTCTGCTGGTAATGATCCAAGATCAGAAAAATGTCCGAATAAGTTTGCTAGTTTTTCTAACACTAGCTGGTTCTTTCCGCTTTCGTCATTTTCTATCTGCAATACTAACAACGGCTCATGTAAGCTTAAACGAATCAAAAACCAACCGCTTCCATAAGGTTCTTGCAGATTATACCGAATACCTTCTTCATTTGCCGGGTCGAAGTTCATCCCTTTTTCTTCTTCCAGCAGTCGCTTCATTTCTTCTAATATCTTGTTTCCTTGTTCGCGTGGTTCATCGCTGAACAATTTTAGTCGGATTTCTTGTACTTCTACGGGCTGTTTCAACTCTTTGATTTGTTCATCTAATGTGATACCTTTTCTTTTTAATTCTGGCAAAAGCATCAGGATCTTCGCGATGACATATGCACCATCATCCAGAAAATAATTTTCCTTGAATGCAGCGTGTCCGCTTGTTTCGATGGCTAGCTGTGTATCTTTCCCAAGACGATTAAGTTCTAATGCTTTATTGATTACATTTCGATAGCCGGAAATATAACGAATTTGGGTACCTCCTTTTTCTTCAATGAATTTTTGTAGATGAGAAGAAGTAGGCGAATTCGTTACGATCCTTGTTTCTGGATGCTCTTTTAATACGATCGTACTTAATACTGCGATCAAATTATTTCGATTGATGACTGTTCCAGAAGCACTGACCACAGCTGAACGATCCACATCTGTGTCAAAAATGATCCCAAGATCTGCTTCATTTGCTAAAACAGCCTGCTTGATACTTTCCATCGCTTCTTTGTTATCAGGGTTGGGGATGTGATTAGGAAATCGACCATCTGGTTCCAAAAATTGAGATCCTGTTGTATCAGCGCCTAAGCTATTCAATACTTTTTCAGCAAAGAATCCACCAGCACCATTTCCGGCATCAACAATGATTTTCCAACCATTTAGTGGTTTGCTTTCTAGTGTTCCAATCCCCTTTTTAATTTTTGTGACTAAATCTTGCGCATAAGGTGTCAAAAGGTCTGCTTTTTCTACGCTTCCAGTTTGTTCGCTTTTTATTTTTTGCTGCTGTGATAGGATAAAAGCAATATCTTCTTTTTCTGCTCCTCCTTCTGAGGTAAAGAATTTTATTCCATTATAATAATAGGGAAGATGGCTAGCAGTCAGCATAACCGCAGCATCGCACGAGAACTGTTCAAATTGAGTGGACATAAACATAGCAGGCGTAGTAGCTAATTCGAAATCGATGACATGTATCCCTTGTTCTTTCAGACTTTGGATCAACGCCTCTTTCAGTGCTGGTCCGCTTATCCTACTGTCATGACCAATCCCAATCGTCCATTTTTTATTTGGATCGGTTGATTTCTTCTTTTTCTTTATCCAGTTTGCTAGTCCCCAGCCGATCTTTTTTACCATGTCTGTCGTCAAGTTTACTTCATATCCTTCAACTGGTAATGCGATTCCTCGAATATCCGATCCATTTTGCAGCGCTTTCATATCTTTCATATAAAAGTCCTCCTCATTTATTCCCTCATTTTTTCCAGCTTTTCTGCAAATCGCTGTGCTTCTTCTTCTGAGCGGCAAATAATAATGAATGTATCTACACCGGCCATCGTTCCGACAACTTCAGGGTAAGCCACTTCATCTAGCCAATTCGTTACCACATCGGCACCATTTCGTTCAGTCAATACGATAACCATGAACTGAACAGACTGGATACGCAAAACCTCGCGTCTAATTGCTGTACGCAAACGTTCTTCATTTAAAGAAACAGATGGCTGGTTAAATAATGTATAGCGTACTATTTTGTTTTCATTTTGACTTTTTACTAACTTCATTTCTCGAATGTCTCGAGAAATCGTTGCTTGAGTCACATCGGCGCCTGCTTCATGCAGCCGCGCAAGCAGCTCTTCCTGTGTCCCAATAGGTTGTTCTGTAATGATCTGGCGGATCAGTGCTTGTCGCTGTTTCTTTTTCATATTAGACACCTCTCAATGTTGATTATAGCAAAAGATAAGTAATATTTCTTCATATTTTGGTATTTTTTACTTTTATTTTTTGTTTTCATTCAGGTTGCTAACCTTTTTCTATTTTAACACGCAAAATCGTCTTCATTTTTTCAGGTGCTGATTTTCTTGGATCGCTGATGTAAATCTCTTTGTGTTCTTTAGAAGCTCTTTCATAGCCTTCTTTTGCGATGAATGCTTCTAATTTCTCAAACGTTGCTGGTTCTTCGTCATAGGGCCCGACGTGTAAGATTTGGGCACAAAGACCTTCTTCCATCTTTTTGAATACTACTTGTTCTTTCAAGTCTTCCGGAAGTTTGCTAGAACGCTGAATGGCTTCTTGTGCTATCGCTTCTGTAACAAAGTCAGGCTGTCGGATCATTAATTGATAAGAAAAATGTTCTTTTTTCATCACTGGTTCATGCAAATACTTTTCTTGCAGTCCCCATTGTCCTTCCAGTGGATAGACAGTATACATCTGATAATCAGGAATCAGCCAATTTTTTTTTAGGCGACATGCGTATTGCATAGCTGACTGCATATAGACAGGCTACTCTTCGTTTAAAGTCTTCCTGATTCGGGTCGCCGATCCCTCTGATGCTAAAGAATGTTTTTTTAGGAACCTCTAGTATTTGCGGGCTTTTTTTCATACTATAGCTCTTGTCTTTACGCCATTCAATTTTTTCCATTTTTCTTCCTCCGCGAAATTCCATTTAGTTATTTATTATCATACCTCTTTTTGAGTGACTTGGCTAATCGTGTTGACACTATTTTTCAGTTTGTGCTAGAATAAGTTAAGTAAATAAATCGTACAGATAACACGTTTCGGCGTGTCGAGAGAGAGGCGGTTTCTATTTTTATAATAGAAATCACTCTCTTTTTTTACGAAATTTTTTAGAGGTGATGTAAATGACAAAACAAAAACAGCTGCTTTTAGTACCTGCAGTAATTGCAACAGGGATGATGTCTTTTGCGGGCGTATTGATCGAGACGGCCATGAATGTAACTTTCCCAACTCTTATCAGACAGTTTGATTTAACGACTGCACAAGTCCAATGGGTAACAACGATTTATCTTTTGATGATTTCGATCATTGTTCCGCTGTCTACTTATTTGAATCGCAATTTTAGTCTCAAAAAACTCTTTTTAGCTTCAAATCTGCTTTTCTTGGCAGGTATAATGATCGATTTCTTCTCTCCTACCTTCATGGTCCTATTGTTTGGTCGATTGCTCCAAGGTGCAGCGACAGGTATCGCTCTTCCGTTGATGTTCCATATTATCTTGACATTTGCCCCCCTCAATCGACGAGGCGCGATGATGGGTGTCGGTACTTTGACAACGGCCATTGCTCCAGCAATTGGCCCCACTTATGGAGGCATTATGACTTCACATTTTACATGAAATCATATCTTCCTGTTTCTTGTGCCCGTTTTGATTCTTTCTTTGATTATCGGCTGGTTTGCTATTCCCGAGATGGCAGTACAAAAAAGTGGTTATTTGGATTGGATAAGCGTTTTAGGAATTTGTCTTTTGTTTAGTGGAAGTCTAACATTTTTGAGTACGTTGGGAACAGTTTCCAGCTGGATTGCTTTAATCATCGGCGGTATTGGCTGGTTCCTTTTTTACTATCGAAGTAAAAAAGTGGAGCATCCACTGATCCGACTGTCTATTCTTTCAAATAAAACATTCCGCTTGTTTTTGATTGGCTTCTTAGTTTATCAGTTTTTATTACTTGGTGTATCTTTTGTCTTGCCGAATTTCCTTCAGATCGTTCAAGGAAGTAGTCCTTTTGTCGCTGGATTAGCGATGCTTCCCGGCGCAGCGGTTGGTGCTTTGCTTTCTCCTTTTTCCGGGAAAATGCTGGATCAATATGGTCCGAAGAAGCCAATTTTTGCTGGGCTGATTCTTTCTTTGATTGGTTGGCTAGCATTATTCCTACTCATAGGACACGCTTCAGTGGGTGTATTGATTGCTTGTCATGTGTTTTATATGATCGGTATCGGATTATCTTACAGCAATATGATGACCACCGGAATGAATGCACTGAATGAAGAACTACAAGGAGACGGGAACGCAATGTTCAATACCTTGCAGCAGTTTTCTGGCGCTGTGGCTACTTCATTAGTAGCGGTCATTATCAATTACGTCCAGCATCATACTTCCCATAACTATGAAGTGTCTACTACATTAGGATCAAAAGCAGCATTAGGCGTCTTGTTGCTGTTGCTTCTCGTAAGCTTTGCTCGATTCGCCTATTATCTGTTCTTTGCTAAAAAAGCGTAGATTCCATATACGGCAGGTGTTGCATCTGCCGTTTTTTTGTGTGAAAATGGTTGTTTGTAAAAGGAGGCTTTTTTATGGAAAAAATTGCCATTATCGGTGGCGGGATCATTGGTATGACCCTAGCCAGTTACTTAGATACATCAAAATTCAATGTTGCTTTATTTGATGAAGGGACAGGACAGGCAACTAAAGCTAGCGCTGGGATTATCTCCCCTTGGTTGTCGAAACGCAGAAACAAACAATGGTATCGTCTGGCTAAAGACGGCGCTGCTTTTTTCCCTAAACTTATAAAAGATTTCCAACTTGATCAAACGATTTACGCACAATCAGGGACACTTTTGCTTCGACCTGAAAAAGATTTAGCTGAATTGGCTGTTCTTGCCGAGAAACGAAAAGAAGAAGCGCCAGAAATTGGAAACATCGAATGGCTTTCACCTGAACAGACATCTCAAGCACTTCCGTTATTGAAACCAGCAGTTTCACTGCGTATCAGTGGTGGTGGTCGTCTGGATGGAAAAGCATATTTAGAACATCTTGGTCAGCGTTTAGCACAAAAACAAATGGAGCAGATCCAGGCAAAAGTCACTTTGCATAAGAAGAGCGATTCTTGGCTCATCAAGGGACCGTTTGGAGAATACACAGCTGATCGTGTAATTTTGACACCTGGCCCGGCACTTAAGCCTTTATTACAAGAATTAGGCTATGCTGCAGATATACGTCCGCAAAAAGGGCAGCTCTTAGCATTTCAGACATCTTATAAGATGAGTCAAGACTGGCCTGTTGCTATGCTTGACGGAGAAGCTGATTTCATTCCTTTCATGGATGGAAAGATCCTTTTAGGTGCTACCCATGAAAACGATCAAGGCTGGGATTTGGCTCCTACTAGCGAAGCTTATAAGGGATTGACTAAGAGTACAGAACAGTTCTTGACTGATCCAGATCAGATAAAAAACTGGCCATACGAGTTCCGTGTAGGTACCCGTGCTTATACGTCAGATTTTTCCCCATTTTTCGGCGTACTGCCAGATGATCCAAGCTTACTGGCTGCTAGCGGTCTAGGCTCTTCTGGCTTGACCACAGGTCCTTATATCGGCTATCTATTAGCCAACTTCTTAAATACTGGTCATTGGCCTACGGAAGATTATCAAAA
Organism: Enterococcus sp. E4-150; assembly: GCF_035726465.1. Lineage (NCBI taxonomy): Bacteria > Bacillati > Bacillota > Bacilli > Lactobacillales > Enterococcaceae > Enterococcus > Enterococcus sp. E4-150. Next base: position 35,389 of record NZ_JAPRGK010000009.1, on the reverse strand, counting down.
GGACATCTCCACCTATATTACGAAAAATCCATCATAGAAAAACAGCTTTTTCAAGTAAGGATCCCGAGCGATATTGCGCATGGATTACTTCTTGAAAAAGCTGTTATTTTAGTTCAATTTCTGAATCAAATTCTCCAAACTTTCTTTTGCTTCATCTGGCAAGAGATCTTTTCCTATCTGAGCTTCAATGAATCGTAAACGAATATCAAGTCGTTGTTTCACCAGATTTTTATAGGACGTATCCTCAAAAGAAACAGGAAAATCTGGTATAGGTAAATAGTGGATGTCTTCAAATGGACCAAACGACTTGAATTCTGCCGTTTGTTGCACAATTCTTTCAATGATTGACAATGTCGTTTCAGGTTTGATTTTTTTATCATCGAAATATCCAGTATTCAGGACATAGCAGGCTGTTTGCTGTTTCAAAAACAACTCTCGAAAAGCTTGATAGTCTTCCCTAAGAGGATAGACACGGAAAGGATTAGCAAATGGTTCAATGACTAGCTCATCTAGCTGTCTTTTTGTAGTGATATTTTCCGCGTCTGATCGTTTTGTTGCTAATGTTGCACCAAAAGACGCTGCTAAAACTGGGTCATTGATCTTGATAATTGGCGGAAGCGAATCATCTTTCATGATCCAAAAAACAGCATCGATCTTTTCGCTAAGATGATCGACTCGGTCGGGTGTCGCATAACGTGATTTGACTGTCCGCCCATTTCCGTTTCGTATATCTCCTGTTACTAGGACTTTTTCTCCTTTACTTGTACATGTCACGCCCACATTCTGACAAGTAAGGAAAGAAGAAATGGCCGGATCATCAGACGGATAGTCTTGTGTTTTATCAAAGTAAGAAGGTTCCAAGGCAGTAGCAAAACCATTTTTTCGAGAAATAACGAAAGCATCGTCATGCAAGATCGAAACAGAGTGACCTTCCGTATGTTTTGCTAAGGTAATCGTTGATTTTCCAGAACCGGACAACCCAAATACAGCCATCGTATAGGTCTGGTCATTACTAGCATATTGTTTCATCCCACCGTGGCAGGCAATAAAGCCATTGCGATTTCCCAATGCCCAAGCAAGCGTCAAAGTCGCTTTTTTTAATTCTCCAAAGTAACGTAATCCTAGCACAGCCGCTGTATTATGGAGAGCATCAAACAAAATGAGTCCATTTGGAAATGTTTCATGTGTCCATTCGGGATCACAAAAGATATAAAGATCTCCCTCATCAAAGGAAACAGACTTTTGATAAGTCTCTAAGATCTTCGAATTCGCTGGCTGAAAATTCAGCAAATAAGAATACAAATTGTTCTCAAATCCTTCTGGAATCAGCAAATGACTTTGCACAGAAAATTCTTCAGATAGGCCAACGATTACTTTTGTATGGTAAAACTGGCGCTTGCGACTTTGATACACAGCTTCTCTTAAAATTTTCTCGTATTTGCTTTGTTCCTTGTCTAAGTCCTCAAAGATCCGCCGAGCACTTGCTGTTCTTCCCACAATGCTTCCATCATTGAATACTAGTGTCCTAACATCAGCTGGTAAATCTAGTTCTTCAGCATGTGAGATTGTTAAATCTGTGATGATCGTTCCTGGACTCCCTTTTGCTAGTTGATAAGCTGTCTTCCTGTCAAAAACTTCATGAACATTATTACCGTAAAATGTCGTTTCTACAATCGATCGAATACTGGATAACAGTGGATTTCCACTTGTGATTTCGTTTAATTCGAGACTCTCTTTTGTACTCATGGCTCCTCCTCATTCCCTAAACAAAAAAACGTTTTCTTTATTATACATTATTCGAGTTTTTATTTGTACTGCTGCGCTGTGGGAAGCAAACGAGTTATTTTTCACACAAAAAAACCGAGAACTTGAATAAACAAGTTTCTCGGTTTCATCATTTTCCTTTTATCGGCTTAGTACCAGCCGTTTGCTAACCAGAATGTTTTAGCAGCATCCCATGAACCATAACGAGATGTTACATATTGTTCTGCTACACGTTCTTGATTGGCAGCTGAATAGTCGCCGTTTAAGTATGAAGCATCTAATTGATAACGGCCGATGTAACGTCCGTTAGTAGCTGTGTATGAACCGCCTGATTCTTTTTGTGCGATCCATTCTTTTGCAGAGCTTGAAGTTGGCGCTGTTGCAGCAGCTGGGGCAGCAGGAGCTACTTCAACTGTTTCAACAGGTGCAACGTATGTATGTTCTTGCGTTGCTGTTTCAGTTGTAGATGCTGTATTTTCTGTTGTTTTGTTTTCTGTTGTTGCTGAAGAATCATTTGAAGTTGGGATTGTTAATTGTTCACCAACATAAATGCGGTTGATGTTTGCGATCGAATTTTTTTCAGCAATTGCATCGATCATTGAGTTGTCTCCTGCAAATTTTTGTGAGATCTTAGATAATGAATCACCTGATTTTACTGTATAAACTTCATCAGCGTGAGCATTTGTAGTTCCTACAAACATTGCAGTAGCACCAGCAGCAAAAGTTGTACCTAAAACAATTTTCTTAAATGAATTCATATTAAACTCCTTTTTTTCTCCGTTTTTTATTCTTTCGACGCTATTAACTTTATCATTTAGAAATATTTCATAGGTAAAAGAAACATGACATTTAATGACAAAATAACGAATTATTTAATATTTGTAACATTTAAACAAATATTTTTTTGATACAAAACCATAAAAGCCTTGTTGTATAAGCAAAGTAATCGTTTTTCTATGTTTTTTTATTTTTGAATGAAAAACGCAGATTCTGTAACATTCACTGCAATAATCCATAAAAAAAAGCAAAAAAATTTTTGATTTTTATCAAATTCTCTTAAAAAAATGTAAAAAATACAAAAAAACCAGTAATTGTTACAACAATTACTGGACAAAAACTTTGAATAATGTTAACTATTTTTTTATTTTAACTTTCTCCGCAATAATTTCTGGGCATGTTCCAATTCGTTTATAACGACTTCTTCTGTTTCTTTAGCTAATATTTCATCTAATACATCAAGCCATTTTTCCGGTTCTTTTGTTCCTAGACGTCCAATAGCCCAAGCTGCTGTTCCTCTGATGACAGGGCGGACATCTGTTAAACATTCTGAAATCTCAGGCAATGCCGTTCGATCACCTAGATTAGCTAAAGCAATCAATGCGTTTCTCTGCAAAGGTTTCTTCCCACGCCATGAACCAGCTAAATGCCCAAATTGCTGTTTGAAGTCTTTATTAGACATCGAAAGCATTGGCTTTAATTTTGGATATACTTCGTCTACTTTTGGTTCCATCTCTTCATGAAAATGAAAATCTTTTCCTTGATTGTAAGGGCAGACTAACTGGCAGATATCACATCCATAAATGACATTTCGCATTTTTTTACGATATTCTTCCGGCATCATCCCTTTTGTCTGAGTTTGATAAGACAAACATCGCTGGGCATTCATTCTTCCGTCACCAAGCAATGCTTTTGTCGGACAAGCAGTCACGCAGCGCATACAGTCACCGCAACCAAATTCTCCTGGTTTATCAGGCTCAAATACAATATTAGTAACGATCTCACCAAGATAGACAAATGAACCGAACTCTTCAGTGATCAACAATCCGTTTCGTCCAATAAATCCTAAACCAGCTCGCTGTGCTACAGCGACATCGATCAGTTCTCCAGTATCTACTTGCGGAGCTAGACGCCATTCCTCTTCTTTTTGCCATTTTTCTGCTCTTGTTTGGATGAATTCGATCAATCGGTTCAAACGGTCTCTGAGTATATCATGGTAATCGATACCCCAAGAAGCACGAGCAAACTGCCCGCGTTTTTCATCCCTAGGCACTTCTTCATGGATCCTAGTAGGATACGCAAGTGCAATGGAAATGATCGATTTCGGCTGATCAAATGTCATTTCTGGATAAAGACGCTCATCGATATTTGGATGTTCAAAGCCAGAAGTATGGCCAGCTGCTTTTTGTTCTTCCAACGATTCTTTTAATGAATCAAAAGGTTCCGCCGTGGTGAACCCGATTTTGTCAATTCCTAATCGTTTGCTTTCTTGTATGATTTCTTCTTTTAATGTCATGGTCTTCCTCGCTTGCTGTTAACGGCTGTATAACCCATAATATAGTTTTTCTTTTTTCAGCTGGACAAACTGGATCTGCTGATCGGCAATCTTCTTTTCTTCCATCCATTTTTTTCTTGCAGCAAATACTTCCCAATAATTTGTTGAAATTAATTTTCTTTTGTTATCTAATGCATTAAAAAAATTCAATGAAACTGGTTTTGTACTTAACAGTTCATGGAGCCTTACCTCTTCCCATGGCGAAAACTCAGACAGATCGCGGGAATACAATACTTCTTCATAGAGATTTTTTTGCTGTGTGTACGTGAATGTTTGCGGGATTTTCCCAGGCCTAGCAATTTCTACTAGACGATTATAAAACATATTCATTAATTTGCTGTTGGCAATAAATTGACTTTTATAATAGGCCGACTGGATCTTTTTGATTACTCCTTCTGCTTTGATGACTGAAAATAATGCAGGCCATGCTTTGACGGTTATTTCGTCGTTTTGTTTAACTAATACGCCAGGTGTGAAGCCGACTGGAGAAAGGAACACAAAATAACCGATACCGGTATTTTCATCTAAAGGCTGAAATTCATCAAACAACCATTTGCCTATGTACAGCTCTTCATCTGGTTCTGTTGTCTCATTTTGATTTGCTATGAATAATTTAGCTAATTCTGCTTCAAGAAATTGAAGGTCTTGATCCTTGTCGGTATTTTCCTGCTGGCTGATCAATCGAAAGACTTCTTCTTTAATCGTATATTTATCTTTACGTGTAAAATTCATAGCCACACCTTCCTTCCTTACTCTAACTATAACGGAATTTCTTCAAAAAAGGTATCTGTACGACGAAAAACAGCATAATTTTTTTTCATATCTCTTATAAAAAATGCAAGGTCTGCTCCTCAAGCTAGACCTTGCACTTTTCAGCTTTCTTTTGTTTGTGACAAACCTTCATGGATCGTTTCAATATTCCATTTCATCATCTGATAGTAAGAATCTCCTTGTTCTCCTTCTTTTGCTATGGAATCAGTGAACAGTTTATCATAGATTTTCAAACCCGTTTCTTTTGCTACCCGTTCCATGCTTCTTGAGTCTACACTGGTTTCCACGAATAAAACCGGTACTTCTTTTGCTCTTATCTGATCAATGATCGCTTTCATTTGATCAGGCGTACCTTGACTTTCTGTATTGATCTCCCATATATAAGCTGCTGGCAAATCATATGCTCGTGAAAAATACTTGAATGCCCCTTCACTTGTTACTAATAATTTTTTGTTCTCTTCGATAGAAGCAAAACTTTCCTTCGCTTGTGTATCTAATTCTTTTAGTTTTTCCACATATGCTTCTGCATTTTTTTTATAGAGTGTCGCATTTTCTGCATCTTTTTCAGAGAATATACGTGCGATTTCCTCCACATATTTTATTCCGTTAGATAGGTCTAGCCAAGCATGGGGATCTGCTTTTGTATGTTCTTCACCGCTAGTTAAATAAAGAGGTTCTACATTTTTGCTAACTGCAAAATAATCTTTTCCTTCTTCTTTTTTAGCCGTTTCCATCAAGTTATCGAACCAGCTGTTACCTGTTTCAAGATTCAAACCGTTGTATAAAATAACATCTGCATCGCTTGCCTTTTTGATGTCTTCTGGTAGTACTTCATATTCATGCGGATCTGTTCCGACTGGTACGATACTGTGGATATCTATTTGATCTGTTCCGACCTCTTTTGCCATGTCCGCCAAGATCGAATTGGTAGCCACGACTGACAACTTTTCTTTACTTCCTTCATCCGCTTGGTCAGAAGCCTGCTTTCCGCAACCGGCTAATACCAAGAAACTAACTGCCAAGATTAAAAAGAGTGATTTTTTTGTTTTCATCTATCTGCTTCCTTTCTGAAATAAAATTCCTTTTGTTGGAGAAAATAAAAAAGCAAGGATAAAAAATGCGGTACATGCTAACACGATCGTAGCTCCTGATGGCCAATTGTAACTATAACTGAAAAACACACCGACAACTGCACTTAGCATACCGATTCCTGCAGCTGTAATGATCATTTTCAGTAAATGGTTCGTTAGCAAGTAAGCCGTGGCGGCTGGTGTGATCAACATGGCAATCACCAAGATTGTTCCTACTGTCTGTAAACTGACTACAGCCACTAATGTCAAAAAGAACATCAAAAGATAATGGATCAGCGATGTGTTCAGCCCATAAGCTTTTGCCATTGTCGGATCGAATGATGTGATCTTCAATTCTTTATAAAAGAAAAAGACAAATATCAAGACGATTCCACTAACGAGTGCTGTCAGCAACAAATCGCTTTCCCTAACAGCTAAGACATTCCCAAATAAAATATGATACAAATCTGTCGCACTCTGGGCATATGAAATCAAGATAATCCCTAATGCAAAAAAGGAGCTAAAGACAATTCCAATCGCTGTATCATTTTTCAATCGGCTCCGCTGAGTCACGAAACCAATCACTGCTGCTGTTAGCATCCCAAAAGCAGTGGCTCCAAAGATGTAACTAAAACCAAACATATAAGAAATGGCTACACCTGGAAGAACTGCGTGAGAGATAGCGTCTCCCATCAAAGACATCCCTCGTAAAATAATAAAAGAACCGATGACTCCAGAAGCAAGTCCTACAAGCATGGAAGTGACCAAAGCGTATTGCAGGAATTGATAATTCATTAATCCATCAATAAAGGATTGGATCATTTTTTCTCTCCTCCTTTTACTAAATGTCTGATGATCTCACCATAGGCCAATTGAAGGTTCTTCGATGTAAAGACTTCTTGTACTGGACCGGAAGCGATCAGCTGTTTATTTAAAAGAATAACCTCATCGAAATATTCTTCTACTTTATGAAGATCATGATGGACGATCAAAATCGTTTTTCCTGAATTCTTCAATTCCTGCAAGATGTCAAAGATCTTTCGTTCACTTAACGCATCAATCCCTACGAATGGTTCATCTAAAAAGATCCATTCTGCTCCTTGGGCTAGAGCTCTTGCAATAAAAACTCTCTGAAGCTGTCCACCCGATAGTTCGCTGATCTGTCTTTTGGCATATTCTTCCATCCCTACTTTTTTCAAAGCTTGTCTTGCACGTTCTTTTTCTTTTTTCCCAGGTCTTTGTCCAATTCGTAAAGATGGATATGTTCCTAAAAGTACAACGCCTAATACATCAATTGGAAAGGAAAGATCCAATTCACTTCGCTGTTCCACGTAGGCTATTTTTTTACGGACTGAGTTTACCGGCTGTCCAGAAAAGGTGACTTTACCAGTAGTAGCTGGTATCAACTCTAGCAAAGATTTCATAAATGTTGATTTTCCTGCACCGTTTGGTCCGATAATACCGGTAATTTTTTGTGGATTTATCGTCAAGTTGATAGTTTTCAAAACAGTTTTCCCTTGATAAGCGGCTGAAAGGTCTTGAATTACAATGGCCGTACGTTCCAAATCTTACACTCCTTTTTAGGTTTACCTAACTTTTTATTTAAATATAGTTTAACTAAAATGGAAAGCATTTTCAAGTAGAATGATGAAAAAGTTTTTTTCGAATTTTCCTCGCATTTTATGAAAATTTTCTGTAGAATCACATCAAGAGTTCAATAAGGCTAACCTAATAATGAGAAACATGTGTTGAAACGTTTGATTATTTTTTCTTGTTGACTCAACAACGAAAGGAGTTTTTGTATGGAAGAAGAAAAGTTAACTCGAAGTCTTAGTGCCCGTCATATCCAAATGATCGCACTAGGTGGAACGATCGGTGTCGGTCTGTTTATGGGTGCCTCCTCAACCATACGTTGGACAGGGCCCTCAGTGATGGGAGCCTATGCGATTGCAGGATTCTTTTTGTATTTGATTATGCGTGCTTTAGGCGAAATGCTTTACGTTGATCCTTCGACTGGTTCTTTTGCAAATTACGCGAGCGAGTACATCCATCCTGTGGCTGGCTACTTGACCGCTTGGAGTAATATTTTTCAATATATTGTCGTAGGAATAAGTGAAGTGATTGCTGTAGGATCTTATATGAATTATTGGTGGCCTGATTTGCCGGCAATTATTCCCGGAATCATTGTCGTCTTGTTTCTTATGCTGGCAAATCTTATTTCTGTCAAGGCGTTTGGCGAATTAGAATTTTGGTTTTCGATCATCAAAGTCATAACGATCATTTTGATGATCATTGCAGGTCTTGGGGTAATCTTATTTGGATTTGGTAATCATGGTCAGGCAGTAGGGATTTCAAATCTTTGGAAAAATGGTGGATTCTTCACTGGAGGCGTCAAAGGATTTTTCTTTGCATTATCGATCGTTGTTGCTTCCTATCAAGGAATCGAACTGATCGGAATGACTGCTGGTGAAGCAGAGAATCCTAAAAAGACGATCATTGAAGCTGTCCAGTCCACTATCGGTCGAATCTTGATTTTTTATATTGGTGCTATTTTTATCATTGTGAGTATCTATCCGTGGAATCAATTGAGTGAGATTGGTTCACCTTTTGTACAAACTTTTTCTAAAGTCGGCATTACATTTGCTGCAGGACTGATTAATTTTGTCGTGATTACAGCGGCATTATCAGGTTGCAATTCAGGGATTTTCAGCGCAAGTCGTATGGTCTATACACTTGCCATAAATGGAAAGATGTCTAAAAAATTTCTGAAACTATCTCGTCACGGTGCGCCTTTTTATCCTGTCGTAGCAATCTCAGGTGGAATCTTAATTGGTCTGATCTTAAATTATCTTCTACCAATGTTCATCAACCAGTCAGAAAATATTTTCGTTTTCGTATACAGCTCAAGTATTTTGCCTGGTATGGTTCCTTGGGTAGTGATTTTGATCAGCGAGATTCGCTTCAAAAAGAAGCACGCAGATAAAATGCATGATCATCCTTTTAAAATGCCACTATCTCCTTATACGAATTATGTGACACTTGCTTTTTTAGCTATCGTATTGATTTTCATGTTTATCAATCCTGAAACGAGAATCTCATTGATTATTGGACTCGTTTTCTTGCTTTACATGACGATCCATTACTTTGTACGCGAAAAAAGAACCGGAAAATAAAAAAAGAACGAAGCTTCACCTTAGTGGAAGCTTCGTTCTTTTTTATTGCTTTTATCAATTCAATTTTAGCGTCTCACCGGGAGTCAGGAAATAATTCTCCATGCTCATCCCATTCAGCGACAAGATCGTTTCTACTGGTACGCCAGTTCGTTCGGCTATTTGATTTGGACCTTCTCCTTCCAAAACTACGGTTGTCGCAGCCTGTGAAGTCGCGCTGTTGGTATTAGTTTCAGAGGAATCTGTTGTGTCTTGTGTTGTTCGAGCTTGCATTTCAGAAGCTTCTACCGACTCTGCTGTCTCAGAATCAGAAGATGTTGTGTCTTGTGTGCTTGTTGACTCTGCTTGAAGAGAGGCGCTAGTCTGCAAATAAATATCGGAAATCTTAGCGACATGATTCGTATAATTAGCCGATAATTGATTGATCAAAGTATCTAAGTCTACACCGTCTTTATTTTCTGCTGCCTGATACGCTGCACGTAATTTTCTGATCCCTTCGTCGGAGATTGCTTGAAGCTCACGTGCTTTTTGGTTAGCAACTGCTGATAAACCAGCTATTCCCTCTTGATTTCCCTGAATTTCTGTCTGGTATTCTTCAATCAATGCAGGCGTCTTTTCTTCGATCTTTTTCGAATAATCATTTACGATTGCTTGAAGTTGCTCTGGCAAACCATTTGCTGTTTTTTCTTCAGAAGTTTGTGTCTCTTTTGTTTTAGTTGATGACTCACTTGTTTGTTTCGTCTCTGTTTTCTTTGTCGTTGTTTCCGTTATGGTCGTACTTTTCGCTTCTGACGAATTTTTTCCATGAAAATATAGACCCGCAACTCCTCCTGCTATGATCAAAAACACGGCAACTGCTGCCCCAATCATGATCATCCGCTTACGAGCTGCCTGTTTTTGCTGTCTTCTTCGGGTCATCCGAACATTTTCTCCCCACTCATTTTCATCATACATTTTTTTCACCACCAATTTTTATGTATAACAGCGTTATCAAACGCTTCATATTCTTATTGTAGCAAATAATTGTCGCTGTGCACATTTTTATCTTTGTTATTTATAAGAAAATTTCACCAGTTGAGATGATTCCAAGATTGTCCGTCGATTTCTCCTTGCAGCTGCATTGTTCGTTCGTCTATCTCAGCCATCAGTTTCTTTATTTCATATAAGAGCGCACGGTCTTGATATTCTGATTTTTCGCTTAATTCATCTAATTGTTGGATCAGCCAATCATTTGTCATAATGAAGTTCCTTTCATTTCTTGCAGTGTAAAGGTCAAGTCTTCGATCTGCTCTTTTGCCTCAGTCAGTGCTTCTACGATATATGCTTGTTTTTCAGATTCTTCTTCCTGCATTTTCTGATTTTCCTGTACTCTTTGAATAAACCAGTCAATCCGCTGAGTCAGCGATGGTTTGCCTTCCAATGAGAGATACTGCTGATAAGCAATTAGCTTCTCCCAACGTTTTTCCTGGGATAAATACATAAATTTTGCTAAAACGAATGGCGGAAGATAGGTCATATGGAATTTATTTGCGATTCGCTGATACGGCCTCAAAAATTCGGAAATCGTATATTCTTCTTTTCCTCCAGCTTGGTATTCTTTTTCCGCCACACCTGTTGTCAATACGATTCCTAGTTCTTTCCCTTTTAATACATGTGCTGCTCGTTCCAAGACATTATCTTGCCAAATTTTTAAATGAGCAGGAGAACTATACCAGTAAAACGGAAACTGGAAAATGATCCGATCATGCTGGGCCAAGAGCTGTAGTTCAGTCTCTATATCTATTTTTCCGTCTGGATAGCTTGATTCCAAATGATGCCAAGTAGCTGGTAAACCAGCAGAAGCTTCTTTGAAAAATTGCTGATTTAAAGATTCTTCGATCGTTGGATGGCTAATGATGATAAGTGTACGCATCCCTTTTCCTCCTTTTTAGTCTTCGCTTTACAGTGTAGCATAACCGCCACAAGTTTCTTTTGCCGATGCTTGTCATTTTAACCAGACTAATCAGGTTGTCCAAGAAACTGCGGTTTGTTTTTCCAACTGTTTTTTCAAGGTATCCAAAGCAATATTCTTAAAATTTTCGTTTTTCATACGTTTACGATAGTTCGTAGCCGTTTCTCCGGTACTCTTTTTGAACATTCGGCTAAATACGACTAGACTATTGAACCCTACTTGATAGGCAATACTTTCCACGGATTCATCCGTCAGAGAAAGAAGAAACGCCCCTCGATTGATCCGTACCCCGATCAAATATTCCTTGATACTGGTACCCATATGATTTTTGAATACTCGCGACAAATGGCTCCGATTGACCGCTAAATGCTGGGCGATTTCCTCAACAGACAATTTTTCAGCATAATGTGCCTCGATGTATTTGACTGTCTCAACAGCTAAAGAGGAGTGAACCTTTTGTACACCACCGCTGACCTTTCCGCCATCTTTTAAAAGGACTGATAAAAAACGGTAGGTTAATGCTGTTAACTGTAATTCATTTTCCAAGGTTTCTTCCGTATCTTTCATGCATTCTAAAATAATGTCGATATATTTTTGTATGTCAGAAGAGACCATCGTGTATTGGTCTTCTCTGAAAAGCGACTGCCGAATGATTTCTTCTGCAGCACTCCCACCAAATGAAAGCCAGCAATACATCCACGGATCTTCTCCATCTGATAAGTAAAACGTCGAGTCTCCTGGACGAATCAAGAACAGATCACCTTTTTTCAATTGGAATTGTTGATTTTTCACATGATAAGATCCTTTGCCTTCCATCACGACATGCAGGATGTAATCATTGCGAATAGCAGGACCAAAAGAATGAAACGGCATCGTTTTAGAGAAACCACAAAAATCAAAATACAATTCTTTTTCTACTTGTTGATGTTCCTTTTTTAAAAAAATCGATTGCTCCACGTCTATCCCTCCTTACTCCTTTAGTATAATGCAACAAAAAGTTAAATAAAAGTCACAGAAATATATTAAAAAGGAAGCGATTTCTTGTTAAGTTTAAGTCATTAAAAGATCTTTGTTATTCGTTGTAACCGGTTTACTTAGTATTATATATTGAACAGGAGAGGAATACAGATTATGAAAAGCAAAATGATCCAACGTGTGTCCTACGCTTTAGGCGCTTTTGGACACGACACATTCTATGTTACATTAAGCACTTATTTTATGGTATTCGTGACAAGCCAGATGTTCGCAGGAACAGATAAGGCAACGAATGCAAAAATGATTGCTACAGTTACAAGCTTAGTTGTAGGAATCCGCTTAGTTGAAATTATTTTTGATCCTTTGATTGGTGGCATCATCGATAATACTCGTACAAAATACGGTAAATTCAAACCATGGTTAGTTATCGGCGGCGTTGTTAGTTCCGTACTCTTGGTAGCAATCTTTACCAATTTCTTTGGCTTAGCTACTCATAATACGACTTTATTTATCATATTATTTGCAATCGTTTTCATCTTATTGGATAGTTTTTATTCATTTAAGGATATCGCTTTTTGGTCAATGATTCCAGCTTTGAGTACGGAAACAAAGGAACGTGAAAAATTTGCTACGTTTGCTCGTTTCGGCTCTTCTCTAGGTGCAAATGGTACTACTCTAGTCGTTGTCCCTATCGTTACTTTCTTTACCTATCTTGTTACTCATAAACATATTGAAGGCGCTTCAGGCTGGTTCTGGTTCGGTGTGATTGCTGCTGTTATTTCAGGCGGTACTGCGATTATCACTGCCTTGGGCACAAAAGAAGTCGATACTGCGATCCGTCAGCAAAATGAAAAAGCTGGGATCAAAGATGTGTTCAAAGCAGTTGCTCAAAATGATCAGTTGATGTGGCTTGCCCTTGCTTATATCGCTTATGCGATTGCCAATGTAGCAACAACTGCCGTATTATTCTACTTCTTCAAATATGTACTTGGCCAACCAACTGAATTTTGGATCGTTGGTCTGGTTGCTGCCTTACTTGGTTTAGTAGCTGTTCCACTATTCCCAATGCTTACACGCGTCATCTCTCGTCGCTACGTTTACCTTGGAGGGATCGCAATGATGATTTCTTCTTACTTTTTCTTTACGATCGCAGGTTCAAGTTTGCCAATCGTTATCATCGGGCTAGTATTGTTCTACTTCCCTCAACAATTGATTTTCTTATCCGCTTTGATGACGATCACAGACTCTGTTGAATATGGTCAATGGAAAAATGGTATCCGTAACGAAGCTGTTACTCTATCAATTCGCCCTTTACTAGATAAAATCGCTGGTGCTTTGTCTAACGGGATCGTAGGGTTTGTCGCTATCGCTTCTGGGATGACTGGTAATGCTACTGCTGCTGATATCACTGCTCATGGCGTAACGACTTTCAAAGCTTATGCATTCTATGCTCCTGCTGCTTTGATGATTTTCTCCGCTATTATTTTTGCTTGGAAGATTACATTGACAGAGAAAAAACATGCACAAATCGTTGAGGAATTGGAAAACAAATTGGCTCCAGCTGATACAATGGAAGATGAACTTCACGATGCAGTAGTTCCTTCCCATTAAGAAAGGATCTTGAAAATGAAGATTACAGAAAAAGATTTTGGCCAAGGTTATCACTTGATAACCTTGGAGAACAAAAACAAGCTAGCACTTTCTATCTCTGATTTAGGTGCTAGAATCGTCAGTTTAAAATCAAATGATCGAGAATTAGTTTTGGGATTTGATACCGCTGAAGAATATATCGAAAAAGATCCGTATATCGGTGCTTCTATCGGTCGCACCGCAGGGAGAATCGAAAATGGCCGCTTTTCTCTCAATGGAAAAACTTACCAATTAGCCACAGATCCAAAAACTGGGCATAATCTGCATGGTGGTGCTCCTGGATTTGAATTAAAAAAATGGTCTTATGTCATTTTGAATGGCGAAAATGAAGCTTCTGTCATTTTTACTACTACAAGTCCCGACGGAGAACATGGTTTTCCAGGTACAATGGATGTGGAAATCCGCTATACTTTGACACAAGATAATATCTGGCGAGTGACCTCTCGCGGCACCAGTGACCAAGATACTTTATTCAATCCGACAAATCATGTTTACTTCAACTTGACGGGAGATGCTTCTCAATCAATCGATCAACATGAGCTTTGGCTCAATAGCGAAGCTTATGCTCCTTTGCGAACAGATAGTATTCCTATGGGGGTAAAAGAAAATACTGCAGGAAGTGCTTTCGATTTTCAAATACCTAAAAAATTAGCGTCCGTTTTTGCTAGTGATTTGGATCAAAAAAATCTTGTTGACGGAATCGATCATCCATTTTTCTTAAAAGAAACCGGCTTGGATAAAGAAGCCGCTCGCTTGACTAGCCCCGATAAAAGAATCCAAGTAGATATTGCTACAGATGCTTCTAGTGTGGTTATTTTCACTGCAAATTTCGGCACAGAAACACCAGAAATGCGCAACCGAAAACTGGCACATCATGGTGGCATCACATTTGAGACTCAAACAGCTCCAGGTGCAGAGCGCTTCTCAGCATTTGGTTCGATTCATTTAAAAGCCGGATCAGTATTTGAAACAGTGACAGAATTCAAAATCAAAACAAGAAAGGAATAACTCATCATGGAAATCAAAAGAAGCTTAAACACAAAATTTGCCGAAACATTCGGACCTAAAAAAACTACACAATACTTCTCACCAGGACGCATCAATTTGATTGGTGAACACACAGATTACAATGGAGGCCATGTCTTCCCCGCTTCCATCACTTATGGAACGCAAGGTGTAGCAGCACCTCGAGACGATAATAAAATATTAGTTTATTCCACAAACTTTGACGATATCGGTGTCATTAGTTTTACTTTAGATGAGCTAGAATATGATAAAAAAGCAAACTGGGCAAATTACGTAAAAGGAATGGTCCTTAAATTAAAAGAAGCTGGACACTCAATCGATCATGGGTTTGAGTTGTTAGTGGAAGGAACAATCCCTAATGGTGCAGGACTTTCCAGTAGCGCTTCATTAGAATTATTGGTAGGTGTTGTATTAGAAGATCTGTTTGATTTAAAAACAGATCGCTTGGAACTAGTCCAAACAGGTAAAAAAGTAGAAAATGAATTCATCGGTGTCAATTCAGGTATCATGGATCAGTTTGCCATCGGCTTCGGTGAGCTAGATCATGCAATCTTATTAGATACAAATACGCTGAAATACGAAATGGTCCCAGTGAAACTAGATGGTTATGCAATCGTCATCATGAATACGAATAAGCGGCGGGAATTGGCAGATTCAAAATACAATGAACGTCGCAGCGAATGCGAAGAAGCCTTGGCACGTTTGCAAAAAACTTTGCCTATCTCTTCTTTAGGAGACTTAGATGAAGAAGAATTTGAATCAACTATTGACCAAATCGGCGATGATACATTGATACGCAGAGCTCGCCATGCCGTTTCTGAAAATCAGCGGACTTTGAAGGCAAAAGCTGAATTAGAAGCTGGGAACTTAGAAGCATTTGGTCAACTGTTAAATGATTCTCACCACTCTCTTCGCTATGATTATGAAGTAACTGGGATCGAATTAGATACACTAGTAGATGCTGCTCAAAAACAAGAAGGTGTCTTAGGTGCACGAATGACAGGAGCTGGATTTGGTGGCTGTGCGATTGCTCTTGTCAAAGAAGAAAATATACCTGCCTTCAAAAACAATGTCTATGATGAATACATGAAAGTTGTCGGCTATGCTCCGGAATTTTATGTTGCACACATTGGAAATGGGACAACAAAGATCGATCCAGAAGCTGTTCATGTTTGATAAAAAAATCAACGATCTCAGCTAAAAACAAATAGATAAAAATAACCTCTCAGCAATTTCCAAATGTGAGCCTTTTGCTCGTATTTGAAAATTGCTGTTTTTTATTGACACGGAAAGAGAACATGTGTTCTAATTGTGTTGAAGAGGTGATTGTTATGTGGGCGAATCAAAATCCGGTATTTGTTTATGAAAAAGAACCTTCAAGAGATATTTTATGTATTGACTGCAAATCTTTTTACGCCTCCGTAGAGTGCGTTGAAAAGGATCTTGATCCCCTTACAACTAAATTAGTAGTCATGTCCTATCCGTCCGATTCGACAGAAACACGGGGTAGCGGATTAATCTTGGCTTCCAGTCCTGCAGCAAAAAAAGCTTACGGCATCACCAATATCAGCCGTGCCAGAGATCTTCCCTTCCCCTATCCAAGTGATTTATATATTGTTGCCCCAAGGATGGCCTATTATATGGAAAAGAACAGAGAAATCAATTCTATCTATAAAAAATATGCAGACGAAGCGAACCATCATGTCTATTCCGTCGATGAAAGCTTCCTTGATGTAACAAATAGCATGGCACTCTTTGGTAAAACAAATGCGTACGACATGGCTAAACTGATCCATAAAGATGTGTTTAAGCAGACCGGAATCTACACGACTATAGGAATTGGCGATAACCCGCTACTTGCTAAACTAGCCTTAGACAATGGCTCAAAAGACGGAAAGCAAATGTTTGCTGAATGGCGTTATGAAGATGTACCAGAAAAGTTATGGAAAATCTCAGATATCACTGACTTTTGGGGAATCGGCAAACGAACAGTAAAACGTCTGAAACAAATGGGTATACATTCTGTTTATGATTTAGCTCACGCGGATTATTATCACTTGAAAAGCAAGCTAGGGGTCATCGGTACTCAGCTTTATGCCCATGCTTGGGGGATCGATCGAAGTTTTTTGGGACAAGAATATACACCAAAATCAAAAAGTATCGGAAATAGTCAAATCCTAGATAGAGATTATACAAGACGAGAAGAAATCGAGATCGTTATCAAAGAAATGGCCGATCAAGTCGGCACTCGCTTGAGACGATCTGCAGCAAAAACACAAGTAGTCAGCTTATGGGTAGGATACTCTTTAGGCTATCTTGATCCAAATGGCAAGACCGGGTTTCACCAGCAAATGAAAATCGAAGCGACAAATGCTAGCAGAGATCTAGCAGATGCTTTATTGACCATTTTCCACCAGCATTACCACTACCAGGATATTCGGCGTGTAGGCGTGAACTTTTCCGACCTCGTATACGCGACAGGTTTACAGCTTAACCTTTTTGAAGATCCTGAAAAGCAGATAAATGAAGCGAAAGTTGATTTTGTTGTCGATACGATTAGAAAAAAATACGGCTTTCAATCAATCATCCATGCGCATAGTCTCTTGCAAGGAGGACGCGCCATCGCACGTAGTTCTCTCGTTGGCGGGCATGCAGGTGGTATGAGTGGATTAGAAGGTGGAAAAGATGAGACGGACAGCAAAAAAATTCATTGACTATAACGAGTATCGAGATCGGCCATTTGGATTAAAATGGGGGACTGCTTTTGCGATGGAAGAACTAGTCAACGGTATCAAAAAAAATGAAGAAGAAGCACGCAAACAGCCTCTTCCTAAACAACAAATGACATTGCAAGAAATCGATAGTATACTGACAGAAGCCTTTTTATCTCGTAAAGCAGTAATCATTCAGCTCAATTTAAAAGATGAATTTGGAAGACTCTTGGATGAGGTCGAAGGGCACTTCATTGGTGAAGCCTATGAAGATTACTTTATGATTGACCATCAGCCGATATTGTGGGAAGACGTACGGTATATTGAGTTAAAGGAAACAAAAAAATGGTTTGTGACATGAGAGGTTGTGACAGAAGTGATCAACTTCAAAAAATAAGAAAGGATTTTTCGAAAATTGCTTCTTAAATTTTTGTGGAATTTTGGCTTATTTTTCGAAGAAGCAACTTCTGGAACAACGTATATTAGATATCAGAGGTTGTGAAAAAGTCGCTTAGTTTTGAGTAACAATCCAAGGCGCTGATTTCACAACCTCTGTCTATCCATCTATTCGGTAAGATTCATGCATGACGTCTTCTTTATTTAGTATGTAGAGCCCTTTTTCTTCTGACCATTCAACATAAATCAGCTGTTTTACATCTGCATAGCCTTCTTTCTTCAAGTTCTCCATAAGCCATGATTCAGTCAATTGATTGGACTGAAGCACTTTATGCTGAATTTGCCCTTCATCTACAAGCAGGATCGATAAAGCTTTGTCTTCATCTGATTTTTTCAATACACTCATTTGACCGGCATTCTCTAGGATAACATGTTTGGCATTTTCAAGAGAAAAGCATTCCTGCTGTCTTAAGATTGCTCGCAACTGCTCCATCTCGATATGGTTATTTGTCAACTCTGTCATGTTGATGACGCCGTCTTTGATTAGAACAGATGGCTCGCCTTTGACCCAACGATTGACCTTTTCATTTCTTTGGACGATACGTTCGATACCATAAATCATTACTGCCCAAAGCGCAATGGCAAATAGGACATGCCCTACATGGACATTGTCATCATAGGTTGATTCTTCTAAGATCCCACCTAAAACAAGCGTATAGACTAAATCAAACGGTGTGATTTCTGACATGGATTTCTTCCCAAGCAAACGTACCACTAATAATAAACCGATCAACCCGAATACCAGTTTCATTGTAATTGAAAAAATCATTTTTTCTCCCCCTAACTATCTGTTAATTAAATTATATATGCTTTCTCACGAACACGCATGGAATATACAAGGAAGAAATGTATCCTTTTACTAAAAAAAGGACTGTGACACTGTAGTGACCCCCAAAAGTTAGACTTTTTTGGAGTGGAGAAATCCACTCCTTTTTTTCATGCTCTAAAATGATATTTTTACACAACCGTTACGGTTGTTTTACGAAATTGGACGAGACTTTGCCAGTTTAATTTCTGTTTTATCCGTTCATTATTGTAGTAATAGATATAGCTATCGATGGCTGATTTTAATTCCTCGAAACAGTTATAAACTTTCCCGTGAAAAATCTCTTGTTTTAATAAGCCAAAAAAATTCTCCATAAGTGAATTATCTAAGCAGTTCCCTTTCCGAGACATGCTTTGAAAGATTTTGTACTCCTTCAATTTGTTTCTATAAGCTTTCATTTGATACGCCCAACCTTGATCTGAGTGAAACGTACGACGATAGGGACAATCGTTAGTGGTCTGGATAGCTTCCTCCAAACCTTCCATTACCGCTAATGCATTGGGCTTTTCAGAGATACGATAGGATAAAATCTCACTATTGAACATATCCATAAAAGGATCTAGATACAATTTCTTTTGACGGATAATGCCTTTGGCATCCACTTCATGGTATTTAAATTCAGTTGTATCCGTCGTGATTTTCTGATGGCAGATACTGGTGTAGAAACGACGATGGATCCGATTTTTGGCTACTGCTCCAACTTTTCCTCGATAAGAATTGTAGCGACGTGATTTACGCGTGTATGCCGTTACTTTTATTCCTAGCTTCTTGATCAAGCGCTGAACTTTCTTTTTATTGATAGAGAAACCGCGGTTTCTTAGTTCATTGGTCATCCGTAAACAGCCATAATCCTTGTGCTTCTCCCGAATTTTAAGCATTTCCGCTTCAATCTCTTGATCTGGATTTTTACGGTCCAATCGCCTTTGCCATCCAAATAATCATGAACGATCTTTAATTTAAGTTCAAAAGTATATTTAACCATAAAAAATACCGACCTCCAAAAGTTAGATTTTTTGGTCTAACTTTTGGGGGTCGGTACACAAATCGTGTCACAATCCCTTTTTTGAAAATAAACGGTGTTCAAAAGCTTGCATCTGCGGTAATAAGTCCAGCCAAGTTAAAAACATAAGAAGCTGTTTTTACTTGGCTGTTCTTATTACTTGATGCAAGGCAGCTTTTTCACAACCTCTTTTCAAATATTTCGTTTTCTTATTCTACAAATGGTTCTTCTCCTAACGCTTGTTGAGCGGCTAGATTCAACATGCTCCATTGTCGGTCAAAGCCTGGCTGGAAGAAGAAGTCAGCTTCTGCTAGTTCTTCTAAAGTCAGTTTGTTTTGGATCGCTAGTGCCAATACATTTCCTTGACCTGTAACATCATAGGTAGATAATACTGCTCCTCCTAGCAATTGATGGGTCATTGGATCCGAGAATAATTGGATGGACACTTTTGGATTTCCTTGTTCTTCTGGTACATATTTTGGTCTTAACGTATCTTCATAATAAGACACTCGTACATCTACTCCTGCTTTTGCTGCTGTAAAGCTATTCAATCCGCTTGCTGCAAAATGATAGTCAAAGACACTTAATGCAGAGGAACCTACGACTCCGCCGAACGGTTTGTTTGGTACTTCTTCAAAAAGATGTTTTACTACATAACGTGCTTCTCTACGTGCAACAGTCGCTAAAGCGATCGGCATTTTTTTGCGTGCTGGGATAGAATAAGCAAGTGTAGCATCTCCTACTGCATACACATCTGGAAGATTCGTTTGCAAGTATTCATTTGTTTGGATCCAGCCACGTTCATCTAAGTCGACGATCCCTTTTAACCATTCTGTATTTGCCTTCACACCGGCAGCTTGAATGACTAGATCTGCTGGGATTTCTTTTTCACTTGTTTTGATTGCCTCAACTTTTCCGTTACCAGTAAAAGCTTCGATTTTTGCATTTGTCAAAACTTCAATACCGTTTTCATTTAGGTGTTGTTCTAAAATATCTGTCATCTCAGCATCTAAATAAGTGCCTAAAGGTCTATCGATCACATCAAGCAATACGACTTCTTTCCCAGCTTTTCGGCTTGCTTCTGCTGCTTCGATCCCAATGTAACCCGCACCTACGACAGCGATTTTTTTAATAGCCGGATCATTTAATTTTTCTTTGATTTTGGTTGCCCAATTGTATCCACGCATCAAGTAGACATTTTCTAGATCTGCTCCTGGTACTGGCAGATTGTTTGGTTTGACACCAGAACTCAAAATCAATTTGTCATAAGGATATTCTTTTGTTTCGTTATCTGATGCGCTAGTAACCGTTACTGTTTTTTTATCGGCATCGATCGTTTTTACTTCGTGATTATTTAAAATATGAACATTGGATTGCGGAAAGTTTTCTGGTCTGAAATTACGTACATCATTTACATCTGTTACCTTGTCTTCTAAATACAGCTCCATACCACATGACATGAAGGAAATATAGTCTCCTGCTTCAAATAGCGTGATATCTACATTTTCACCGTATCGTGTCAATAGTTCCAAGATCGATTGATGCCCTCCATGAGATGCACCTACAATGACAACTTTGATTTTTTCCATTGATGAAACCTCCTTGAATATTCTTTTAAAATCATTCTAAACAATTTAAACTTAACATTACATTAGTTATGAATCAAAAGAAACGCGTTCATTTGAACTAAATTTAAAAAACAATCGTCTCCTTGCAGAATATACCGCAAAATTAACGATTGTTTTTTTGATAAAATCTATGAATCACTGTTCTGTTAAAAAGTCTTTGATCCGTTTGCAGGCCTCATGTAATTTTTCCATGCTGCTAGCATAAGAAATCCGGATATAACCTTCTCCTTCTGGGCCAAATGCAATTCCTGGGATACACGCAACTTTTGCCTGTTCCGCTAATTCTACACAAAACTGCCAAGAGTCAGTTTGAATGGCAGCTGGGAGTTTGCAAAACAAGTAAAATGCACCGTTTGGCTGGGTCACTTCAAATCCTAAAGGCGCCAATTGCTGGACCAGATAGTCTCTTCGTGTTTGATATTGCTCTTTCATATTCTCGCTATCTTTCACCCCATTTATTAGCGCTTCAGCCGCAGCTTTTTGCGACATCGTTGTAGCGGCAGTCACCAGATATTGATGGACTTTAATTAGTTCGTCAATAAGGGCTTTTTGAGCAAAAATAAAGCCCACTCGCCAACCAGTCATCGCATGTGACTTGGATAACCCGCTTATCACGATTGTTTGTTCTGGAAGATAAGTAGCTATGGACATATGCGTTCCACTATAAGTCAATTCAGCATATACTTCATCACTTATAACAAATACCGGATATTTTTTTAAAACCTCAGCGATTGCTTTCAATTGTTTTGCAGACAATGTCGTCCCAGTAGGATTGTTAGGATAGTTTAAAATGACTGCTTTGACAGCTGATCCATATTGTTCAAATGCTCGTTCAAATTGTTCCGGCTGACAGACAAACCCTGTGTCAGAAGTATCTATCGGGATCAATTCAGCACCAGCTAGTTCCACTAATGGCTGATATCCTGAATAAGCAGGCGCTGGAATAAGAACCTTGTCTCCTTCTTCCAAAACAGATAACAATGCAGAGGCAATCGCTTCCGTTGCACCAACCGTCGTCAAAACTTCCGTTTGCGGATCATAAGTTAGTCCATAACGCTGCTGCTGAAACATACAAGCAGCTTCCCGCAGTTCCTCCAGTCCTCTCATTCCGGTATAGTGAGAAAAGTCTTCTTCAATCGCTGCTATTCCGGCTTGTTTGACATGCTCGGGAGTTGGAAAATCCGGTTCTCCCAGGGTGAGTTTGATCACATCTGGTATCGAAGATATTTGCTGATCGAATTGTCGTATTTTTGATACTTCTATTCTAGAAAGCCTGGGACTAAATCGATTGGATAAATTCATCATTATTTACTCGCTCCTCTTTTGAACTGCTATCGATTTTTACAAGAAGATTTTCTGTAAAAAGAATCGTTTTGTACCATTCTACACCATTTTCTAAAACATCCATATCAAAATCGAACGTCGGATCATGTAAAGCAGGGGTATCACCGACACCTAAAAAGAAAAATACACATGGATATTGTTGCGTATATATGCCAAAATCTTCGGCTTGAAGAACTGGATCCTCTAATTCATGTAGTTTGTTTGAATCCGACAATGCTGCGTATAAGCCTCTATGATTGATTACAGCTGGATAGCCGTCATTATAGCGAAAAGAAATAGTAGCTGCAGAGTGAAACTGTTCTGCTAAATGAGCTAATCCCCTCTTCAAATAATTTTGCATATCTGAACTGTAAGAACGGATACTTCCGGACACAATAACTTCTCCAGCTAAAACATTCCGGATCGTTCCACCTTGGATTTGACCAAATTTCATTAGATGATTCCACTCTGTCGGTAATTGCCGATCAAAATCATAAACATTCTTCAAAAATCGTACAGCTGCCTCCAGACTATCGATTCCTTTTTCACTAGAAGCAATATGTGCAGACTGGCCTTTAATGATAATGTCTGTTTCACTGCTTTGTGCCATCAAAGGTCCTGGTCGAGAGAAAACTTCTCCCTTAGCTAGTCCAGGCCATAGATGAAAGCCAAATATTGCTTGTACTTCATATTTATCCAACAATCCTGACTGAATAACACTTTGTGCGCCGCCGGAAATTTCTTCTGATGGCTGATAGATCAGTACTACATTATAAATAAGCTCCTCGATGTGTTCAGTTATAAAGTCGGTCAACCCTAAAAGCATCGCCATATGTCCGTCATGACCACATGCATGCATATACCCTTCATGCTTAGAAGCAAAAGAGAGATTTGTTTCTTCTTTGACTGGCAGTGCATCGATATCTGTTCGAAAAGCAATCGTTTCTTCTTGTTGATTATCAAAATAAAGAAGCAGTCCTGTTTCGCCGATTTCATGGATAACGGCTCCACTATTTTTTACTAGTTCATATAAATATTTTTTTGTTTTGAATTCATGAAATCCGATTTCAGGAATTTGATGGAGTGCCATTCGATATTCTTTCAGCATCCGTATTCACCATCCCTTCATAGATACCCTTCACTACGGTTTCATACTGATCATTCGGTACACCGATGATTAGATTCAACTCCTGTGCTCCTTGTGATAAGATCGATGTGCGAATTTCTAATTTGTTCAATATCGATAACACTTTCCCAGATAAACCGATCAATTCTTTATGCGGTCCGCCAACGACAGAGATCAAAGCTAAGTCTTCAATCACGACGATTTCTTCCACGCCAAGTGTTTCTTTTAATTCTTTTGTGATGAGAAATAATTTATCGGCAATCGCTTCTGCTGAAACGATCACTCCGATATTGTCGATCCCTGAAGGAATATGTTCGATTGATATCTCATGTTTAGCAAAAATGCTCATTGCTTTCCAGATAAACCCGATTTCATCAGACATATGACGTTTGAATAAAGTGATGGAAAGAAAATCCTTGCGTCCAGCTATTCCTGTCAGTCCATTTTCCTTTTCCACTTCGTGATTCGATATTTTTGTTCCTTGAGCGAAAGGAGCATTGGTATTTTTTATTTGGATGGGGATATCCGCCTCTTGAACTGGGAAAACAGCTGCTTCATGAAGAACATTAGCCCCCATATAAGCCATCTCTCTCAGTTCTCTAAAAGAGATTTCCTCGATGATTTTAGGATGATCGATGATTCGCGGATCAGCCATCATGATTCCTGAAACATCCGTCCAATTCTCATAACTTTCCGCTTGCAACATCTTCGCCAGTATCGCGCCGGTAATGTCGCTTCCCCCACGGCCCAATAATTTTTCTTTTCCTGCAGGGTTCGCCCCGTAAAACCCTGGAACAACCATTTTCGGATATCTTTTAAATGCTTTTGTGATTTCCTGTGCTGTTTTTTCCTGATCGATTTTCCCATCATAGTCAAAGAAAATCAGGTCTTTTGCGTCAATAAACTGGTAACCAAGATACTCAGCCATCAGTTGAGCAGTCAGATATTCACCTCTGCTTACTAAATAATCTTCAGTTATCTTTTCGTCTTCCAGTTGTTTCTGTATGCGTGCTAGTTCCTCTTCAATAGGTAACTGCAGGGCAAGAACATCTCTTACTTGAATGAAACGATCACAAATCCTTTTCCAAAGGGGTGTCCAATCAACATGATGCTGAAGGTAAGCATAAATCAAATAAAGTAAGTCTGTTACTTTGTCATCATCTGACGTACGTTTGCCTAAAGCAGAAACAACGATCACTTGGCGATTGGGATCTGAAAGAACAATTGTACGGACTTTTTTGAATTGCTCTTCATGAGACATCGATGTTCCGCCGAATTTCGCTACTTTCAGCGTATTACTCATCTTGCCACCTCCGCTATTTTCTGCATTAAAGCTGCAGCAATCTGTACGGCATTCGCAGCGGCTCCTTTGCGTATGTTATCGGCAGTCGTATAGAACAACAATCCGTTCTCTAAAGAAGTGTCTTTTCTGATCCTCCCAACATAAACCATATCTGTTCCTCTAGCAAGAATGCTCGTCGGATATTTATGTGCTGCTAGATCATCTTCTAATTGAATCCCTGGAAACTGGCTGAGACACTCTCTAATTTCTTCCGTCGTAAACTCTTTTTGCAGTTGAACTGCCACAGAGACTCCATGTCCATTTTCGATTGGCACACGTACGCAGGTTGCTGATACTGGCAAAGTAGGCTGATGCAGAATCTTACGGGTCTCATTTATCATTTTCTGTTCTTCTTTTGTATACCCATTTTCCAAAGGCTGATCGATTTCCGGAATCACCGTTTGGCTAATATTATAAGGATACAAAACTGGTTCCTCGTCATTTTGCGTACGATGAAGATCTTCAATGCCTTTTTGCCCGGAACCAGAAACTGCTTGATAGGTCGAATAATTGACTCGCTGGATACCAAAGGCTTCTTGTAAAGCTTTAAGCGGAAGTATCGCTTGAATGGTTGAACAATTTGGATTTGCAATCAGCCGATTCAATGTATAGTCTTCCAGATTGACCTCTGGAACGATTAATGGAATATCCGAATCTTCCCGCCATGCTGAGGAATTATCTATGACAAATAGTCCCTGACTTCGTGCGATTGGCGCAAACTCTTTGGATACAGAAGCACCTGCAGAAAATAGCGCTAAATCATATCCTTCAAATGAAGTTTCTGTCAATTCCTGTACAGTGTGTTTCTTTTTCTTGAATACACAAACTTTACCGGCTGAACGTTTTGAAGCTAATAATTTCAATCGTCCTACTGGAAAATCATATTCTTCTAACACTTTGAGCATCGTTTGGCCGACTAATCCGGTTGCCCCCACAATACAGGTATCTATTTCGCGCATTTTTCTCCATCTCCTCTATAATTCGCGTAACGCAGCAATCAATGCTGTATTTTCTTTTGTCTGATCATCACTTATTTTTAATACACGTGCAGGTATTCCACCGACAACAGTGCCTGCTGCCACATCTTCTAAAACCACTGCTCCTGCTGCCACGACTGCATCTTTTCCGATATGGACACCTTCAACAATCACTGCATTCGCACCTACCAGTACGCCGTCTTCTACGATAACCGGTTTGGCCGATGCTGGTTCGATCACACCTGCTAAGACAGCTCCTGCACCAATATGGCAGTTTTTGCCCACTGTCGCTCGTCCACCTAAGACAGCACCCATATCAATCATCGTGTTTTCACCGATTACTGCACCAATATTGATAATCGCTCCCATCATGATCACGGCATTGTTGCCGATTGACACTTGATCTCTGATAATAGCACCTGGTTCGATACGAGCATTAATTTTTTTAATATCTAGCAAAGGAACTGCGCTGTATCTTGCAGCAGTTTCGATTTCGATTTCAATGATTTTTTCTGATTCAGCTTCTAAAACCGGAGCAATCGTCTCATAGTCACCAAAAACAACGAAGCTGCTTCCTTCACCAAAAACTTTACTTTCTTTAAATTCGATTGGCTCGGTTACATTCAGATAGACTTTCACAGGCGTCTTTTTAGATGCCGCTTGAATGTAGCGGATAATTTCTTGAGCTTCCACGTTTTTTACACCCCTTTGTCCATTAATAAATCTTCTAATTTGTAATAACCTGGTGACTGATCTTTCAACCAGTCCGCTGCTTCTACTGCGCCTGCAACAAAGATTCGATTAGAAAAAGATTCATGTTTGATCGTAAATATTTCATCAGTAGCAGCAAACAATACATCATGTTCACCAGGTAAAGAACCTGCACGAATACTGTGTACACCAATTTGGTTTTCTTCTCTTTTTTTCCCTTGCCAGTTGTATACGGGCTGCAGCTTTTGCACTTCTTGGATTGTTTGAAGCAGCATATTTGCAGTACCAGATGGTGCATCTTTTTTACGACTATGATGTTTTTCAATCAGTTCGATCTGCCAGCCTTGCAACATTGCAGCTGCTTGCTTGATTAGTTGATTCATCACCATGATGCCGAACGAAAAATTAGCACTATACATCACAGGTACATGTTTGGCATGTTCTTTTATTTCTTGGAACTGTGATTGTGTATAACCTGTCGTGCCAATGACTAACGGAAGTTGATAAGACAAGCTATACGAAAGGATCATCTCTAAATTATCTGGATGAGAAAAATCAATAAGCAGTTCTGGCAGTTCCGTAAAAGCAAGCGTAGTTGCTTCTTTAGGTGCCGTCCGTAAAAGAAGGACCGTATCTCCTCTTTCTTGTGCAACTTCTTCGACTCTATTTCCCATCTGTCCACTGCCAATCAGTCCGATTCTCATTTTTCACCCGTCCTTTCTTTTAACAAAAGCTGAGCTAATTGTTTCTTTTTCTCTTTTGAAAGAGAAACTAAAGGCAGGCGTAGAGGTCCGGAAGGTAAGTCTAATAATGACATGGCTGCTTTGACAGGAATAGGATTGGTCTCACTGAACAAGGCATGGATCAGTTCAAGTGCATTTAATTGCTTTTCTTTTGCTTGCTGCCATCTTCCGTCCTGCGTATCTTTTACTAATTCATGGACTATTTTAGGTTGGATATTCGCCCATACACTTATTACACCGCTTCCTCCTACACTCATTACTGGTAGGATCAAATCATCATTTCCACTGTAAAGGAAGAATTCTTCTCCAATCAACCGAGCGGCATCCATCACATAAGCCATATCTCCTGAGGCTTCTTTCAAACCAATGATATTAGGATGTTCTGCTAAATTTACTAATACATGGATTGGAATCGACATGCCTGTTCTAGAAGGAACGTTATACAAAATAAGCGGAATCGGTGAGGCTTCTGCAATTGCTGTAAAATGAGCAGCTAGTCCTGCATCACTTGTTTTGTTGTAGTAAGGGGTGATGACCAAAATTGCGTCTGCCCCCAAAGAAGCAAAATGCTTCGCTTTTTCAATCGTTTCTTTCGTATTATTCGTTCCAGCTCCTGCAATCACCGGCACACGGCCAGCCACTTTCTTTACTGTCAGTTGAAGGATCTGCTCCTCCTCAGATTGTGTGAGCGTAGAAGATTCTCCTGTTGTACCTAAAACTAATAATCCGTCTGTTTGTTCATCTAAATGGAATTGGATCAATTTTTCCAAACCAGCATAATCTACTGATCCCTCTTCATTCATCGGCGTGATCAGCGCCACGATCGAACCTTTTATCATCTTCATTCCTCCAATATTCTTGTCCATTCATGAACTGCTGGGCCAGCCATTTGTATCGCATCCTCACCAGAGATCATCAAGTCTCCTTGTTCCAAGTGAACAACTACCTGATCTGCTGAAATTTTCCCAGTTTCCTTAGCAACCACATAAGAGGCACAGCAACCTGTACCGCAAGCAAGTGTCCAACCTACACCTCTTTCATAGGTACGGACGATCATTTCTTGTTCATTGACTACTTCTACAAAGTTGACATTGGTTTTTTCTTTGAACAAAGGATGATGACAGATCAGTTCACCTCTTTTTCTCCAGACTTCCTCACGCGCATTTTCAACAAAAACAACGGTATGAATCGTTCCTAAAAATAAACTAGTGATCGTTACTTTGTCACCATTGATCTCTATTTCCTGGTTTTTTATTGGATAAGTTTGATTAGCTTTGATTTTTTCCGGAGAATCATCTGGCACTCCCATATCTACGCTGCAATAAAAAGGTGAGGGATCCAACACCGTAATTTTTCTTGTGCCTGCTAATGTCTCTACGTTGAATTCCTGTTCATTCATCATGTTCTGATCATTTACGTATCGAGCAAAACAGCGAATGCCATTTCCGCACATCGGCGCGCGACTGCCATCTTTGTTGTAATAGATCATTTCCAACGGATCGGTTTTTACGGCGATCAATCCGTCTGTGTCATATTTTTCTTTTGCACATAAAGAAGCAGCTAATTGACTATAATCCGTATCCTCTGTGTAATCTAATAAGATAAAATCATTTCCACAGCCATTATATTTATGAAGGATCATAAGAAACTTCCCCCCTTAGTAGATCAGAAAATGCTTGTCTGCGAACAATCAGTCTTGATTGGCCATTATTGACAAAAACAACTGCTGGTCGTGTCGCTCGATTGTAGTTGCTGCTCATCGAGTATCCATAAGCTCCCGTGGAATAAACAGCTAAAAGATCACCCGATTCTGCTTTCGGCAAATAAGCTTCTTTAATTACCACATCGCCTGATTCACACATTTTTCCTGCAATCGTCACTTTCTCTGTTTTTTCTTCCGACAGTTTTGCTGCTAAATCACAATCGTATTCTGCCTGATACAGAGCTGGACGGATATTATCTGTCATCCCGCCATCTACAAAGTAATATTTTTTATGTGGTGTCTTTTTGATGAAACCAATCGTGTATAGTGTTGTACCAGCTTCTCCAACAATACTTCTACCCGGTTCGATCAGTAATTGACGAATGGTCAGTTTTCGTTTTTCCAAAGCTTCTTCCGTATATTCAATCAGTTTTATTAGTGCCTCTTCGACTGGGATCGGCTGATCATTTTGTGTATAACGAATCCCAAACCCTCCGCCAAGATTCAAGGAAAGAGGTTGGTCAAAATCGGTTAAGTAATTCGTCAATTTGTCGATTTCAGCTAACCAAGCAGTAACATCAAAAATTTGTGACCCGATATGAGCATGAAATCCTTCTAACTCTAGATAGCTGCTTTCTTTTATCAACTGAAGGGCTTGTTGGCACTCTTTACTTTCATAGCTCATGCCGAATTTTGAATCAATATGCGCAGTGACGATATATTCATGAGTATGTGCTTCTACTCCGACATTCAACCGAAGCATGATACAGATTTTTTTTAAATAGCGTTGGCTTAATTCTGCTAATAATTCAACTTCCATCAAATTATCGGCAACAATATGCAACAAATCATTTTCAAGTGCATAGATCAGTTCCTCTGGCGTCTTGTTGTTACCATGGAAGTAGATAGTATCTCTAGGAAAATCAGCTTGCAAAGCGGTATAGATTTCCCCACCACTGACAACATCTAGCCCGAATCCATATTCACGAACTAAATGCAGCATCTCAATCGTTTGGAATGCTTTAGAGGCGTAAAGCACTTTTGTATCAAAACGTTTCGATACAAAGCCTCGCTTGAATGACAGCATCGTTTGTCTCATCTTTTCTTCATCATACACATACAGAGGTGTCTTATACTTTTCTGCCAATGTGCTTGCTGTGACTCCGCCAATTATCAATTCTGTCATTTTTTCATTCCTCTTTTCACTTTTTTTCCGTTTTTATTGGAATTTCATTTGATAAAGATTTGAATTTTATTGGAATAATATTAAACAAAATTTTCTGAATTGTCTAGTATATTTCGAAATATTTTTTTAAAAATAAGAATAAAAATGGTTATAAAAACAAAATACCCGAACTATTAGAAGCTATTTATACATAAAAACATAAATTCAACACTATTTAGTGATGAAAAAATATTTTCGCTTCAATATAGTTCGGAATAGTTCGGATATTTTCAATTTTATGAATCATTTCAATTTCTTCATAAATAAGTGCAGTTTCTTCTTTCTCTAGCTTTTGCCATTCATCTTTCAAAATATAAATAAAATCAAATACTTTTTTATTTTTCAATTTGCTGATTCCACAAAAAACCTCTTGAAAGGCAGATCCGATGATCTGCCTTTCAAGAGGTCAAGCTCTGTTTTCAAATTCTTATCAATCCGTTAGCGAATTATTTTGACGCACGTTTTACATAAGAACCTTCTGCTGTATTGATTTCCAACAATTCATCTGTTTCGATGAAGTCAGGAACATTGACTACTAAGCCAGTTTCCATTGTCGCTGGCTTACCTGAACCAGTGACTGTTGCACCTTTGATGGAAGGTTGTGTTTCCACAACACGTAATACGACAGTTGTTGGTAATTGAACGCCGATGACTTCGCTACCGAAAAATTGGATTTTTACTTCCATGTTTTCTAGGATATATTTCATTTCTTCTTCTACTGTTTCTACAGGAATTTCATATTGCTCATATGTTTCCAAATCCATGAAGAAAGCTGTATCATCCATCGTGTACAAATATTGTACAGGTTTTGTGTCGATATGTGCTTTTTCAAATTTTTCTTCTGGTCTGAACGTTGTGTCGTATGTTGCACCTGAACGGACATCTTTCAGTTTCATACGCATAACTGTATTTCCTTTACCAGGTTTATGGTGGCTTGCATCCAGAACTTTAATCAGTTTGCCGTCTTGTACGAAAGTCATACCGGCTCTTAAATCACTTGCTGAGATCATTATTTTTGCTCCTTCTTTTCTTTATCATAATCAACTTTATTGTATCAGACAACCGGCCAGAAAACTAGAGTATTCTCTATCTTTTAAGGTCTCATGCCTATTTGTCAGAAAAATAAACACGGGTAAACGATGCTATCGAAATATTTTTTTCTTTCAAGCCTTTGACTTTTATTTTTTTTCATGCTATCGTTAATAAAAATTTTACTTGGAGGGATACACATGACAGTCAGCAACCAAAAACAATTGAATCGTTGCTGTTGTATGGTGCATAAAAGCAGCATACTATTTGTCATGTCTATTAATTGCCCTTCATAGAATGAGTACCAGGTAACTTATCTTTTTATCTACTCAATTTTTCTCTATGTCTTTCAAGGAGCTGATTTAATAGTCAGCTCCTTTTTTTATTATCTTTTTTAGGAGGCCCACATGATTATCTCGACAATTACAGAAGCTATTGGTTCCACACCGCTTTATCGCTTTGACAATCAGCACTATTCTATGCCTAAAGGTTCTGCTATTTATGCAAAACTAGAATATTTAAATCCTGGAGGAAGTATCAAAGATAGATTGGGCAGTTATTTGATCAAAGAAGGATTTGCCCAAGGAAAAATCAATGAAAAAACGACGATCATCGAACCAACTGCCGGAAATACAGGAATTGGGATCGCTCTGGCCGCACTCACATACAAATTAAGAACGGTTTTTGTTGTTCCAGAGAAGTTTAGCTTAGAAAAACAACAATTGATGAAAGCATTGGGAGCAAAGATCATCCATTCTCCTAGTGAGCAAGGAATCATCGGTGCCATCAGCAAAAGTAAAAAACTTGCAGAGGAGATATCAAACAGCTATCTGCCTCTTCAATTTGAAAATAAAGATAATCCTGCTGCTTACTATCATACGTTAGGGCCAGAAATCTTTCATGAAATCAAAGAAAATATCCATAGTTTTGTAGCAGGAATTGGGAGTGGTGGAACCTTTGCTGGAACTTCTACCTTTTTGAAAGAAAAATATCCCGACATTCGAATAATCGGTGTAGAACCAGAGGGCTCTGTGTTAAATGGTGGTGATCCAGCCCCTCACGAAATTGAGGGTATCGGTGTAGAATTCATTCCGCCGTTTCTTTCTCCCCTTTCAATCAATCAGATCGAGACAATCTCTGATGTAGAAGGGTTTAACTATACTAGGCAGTTAGCACGAGAACAAGGACTATTAGTTGGAAGTTCGAGTGGTGCGGCTTTTGCAGCAGCATTAAGAGAAATTCGTCGTTTACCACCTGGTCATCGTGTCGTTACGATTTTTCCAGACGCAGCAGACCGCTATTTATCAAAAAACATTTACTTATAGGAGGAAAGAAACATGCACATTCAAACAAAATTGATCCACGGAGGCATCAGTGAAGATCCCACAACAGGAGCTGTCAGTGTACCTATTTATCAAACATCCACTTATCGGCAAGATGGCGTCGGCCAGCCTAAACAATATGAATATTCAAGATCTGGTAATCCTACTCGTTTTGCATTGGAAGAACTGATTGCTGATTTGGAAGGCGGTGTTCGAGGATTCGCTTTTTCTTCTGGTCTTTCTGGGATTCATGCCGTTTTTTCTCTTTTTCAAGCTGGCGATCATATCTTATTAGGAGATGATGTCTATGGAGGAACATTCCGTCTATTTGACAAAGTTCTTACTAAAAATGGTCTCGAGTACACGATCATAGATACGAGTAATCTTGATAAAATAGAACAATCCATCAAACCCAATACAAAAGCACTTTATCTTGAAACACCTAGCAATCCGCTTCTAAAGATTACTGATTTAGAAAAAAGTGCCACTCTGGCTCATCAACATGGATTGATAGTTATTGCTGACAATACATTTGCTACTCCTTATTTTCAAAGACCTTTAGATCTCGGTTCTGATATCGTTGTCCATAGCGGTACCAAATATCTAGGCGGACACAGCGATGTAGTAGCTGGTTTAGTGACTTCTAACCATAAAGATCTAGCCGATCAGATCGGATTTTACCAAAATGCTATCGGAGCCGTACTTGGTCCCCAAGATAGCTGGTTACTTCAGCGCGGAATCAAGACACTAAGTGTTCGTATGGAGGAGCATCAAAAAAATGCTTTTGTGGTAGCTGATTTTCTATTTTCTCATCCAGCAGTAGAAAAGGTCTACTATCCAGGATTACCCGATCATGAACTCCATGGAGTTGCTAAGCAGCAGATGAGCGGCTTTAGCGGAATGATTTCTTTTACTTTAAAAAATGAAGAATCTGCTATTCCATTTGTTGAATCACTCCAACTATTTACTTTAGCAGAAAGTTTAGGTGGCGTAGAAAGTTTAGTGGAAATTCCTTCTGTCATGACTCATGCGTCTATTCCAAAAGAAAAACGAGAAGAGGCTGGCATAAAGGACGGCTTGATCCGTCTTTCTGTAGGAATTGAGTATGGTCAGGATCTCATAAACGATTTAGCTCAGGCATTTGACAGAATCAAGAACTAGAAGTCCCAATAAACGACTTAGCAGAAAAATCTAAAAAATATTTCAGATTGCTACACCTTGGAAACGATAAGTGTTAGAATCAAGTAGAAAGACGTTTTTGATGCTTTTCACTAAATAATTCTTTAGTGAAAAGCATCAAAACGAATGAACAAACAGATAGGAGTCTTACAAATGAGAATGAATGTCGAAAGTTTTAATCTTGACCATACAAAAGTCAAAGCACCTTATGTACGTGTAGCTGATCGAAAAACGGGTGCGCATGGCGATGTCATCATTAAATACGACGTCCGCTTTAAACAACCAAATAAAGAACACATGGACATGCCAAGTCTACATTCACTTGAGCACTTGACTGCCGAACTAATCCGCAATCACGCAGATTACATCGTAGACTGGTCTCCAATGGGATGCCAAACAGGCTTTTACTTGACTGTATTGAATCATGAAAGCTACGAAGACATTTTAGATGTTCTTGAAGCAACAATGAAAGATGTTCTTGAAGCTACTGAAGTACCTGCAAGTAATGAAACACAATGTGGCTGGGCTGCCAGCCATACACTAGAAGGTGCACAAGCTTTGGCTCGTGAATTTTTAGCAAAACGCGATGAATGGTCTGAAGTAGAAGCATAGTTTCTAAAAGAACGTAAAGATGAGAAGCAATATAGCTATCTTATCTTCGTATTTTATTAAATATTTATTGTCTGAAAAGAGTTCTAAACGGGAAAACAAATAGCTAGTTTTCAGTTTAGCGCTCTTTTTATTATATAAAATAGAAAGGAGAAAACTTTATGTCTATTTATAATTTTGAAACTACTTTAGAAGACGGCACTGTCTATTCATTGAAAAAATATGCAGGCAAACCGATAATCATTGTTAACACTGCAACAAAATGCGGTCTAGCACCTCAATTTAAACAATTAGAAGAACTTTACCAAGCTTATCAGACACAAGGTCTGGTTATCTTAGGCTTTCCTTCCAATCAATTTAAACAAGAGCTAGATTCAGCGACTGAAGCAGCAGAAGCTTGTAAAACCACTTATGGCGTTACCTTCCCTATGCATCAATTGATTGACGTAAATGGAGAAAATACAGATCCTCTTTTTACTTATCTTAAAAATGAAGCTCCTGGTACTGTCACTAAAGCAATAAAATGGAATTTTACTAAATTTTTGATTGATAGAAATGGCAAAGTAATCGAACGATTTGCACCACAAACTTCTCCATTGAAAATGACCGCTGCAATTGAATCCGTTCTTTAACTTAATAAAAATAAAAAAAGATGAACTATTTCTAGTTCATCTTTTTGCCTTTGCGTGGCGACGTCCTACTCTCACAAGGGGCAACCCCTCACTACAATCGGCGCTAAGAAGCTTAACTTCTGTGTTCGGCATGGTTACA